>JBCCNJ010000176.1:0-7929 GCA_039025905.1 Pseudomonadota bacterium | reverse complement strand
TTGGCAGCAAAGAACATATCCATTTGTTTACTGAAGCAAAGAAACTGGCGTTTGAAGACCGTGCCAAATACTACGCCGATCCAGAATTTGCCGATGTACCCGTAGAAATTCTGATCAGCAAAGACTATGCGCGTGATCGCGCCAAGTTAATCAACCCCGAGCGCGCCGGACAATTCGAAGCAGGTGATGCGCCCAGCCGTGGGGATACGATCTACCTTGCGACGGCGGACAAAGACGGCAACATGGTGTCGCTGATTCAAAGCAACTTCTGGGGTATGGGCAGCGGTGTCGTACCCAAAGATGCAGGGTTTATGCTGCAAAATCGCGGCGCTGCGTTTTCCTTGCAGGCCGATCACAACAATCGGCTGGAGCCTGGCAAGCGCCCGTTTCACACCATCATTCCGGCATTCGTGACGAAACAGGGTAAACCTTATTTCAGCTACGGCGTGATGGGGGGCTACATGCAGCCCCAGGGCCATGTTCAGGTACTGATGAATATCGTCGACTTTGGCATGAATCCGCAGGAAGCCGGTGATGCACCGCGCATCATTCACGACGGTAGCAGTACACCCGAAGGCGTTGCCGCGGACGGCACTGGCACACTCTACCTCGAAAGTGGTTTCAGCCCTGTGGTAGTGCGCGATCTGATGCGGATGCGTCATGAGGTGGGCTCAGAAAGGTTTTATGGGGGCTATCAGGGTGTTATGTGGAATCAGGAGGGGGGCTACTACATCGGCGCAACGGAGAGTCGTTTTGAGGGCGCATCTGTCGGCTACTAAGGGCCGCAAATTGCCATATGCTCATGCACCAACCCGCTTCGCAGCAGCTACATGCAAACAACACCCGTGATGTTCCCCAGCGAGCGAGTCTATAGGGCATGTACTCTGTCCATGGGGAACAGCGCGTCTCAGCGCGCCCACTTAAGGCTAACGCCTTCAGAAATCGATCGTATGCGAGTGGGAGCACGCCAAAGCAACTACCTGCTTTGCTATTTTCACCAACTAGGCGCCAGAAAAACTTGCTTGCGCTTATCTGTTAAGACTGCCTCTTCCGCTTGAGCGGTATCCTCTGCGGTTTCGCCTCTGCAAAAGTCTCTTTTCCCTCAGCAGTGTGCATGAATTTTCCGAGCCATTCTTTTCCTTCGGGGGTCTGCATGAGTTTTCCGACGCCCCCAGCCGTCAGTAAGAGTTTTCTGAACTCTTCTTCTTTCACTTGTCTCAACCCCTGCTTATCGCGCTCTTTCAGACCCATAGCACAGCTGCATTTTAACGATTTCTCAGTCAACGCCATCCGCTGAAGCGCAATAGTTCGATTAAACCTATCGATCAAAACAATTTAATCAATTAGACCAATCTGAAAACCTATCCCATACTAATGTTATGGTTAATTACTGTCACCTCAAGGAGAACGCCATGGGCTCAGATGCACAAATCGACGACAAATCAGGTGGGGCGGGTAATGGCTGCCCTTTCACAGGCAATGATCAAGTTCGCTCGGTCTTCGGCAGAACAAATAACGATTGGTGGCCAAGCACCGTCAATTTGGATGTTTTGACTCAGGAGGGCCGCAGCGCTAGCCCTATGGACGCCGATTTTGACTATGCTGCGGCCTTCAAGGAGCTGGACTATGCCGCATTGAAAGCGGATCTCACGGCATTGATGACGGAAAGCCAATCCTGGTGGCCTGCAGATTACGGCCACTACGGCCCGTTTTTTATCCGCATGGCATGGCACGCTGCTGGCACCTATCGCACCGGCGACGGTCGCGGCGGCGCGGGTACAGGTCAACAGCGCTTTGCCCCGCTGAACTCCTGGCCAGACAACGGCAACCTCGATAAAGCGCGGCGTCTGTTATGGCCTATTAAGCAGAAATACGGCAAGCACATCAGCTGGGCAGACCTGTTCATTCTGACGGGCAACGTCGCCATCGAATCCATGGGCGGGCCGGTATTTGGCTTCGGCGGCGGTCGCCAGGACGTATTTGAGCCCGAAATCGTTTACTGGGGTACGGAAACCATTTGGGTCAATCAAGGGGCCGAAACACGTATTCAACCTGACAAGGAAATGGCATTGGAGAATCCGCTGGCCGCCATTCAGATGGGCTTGATCTACGTTAATCCAGAAGGTCCCGGCGGCAACCCAGATCCGCTGCAGTCGGCGCGGGATATGCGCGAAACCTTTGCTCGAATGGCGATGAACGATGAAGAGACCGTGGCCTTGACCGCCGGTGGCCACGCCTTCGGCAAGGCACACGGTGGCGCGCCAGCCGATACCTTTAGCGATGCACCCGAGAGCGAGTCGTTGCAAAGGCAGGGACTAGGCTGGCTGACCGACCAGGCAGAGATCGATGCAGGCAATATCACCACATCGGGTATCGAGGGGTCCTGGTCAAACAATCCGACAAGCTGGAGTCACGATTATTTCCGACTGCTGTTCAAATACGACTATGAACTCACGGAAAGCCCCGCGGGCGCTAAAATGTGGACGCCAGTGAACCCAGAGGAATCGGATATGGCACCCGATGCGAGAGATCCATCGAAGAAGGTGCCCACGATCATGACCACAGCCGATATGGCGCTAAAAATGGATCCGGATTATCGCAAGATCTCCGAACGCTTCCACGCCGAACCGGCTGCACTCGATGACGCCTTTGCTCGCGCCTGGTTTAAGCTTTGCCATCGAGATATGGGACCTAAGGTTCGCTATCTAGGGCCCGAAGTACCTGCTGAAGAGCTGATCTGGCAAGATCCCGTGCCGGCTGGTACAGCGCCTTCTGACTCACAGGTCGTGGAGTTTAAGACAGCGATTCTCGGCTCAGAGCACAGCGTGTCTGCGCTTGTAAAGGCGGCCTGGGCATCGGCTTCTACCTATCGCGGCTCGGATCACCGCGGTGGCGCCAACGGTGCACGCGTGCGGTTAGCGCCTCAAAATCAGTGGGCGGCCAACGACCCTGAGGAGCTGAGTGCGGTATTGGCAACGATAGACAGCTTGCGTGGCGATATGTCGATGGCTGACGCGATTGTGCTCGCGGGCACTGCAGCGGTGGAAAAAGCGGCGCAGGACGCAGGGGCTGAGGTCAACGTGCCCTTCACGGGCGGCCGGGGGGATGCCACCGAGGAGCAGACAGATGCGGACAGTTTCGAGCCACTAGAGCCCTTCGCCGATGGCTTTCGCAACTATCTCCGAACAAAGGCCAATGTGAAGACCGAGGATATGCTCGTAGATCGCGCGAATCTCATGGGACTTTCCATGCCGGAGATGACCGTACTGGTCGGCGGCTTGCGCGCCCTGGGGGCTGTTAGCGGTAACACGGGCCTGGGTGTTCTGACAGATCAGCCCGGCGTGCTGAGCAATGACTTCTTTGTCAATCTGCTCGACATGAGCACAAAATGGGAGGTTGCTGCCGATAGCAACGAAGAAGCGTATATCGGTCGCGATCGATCAACCGGCGAGGAGAAGTATCGCGCGAGCCGTGCTGACCTCATTTTCGGGTCGAATTCACAACTGCGCGCCCAGGCTGAGGTCTATGCGGAGCATGGCAGCAAAGACAAGTTCATCACCGATTTTGTCGCAGCGTGGACCAAAGTGATGAATGCAGACCGCTTCGATCTCAGTTACGCGAAGTATCACGCCTAATGCCCGGCTAATTCTCAGACCTACGCAACCCCGGAGCGCGCCACATTTGACTGGTGAACTCCGGGGTTTTTTATCAATCCAAAGCTAGGGCGTCGCTGAAGGTTCTCTCGACAGCGTCGCTGTGGCGCCTGCGTACATCGCGCTAGATTTGGCCAGGTGGGAGGCCCATTAAACTGCGCGTAGGCTGTTCGCAGCGCCAGGGCCTGAGCAGGCAACGCGCGGCCATCGCGGCTACAAGCTTGTAGCTGCCGGGGTCTGACCGTCCAGGTTTTTTCGACTCCGATTCGGAGCTGTAAGCATCCGTACGAGGCGCCCCGCCGTAGATATTTGATACAGGATGATGTGATGACTGCGATAGCCATATTTCCGATACCAAATTGCGTAGCGTTTCCGGGCACGGTTTTTCCACTGCACGTGTTCGAGCCTCGCTATCGTCAGCTGGTGAGATACTGCCTGGAAACCGAAACGCCCCTGGCAGTTTGTCACGTCACCAAGCTGGTTCGCCCTGGCCCCGAGGGTCAAACCCGGGACGAAGCGCTGAATTCCAACCAGGCTACCTACAAGCCTGTATCCATCGCATCAGCAGGGCGCTGTGAGCTGACAGAGGAGCTGGAAGATGGGCGCATGTTAGTCAACGTCCATGTGGATCGGCGTTACAGACTCACCAGTGAGCGTCAGTCGCTGCCATTTATGGTCTACGAAGGCGAGTGTTTTGAGGATCGAGAGCTTAACCCCGATGAATCGGCCCAAGCCCTTCAATTGCGAGAGAAAGTGCTACAGCGCTTACTGGCGATCACGCACGATGAGCCAGCAGCGCAAGAGCTATTGAGCTCATCAGACTGGCAGGACAAACCCCCCTCAGAATTCGCGTTTGAGTTGTTTGGTTTGCTGCAAATGAACGGCGATATCATGCAGCGTATTCTGGAGATGGAATCACCGATTGATAGAATGCAGCAAGCACTGGACCTGCTGAATCGATAAGTTTGGCAAAAAGTTTTTGTGTTTTCTCAAAACAAAAACCGACTGTTTCGATTAAAGCGCGACGGCAAGCCTACTCACCTGTGTTGCGCTAGCGTTCCACTTTGCCTGACAGCATGCGTATAAGTGTTGCATCTCTATCGATAAGGTGGTGTTTCAGGGCGCCGGCTACGTGCAGTGCAATGATTGCAATCAGTACCTTCCCCGTAATCGCGTGTACGTCCGCCGCGAGCTTCGATACCGTCTCATTCACGGGCAATCCTGGAATCACAAGCGATCCAAACATACTGATATCGTGACCACCAAATAGGGACGTGGTCATGCCACTTAAGGGCATCAACAGAATGCCAACGATGAGCGCCCAGTGGGTAAACTCAGACAGTCGACGCTGCCACAGAGGCATCGCTGAAGCTGGCTCGGGAAAGCCGCGCAATAAACGCCACAAAACTCGCCAAACTCCATAGACCAAGACCAGAACCCCCAACGCCTTGTGGGTCTGTATCTGCGCATATTTTTCCGGGCCTTTGGGCAAAAATTCCACAATGAACAGCCCGTAACAGATCATGCCAATCATCGCGAGGGCAATCACCCAATGATTCAGTCGGGATACCGCGCCATAGGACCGCTCCAACTGCCGTTTAATCATTTTGCATCTCTTGCGCCTTCAGGACTTCGCATGATTTTGCATAAACATAAGCTTGGGACGCAAGCGCGAAGCCAAGTAAGCGACACCCTTTCTGCCGCCACTCATAGCCACCTCAGCGAATCAGCCCCTCGCGTGCACTTCCTGTTCGGGTGGCTGTCTAGTCGAACGCTAATGAGAGCGAGTGGCTCGCATCGTTGATTGGGGACCGATTTTACGAAGGGTAAACCAACCCATAGCTGCGTTTCAGCTTGTGACAAACTGGTATTGCAGGCGTATTTGGCTGGTTAATACCCACCTTAGCTGATCACTTCCAGGTCGAATGGCATATACTGCAGAGACCATCGCGCACAGCCATGGACTCGTGGATGATCAAGGAAGAAAACAAAAAGTGGTGGATTTTGATCGCGATGGGCACGATCGGTGGCCTGTTTCTACTTGATGAAACTGTCGTCGGTGTGGCGCTGCCATCCATGAGGCACGACCTTGGCATGACGCAAACCCAGGCCCACTGGGTAATCAGCGCCTACTTTCTCGTGTTTACCGCCTTTGCTGCGGTCAGCGGCAAGATGGGTGACCGGATCGGCTTTCGCAACGTGGTCTTGATTGGCGGTGCGGTATTTGGCGGTGGGTCACTGATTTGCGGTTTCGCGGAAAGTGGACCTGTGCTGATTGCCGCCCGAGGCTTGCAGGGATTGGGGGCAGCGGTGTTGTTTCCCGCCACTATCGCGATGATCAGTATCGTGTTCCCAGAGGATCAGCGAGGCATGGCGATCGGCATCTTTGGCGCGATCACTACAACCTTCCTATGTATCGGCCCGGTCGTGGGCGGCGCACTGGTGGAGTTCATTTCCTGGCCATGGATATTTTGGATAAACGTCCCACTCGTAATTGTGATTGCGCTGGTTGTGCTCGCAGCCTGGGAAGACTTGCCACTTGCGGCTAAACAACCTCGGCTCGACTATGGCGGCCTGTTAACCCTGATCGCGGGCTTGGGTATGGTTGTTTTCGCTTTAATGCAAGGTCCAAGCTGGGGCTGGACCCAGGCAGTCATCATTGGCTTGTTGTTGGGCGGCATTATCGCCCTGTTCCTGTTTGTGATTATCGAAAACAGAACCAAACCCCCTTTGATCGAGGTTGATCTTTTTCGTTCGGTATCCTTCAGTGCATCGACTCTGGTCTTGTTTACCGGTCAGTACACCAAACTCACCATCGTCGTTTTCGGTGCTTTGTACATGCAGGACGTCTTGAAAATGGGCCCTTTGATGGCCGGCCTCGCCTTACTGATACCCGTTGCGGGATTTCCATTTCTAACCGGCCCCTGCGGTAAAATTGCCGACAAGCATGGCGCTCGCAAGCCGGTATTGGCGGGGCTGGTGATCGCCACCGCATCTATGTTCTGGATCTCCGCTACGGCTTCCCTGGACAACTACCTGTGGCTGCTACCGGGCTTGGTCGGGTGGGGCCTAGGGATGCCATTCTGTTATGTGCCTGTATTGCGGCTGGTATCCAACTCCGTGCCAGTACAAAAGCAGGGTGAGGCCAGCGGTATCGCCGCCACCTCTCGCCTGGTGGGCGGCACGTTTGGTGTGTCACTTTCCAGCACGCTGCTGGTCGGAACGGGTAGCTTCACCTGGGTGTTCTTGGCCACCGCCTTGGTTATGCTCATCACGCTGATCTTCGGCGCACTGGCAATCGAACATCAAGCTCCCGCGCCTGCACAGCCTGCGTAAACGGCCATAGTAAAGACTGCAGCCAAGGCAGGTACTCGTGCACGCAGGAACTCACAGAGGCGGTACTCAGAAGTGAGCTACATAGGTCGCAACGTGTCAAAGCTCAGCAGGAAAGAAGGCCCAGTCCATTCGGGCAAAATGCTATCCTCTAACCACTGATCGATTTGGAAAAACGGAGGCAGTCGAGTCATGCTCGAATCGACTCAAGTGGGTAGCAGCGGCTTATTCGTTTCGCGCCTTTGTTTGGGCACGATGAACTTTGGTGTACCGGGCCAGGGACAACACGGCGACTGGACGCTAAATCTGGAACAGACTCGCGACATTATTCGCACTGCGATCGACAGCGGTGTGTTCTATTTCGACTGCGCGGATTTTTACGGAGATGGCGCCAGCGAAGAAGTCGTTGGGAAGTTACTGCGAGAGTTTCTGCCGCGAGAAGAGTATGTGCTTGCGACTAAAATCGGCCTGCCGATGGGTAAGAACCGAAACCTGACGGGCCTGTCTCGCAAGCACATTCTGGAGGGAGTTGATCGCAGCTTGCAACGACTAGGGCTGGAGTACCTGGACAAACTCGTTATTCATCGACATCCACACGGCCTGCCCTGGCATGCCGAGGTGCCGATAGAAGAAACCCTCGAAGCGCTGCACGATGTTGTCAAGGCGGGGAAAGTACTGTACCTCGGGGCCTCTTCTATGTGGGCATGGCAACTCGCGGAGCTGCAGTACACGGCCAGGCTTCATGGCTGGACCCAGTTCATCTCCATGCAGAATCACTACAACCTCATCTACCGGGAGGAGGAGCGCGAGATGATCCCCTATTGCGCTCAAGCAGGCGTCGGCGTAACCCCCTGGTCGCCTCTGGCGAGGGGCATCTTGACCGGTGCATACAGGGGTAATCTTGAAAAAGGCTCAACCAAGCGCTCGCAAGGATCGGATGCCG
>JBCCNJ010000175.1:0-7999 GCA_039025905.1 Pseudomonadota bacterium | reverse complement strand
GCACTCTCACAGCGCGCAGCTTGATCTACTTGTTCATCCACACACGTTGTACTACACGCCGTTTCCGAGCTGCTCTCGCGCAAACGCGCGCACTGCGAATCACAAAATTGTTTTTGCGTCATGGACGCGTCCACACAGGCGGTCTCTAAAGCCTGCAACTGGGTGCCGTTAGAATCGTTAGAAGAACCAGAGCATCCCACTATCGAGAAAATGCCCAGCCATACGAGTAACCATCGGGTGCGTACAACCGCGGCGAGGTGGTTCATGAACTGTATTCCTGAGAGAGCAACATCCCGCGCAGGGCCCGTAAAATCACCTGCTTGCGACTGCGTGTCTGCGCTGCGGTAAGTTCGGTGGGCCAGAAAGTCGTATGACCGAGATGTTCCACAACCTGGATCGCCGCTTCGTACAGCAGTGGCTCTCGAATTATTGCCAAACCCGCGTCCGCTCTCTCAAGGAAAAGCCCTAGTAGCACACTTAAGGTTTGTTCACGATGAGCGCTGGCGGGCGAGGCTGGGTCGTGCATCTCCTGGTAGATGGGCCCCGCCATCGCACCGATTCGATCACCCCAGGTGAAGTAAGCATCAACGACCCGTTCGAGTATCAAGTTTACATCCTGCGTATCGGACACGGCTGCAACGACTAACTCGCGCAGAGCACTGTTCACCCGACTGATCACAACATCCAGTACCTCGTAACGACCCGAAAAATAGCGATAAAAAGTCGGTCGAGACACCTGGGCGGTATCGAGAATACGTTGTACGTTCGTACCGTGGTAGCCGCGTGAGGCATAAACCACAGCAGCAGCATCCAGAATAAGCTGGCGGATTTGTTCCCCCGAGATGTCGCGAGTGGCAGGTCTACCGCGACCCCTTGGGGTAGGCGTGCTCAATACCTGTGCTGTTATCGGCATGGTATACCGCTTGTAGTTGCTTTTAGTCGGTCAGCGGCCATTAAAGTAACACGGCTGTTAATTAAATTCCAACACGGCTTCCAGCCGACGACCACCATGCCTTAGCGGTCAACACGCTGTGCCTGTCGGCATCACGAGTCGACGAAGACCTTACACTCACTCAGTCGATAAAGTTCGCATAGTGCTAAGTCACTGCATCGCGAGAGGGACGCGAAACTGCTATAAATAGTTGGTGGATGCTCCGGGGACCCCCTCGAGGTAGGGATAGGGTCAGGCACGAACTCCGTTCGTTGTGATGGTATAAAGGTGCCATGCCATCAGCCATGGCCTTGGAGAGCAGTTAAGGTTCTTCGCCTAGCAAATAGCGCTGAAAAAACAGCACAGTGACCTGCTGAAAGATATCGCGGTTCTCCTTTTTACGATAGCCATGTCCCTCATTCAGTGCGTTCATATACCATACGGGCTGGCCCTGCTCACGTAGTGCTTCCACGATTTGCACCGCCTCAGAAACCGGCACTCGAGGATCATTTTCGCCCTGCACGACCAGCATGGGTATGGCGATTTTTTCCGCATTGTTGAGTGGACTAATGCGCTCAAGAAAGGCTCGCATTTCTGGTTCTCGCTCATCGCCATACTCGGCGCGGCGTGAATCGCGGCGATAATCCTGCGTGTTTTCGAGAAAGGTGACGAAGTTACTGATCCCCACGATATCAACTGCTGCCTTTAAACGGTCACTGTAATGCACCGCGCTTGCCAGCACCATATAGCCGCCATAGCTACCCCCAAACACCGCGACACGATCTTGATCGAGCTCGGGTTGCGTGGCTATCCAGTCCAGCAACGCGCCTATATCTTTGACGGCGTCCTCGCGCAAAAAACCGTTATCCAGATTCAGATAGTGCTTACCGTAGCCATAAGAGCCTCGCACATTCGGGACCAGTACTGCCGCCCCCAGACTCCGCAACCACATTTGATAAGTCGTCGCAAAATAAGGCCTGGCTTGCGCTTCAGGGCCCCCGTGGATAGATATAACAACGGGATGGGGACCTTCGCCGCCCGGCTTGTAAAGCCAGGCGGGAATCGCGTCAGGCCCGCCCTCGCCGCTGTCGAAGGTGGGATAGCTGATCAGCTCGGGTTCGATGAATGTCGCCGTGTCCAGCCCGCCCACTTCGCTGTAAGTCCAGCGCTCCCATTCGCCGTGTCCTGTCGGATCTGCAAGTAAGTCCAAGACAAACGTGTCCGAAGGTGTCTGCGGGGTATTTATCGTTATCGCCAACCGCTTGCCGTCGGGACTGAATGCGCCCCCACCCGCCACACCCATTGGCAATCCGGATACAGGTCGATCCTCGCGCGTTTCGGGGTCCATTAGATAGAGGCGGGAGAAGCCGTTTTCGTTAACCGTGAAGGCGGCGCGCGATCGATTCTCACTGAAAACAACATCTTCAACATGCCATGGAATATCGCTGGTGATGAACTCAGGTGTGGCGCCTCGCTTTAATGACTGCCAGGCCAACTGCCGAAACTGTCCCGCCGCATCGGTGGTGTACCAGAAACCGGCGCCGTTGGCGTCAAAACCTACGGGAAGATTCACGCCGGGATTGTCCGGGTCACCCGCTAGTAGACGCATTTCGCTGCTCTCTAGATCCAGCAGGTAGATCCGCGAATCCGAGTTGCCAACATAGTTGAGTACCAGCAGCTGCTTGCCATCGGCTGAAAAATCGCTCGGCATCCAATAAGTACCGTCGGGTGACTCAAGCACCATGCGAGCGCTCTTGGCGTCCTGCGCAGCCATTAACCAGATATCGTTGGACTTGCCGTTCCGGCGTGTGCTGCGGAACGCAAACATGCTGCCGTCACGGCTCCAGATTGGCGCGCCGTTTTGTGACTCACCATCGCTAACCATTGCTGTCTGATCCTTGCCCAATGGATCGAACAAAAAGATCTGAGAGAATTCATTGCCGCCAGCGTCCATTGTGAGCGCCAGAGTGCTGTTCCCAGGCTGTCGTGCGACGGCTCCGATGGGCTCTTCAAAGAAGGTTAGCTGGGTCCGGGCGCCCGCTGGGTTGTCGACGCGGTGCAGCTGATCAACATCACCGAATCGGGTAATGACGTAGATACTGCTCGAGTCCGGGGTCCACCCAGTGAACGACGCCCCGCGTACGTTCTGATAGCGCTCAAGATCGCGCGCCAGATCCAGCGGAATGGAGGGAATATCTTCCATGATCAGCTGGCCGTCATTGACGGTACGCGTCTGTACCTCAGCACGACTCGCTGTAGCGACTACTAAACCGAGCAAAATTACGGTGATGGCTCTATTGAGGCGTACTTTCATTAGCTAATCTGCGTCATCAAACAAAACTGGAACATGCTATCTCACTGCCGTTGTTCCTGTCAGGTGGCCGACATCCGTTCTGCTAGTCTTTTCCTCAAAAAAACGCACTCTAGTCGCGAAATATCCTATAGACTCAACCCCCTGGCGCAAAACCAATTCGGCTTCTGCCATTCTATCTCGGGACGTCTGCTTACATTGGACGGACCACGAGTTTTTCTAAGGAATAGCCATGTCTTTGCAAACAACTCTACTGGTCGCGCTAGCGTTGATGTTCAGCTGCATGCAAGTGCTTGGGGAAGATTCGCCCAAGAAGGACTCTTTCACCATGCAAGACATCTTTCAGCTGAGTTACGCCAGCAATCCTCTAATGGATCGCACGGGAGAACGTGTTGTCTACACGCGCCACTCGATGGACATCATGCACGATCAGAGACGGGCCAACTTATGGCAAATAGATATCGCGAGCGGGCAACAACACCCGGTGACCACAGGACCTGTGAGCGCGAGTAGTCCAGCGCTTTCGCCTGCAGGCAATCGTGTTGCCTACATCAAAAAGGAAAATGATGCATCACAGCTCTACGTGAGCTGGCTTGATTCCGGACAAGTAGCACAGCTTACGAGTCTCCCTGAAGCACCAGGCAATCTGAGTTGGTCGCCCGATGGACGCTGGCTCGCATTCAGTATGTTAGTAAGGCGAGAGCCACCGACTATGGGAGAGTTGCCGACAAAACCCGAAGGGGCAGAGTGGGCACCGCCGCCGGTAGTCGTCGACCGTACCACTTATCGCCGCGATGGCAGTGGTGAAAAGCCCTACGGATTTCAGCATGTTTTCGTGGTTTCTGCCGATGGAGGTTCGCTACGACAGCTTACCAATGGCGACTTCAATCATTCGGGCAATATAGTTTGGGCTGCTGACAGTGATGCGTTGTTTATCTCCGCCAATCGCAATTCCGATTGGGAGATTAACGTCGTCAACACAGACATCTATCGAGTAGATCTCGACAACGGCGAGATATTGGCGCTGACTGACCGCCAAGGACCAGACGGTTCCCTGGCTATTTCCGCCGACGGCAAACGGTTGGCATTCACCGGGTGGGACGACACATTGATGGCTTACAACATTAACCGGTTGTATGTTATGAATGTCGACGGCAGTGATCGGCGAGAACTACTTCCCGATCTAGATCGCTCGATCCGCAATCCACAGTGGTCGACGGACGGCCGTCGTGTGTTTTTCCAGTATGACGACCAAGGCAAAACGGTGCTGGCTGCGGTGGATCTTGGAGGCGACATGGAGATACTCGCCGAAGACCTGGGAGGCACGTCAATCGGTCGACCCTACACTGGCGCAAGCTTCGCGGTGGGTGGCAAGGATGTGTTTGCTTTTACGTCCGGCACAACGGAATCACCAGCGAATATCTCCGTTGGCAGACGCGGCCGAGACGACACTAAACAAATCACCTCGCTCAGCAACAACATGCTGGCTCATAGAGACCTCGCTACCATAGAGGAACTGGAGCTGCGATCCAGCGTGGGAGACCTCGACATTCAAGCGTGGATAGCCAAGCCTCCCGGTTTCGACCCGAAAAATAAGTACCCTCTAATTATGGAGATCCATGGCGGCCCCCATGCGGCCTACGGACCTCATTTTGCCGCAGAAATTCAGCTATTCGCTGCGGCAGGCTATGTGGTCGTTTACGCAAATCCGCGCGGCAGCAGCAGCTATGGGGAAGCATTCGGCAATCTAATTCACCACAACTATCCCAGCCAAGATTATGACGACCTGATGTCGGTGGTAGACGCCACTATCGAGTTGGGCTTCGTCGATCCTGAACGCCTGTTTGTTACAGGTGGCAGCGGCGGCGGTACCCTTACCGCGTGGATCGTTGGCAAGACCAACCGATATCGTGCGGCTGTCGTCGCCAAACCAGTCATCAATTGGACCAGTTTCGTGCTAACCGCTGACAATCCGGCCTACTTTTCCCGGTATTGGTTTGAGTCATTTCCGTGGGAAAATCAAGACAACTACTGGCAACGCTCGCCGCTCTCATTGGTGGGTAATGTCACCACGCCAACCATGTTACTCACCGGCGAAGAAGACCTGCGCACACCGATGCCGGAAACGGAACAGTTCTACCAGGCCCTCAAGCTCAGAGGAGTGGACACCGCGATGGTCCGCATGCCTATGGCCGCCCACGGCATTGCTAACCGACCTAGTCAGCTGATTGGTAAGGTGGCAGCGATTCTGGCGTGGTTTGAGCAGTATGACGTGAACGCTCAATCTGATTCACACAATTAGCACGGGTCTAGCGTGACTACTCAAACAGCAGCAGCAATCCAGCATTAGCCTCGGCTATAAGAAGCATCCAACACTCCACCGTTTATCAGATATCGCAAAGTCAGCACTGTCCAGGCAAAACGATGTTACACGGTCTCACCACACTGCGTCTGCAGGTTTATCCCGAATTTAAGTCGGTGACCATCTGGCGAGGCGGAGGGAAAAACTGTTGAGGAACTAGCCAAACTCTGGCTTCATAACTAGAGTGTATTAATCACCATTGCGGAGGGTACACGATTGTTTTGCCATGTTAGAACGATATGCCTTAACCTGGCGATGCTAATTTCAGTTGTCTTTGGAACAGTGTCCGCTAGCGCTCAGACATTTTACGCACATTGGTATAATAATTGTGAAGGTGGTACCTGCAATGAAACCAAGAATCTCCCGCCGTACACGCAGGCCGATATCGTGCTTCAGTGCATGAACCTTGCGAAAGGTACCAATCTGGAGTGCAAACTCAAAGAAGGAAACAAACCTAACGTGAACTGTGGTGCAGTCACAGCTGAGGGTGGTGATATGGTATTTAAATGTACCTGCGTCAACAATACACCCGCCGATCCAAAGGTGCACTTTTTCATCACCTGCTGAGGTGGCCGTAAACCACCAGGGGTTTGGCTTACGTTCGCTTATATCGAACCCAATCTTGCTAGTTTTTCTGCCTGCGCCCAGAGATCTCGATTTTCACCTGATGGTGGATGTTCTAATTTTGCATATGACGGCGCGAGCTCGCTTTTGCGAATGCCGCAGGTGCAACCCTGTTGCCTTGCTGAGAGATTTGAAGCAATGCTCGCCCCAACGCGATGCAGAAAGTCAAGACACAGGAACACGAACTACATCCCCGCCAATGCAGATCGGCAGCTAGGTTGTCAGCCAACCACATCGCCTACTCGTCGCCAGGCTCGCCATAGGTGACAATCAGTCTGGGCACTAGAGATATAGGAGATTCTTTGCTGTGAAAGCCCTGAACGCTTTGTGGCGTTCGCTCATCGCCTATTAAAATCCAACCGAAGTTGCGGTTGGGATTGTCCACCCAGAACTGAACGTCGGCCATTAAACCTGCGCTCCCCCAGCTGATGCTATCCTCTGCGGTGGCCGTTGCGCTGGCGGCTGTCCTGAAATCACCACCTGCGTTGTTCCAGGGCATCATATTAAAAAAGCGCGCCTCCCAGGTGGCCTCACCCATCATCGCGGGGCTTGACTGTCCGTCACCCCTACCTCCACCCGCGGTGGTGCCCTCTCCCCAATCTGCAGTCAATCTATGCGCGCGTATTGAAATACCCGATTGACGGGCATTGCTCACAGTTAACGTTAGCTCCGCCGACTTGACGATAGCACCTGCAGGTATACCACTGAGATCAAACGCAATCAGGCCACGACGAACGCTGCCGTTATTGTTGCGTCCAACGAAAATCTTGCCGTCCGAAATACTATCCGCTGTGCGATCAGCAAAGATGGTCGTATCTTTCAAAACGGGTAGCGTAGCCACAGACGAGGCGATGTCGGGCTCTAGAAAAAAGGCCTCATCGGACGCGAGAAAGGCTTCGAACACCTCGTTACCTGCAAACAACGATGTGAAGATGGGGCATACGCCTGTGAGCCCTCCACACAGTCCGCGCTCTCTTCGCTTCCAGCCAGCGAAAATCAAGTCGCCTTCAGTTTCCACAAAAAAAGTTTCTTCGAAAAACACGTCGTTCACTTCTACCGTACAGACATTGGGGCCAACACATTCATAGGTTCCTGATTCAGACCGTACGGTTGCTCCTTCGGGTACAACTATGTCGATTTTACATCCAGCAATTATGAGAACGCATGCAGCAACGAGTAGCCTGATGTTGAACTCATATTTCATACGTACTGACTCCTTTATCGTGGGCGTAAATGCCTTTTCGCCGCATTGGGCAAACAGTTGACCATCAACTTACATGGTTGCATGCCACTTAAAACATGAGACATGCTCATAGAACGGCTAACAGAAGATTTTGGATCACTGATAGTGTCGCTTGGCTTTGACATCCCCTGCATCAGTTCAGCAACGCTCTACCGCATCGCATAGCATTCCTAGATGCTACGCTTGATAGCCCCGTAGCGTCGACAAGCCCGCAGTAGCGCTAGGCAATCGCTGATGTACACAGTTGCTCTTTGGTCAGCAGTGCTGCAGGCATAGCGCTATAAGGGCCATGGGCAAACGTTCCCACGGCTGAGCTGGCGGTGTGGGCTGACATGGCTGGAAAGACCATGCATAGCAATCGCGTTAAGCAGGCGCACAAACGCTGTACTAAGCACTATAACGCCTTGTTCCTTGTTCCTTGTTCCTTGTTCCTTGTTGATCAGACAAACGCAAAGAGGACTCTCGACGCTCGACACTCGACACTCGACACTCGACACTCGACACTCGACACTCGACACTCGACACTCG
>JBCCNJ010000174.1:0-8122 GCA_039025905.1 Pseudomonadota bacterium | reverse complement strand
CTCAATTTCCGCACTTTTTCCGGAATTCGTCGTTCAGCCCAACGTCTAGCGGGATACAATCCCGCTAGACGCAAAGCTGGGGCATAAGCGGAGTGAGAATAAAAAGGGGCACAACACTGGCCGCGGCCGCGCTAACGGTTTTGTGTATGGCCGCAAGTGCGGACTCGATGGCAGCAGATAGCGCGTCTCAGTCCTCTGGCGGCACTGCGCAGGAAAACTCGATCAAGATTTTCAAGTACCGAGATCGTACCGGCGCTATGTCCTTCTCAGACAAAGCGCCTGCTGATCGACGTTATCAGGTGATTCACTATCGAACCTCCTGCTACGCCTGTAACCCGTTCTCGACAGTAGACTGGCATAGCACGCCGCTGCAATTGAATGCTTATCGAGACCAGATCAATCTGGCTGCACAGCAGTTCGGCGTGGACCCCGCTCTGATCAGAGCAGTCATTCATGCCGAATCTGCCTTCAAAGCCTCGGCCAAATCTAAGAAGGGTGCGCTCGGCTTGATGCAGCTCATGCCCGAGACTGCTAAAGACATGGGAGTCGGGGATGCACTGTCACCCGACCAGAATATTCAAGGTGGCGTTCGCTACTTGGCATGGTTGCTGGACAAAAACAGGGGCAACACGACCTTGGCGACGGCCGCCTATAACGCAGGCCCAGGGGCAGTTGAACGGCACCAAGGCATTCCACCCTATGAGGAGACCCAAACCTACGTCAAGCGCGTGAAAATTCTGCACGATCGCTACCGGTCGGCGCTTGCAGGTATCTAAACGTATCTTTTCAGACGCGTGGCACAGCATCACGCGGTCGAAACTTCGCTGCCCCTTCTCTGCGGTCGATCGCCACTTGTTGATAAAAGTGCGATTTACCCCCAGCTTGGGATCTCAACGGTTATAATGAAAGTACACAAAAACCGCCGGTCAATGGACTGACCCGCAGCCGGCTCGATACTAGCAGAACTCAAAATTAAAAAAGGAGCCGTTCATCATGGCACTAAACCGTCTACTAACACCGTCAAGGTCTATGGCGTCGATACTTGCCATAGTGGTTTTAACGGTATCGCCCTACCTCGCCGCTGCGGAGGCAACAGTCGATGATGTGCGAGCCATCGCCAGGCTGTACTCTGCCGCCTTTGATCGTGAACCCAAAATTGATGGCTTAAATTTCTGGGTGAACACCTTCGAGGACGGCTCGTCGCTGACGCAAATTGCGGGTCGCTTTAACGAGGCACCGGAATTTTCCGATCGCTACGGCCCTCTGGATGATCGCGGTTTTATAGAACAGCTGTTCCGCAATGTACTGGGCAGAGCAGGTGCCGAAACCGGTATCGAGTTCTGGGTAGACAGCCTGCAAAACGGCGCGTCTCGAGCCCGCGTCTTAGAGCAATTTGCAGGCTCGCCAGAGAACATCACCAAAACCACCGAAACCTTCGCCGATATGCGATTCGAGGATGGACTCTGGACTTTCGAATCTCTATTTACCAATAACCTGATCGCAGAATCTCTAGAGATCGACAGTGGATTTCCTCGCATTGGCTACCCGCTTGAATTCACTGTGACCATCGATGCCGAAGAAGCCACTCAGGATGTCACCATAGCGTTATTTGCCATTGACAAGGACAGGGACAACGTCAGGCAGTTAGTGCTGGACACCAGCACCCTGGACCTCGTGATCGCCGGGCGCAGCAGCTACCCGTTTGAAGTTGAAGTACCGGCGTCATTGGAAATTCCTGGTGAATACTTTATTGGCGCCCTGATCGATGCCGCCGATGTCATCGGCGAGACCAGTGAAACAGATAATGAAACAGCTGCCGTAGTAGCCCTTGCACCGGCTGAAGCACCCAATCTGATCGTTGAGACCTTGGAACCTGATCGCAGCGCCATACTGCTGGACCGCGAGTCATACGACTACGATGAGCAAGCTGAGCAAGGCGTGGTCAATTCCGATGCCGGAGGCACGGTGAGCTGGAGCATCAATGGCGCGTTTAGCCCAATCGAAGTGGAAGCCTTCGCGAGCATGCGCCTGAGCCGATCCGATAACGGCACCAGCAGGGAAATACCGCTATACCTGTGGAACTCCGAAGCAGTGCGCTACATGAATGCCTATGCCGTCGACCCGGAAACCGGTGCCGACACCGAGGTGGAGTGGCTGCCTATCGGGCCAGTTGGTCAGCTCAGCACCGAGGGAGATGAAGGCGAGGATGTGACACTGTCCGAGTTCGATGCGCGCTTCGCCCATCTCGACTTTTATTTCCCGGGGGGGCTGGCCAGAGAGCTAGAGACCGCCTTGAGGAATCCAGGCGGCGCCGGCTTCTTATCAGACTTTCCTACTGAACCACCACCTGACCTATCTGCGGCTGAGATTGCAGCACTGCAGAGTTACCTTTCCGGTGCAAGCCAACAGTCCTTGTCTTCAGAGTTATGTGTCGATATCCGCCCTCTCAATCCAGCGATCGAAGAAGAGGAGTTAGAAGATAATCGCGCATGCGCGCCGCTGGCACTGGTACTGCCGCCACCCGGAGGTGGTACGTCGGATGAGCCCATCCTGTTCGAAAGCGGCTTCGATTCATTTTGGGGCGGCGACTATTTCGGTTTTGGCATCGACTTCTCAAGCTCCATATCTGCAGACAACCGCGGCGTCATTCTCGACGGACTAGGGGCCACGCCTGTGACCGCCTTTGGTGTCGATTTTGAGTTTTTTGCTATCGAAGGGAGGGCACAGGTCTTACCCATCTCTGAAAAAGACAACCCACCTCCAGGACAGGAACCGGGTTTCTTCATTGATGTTCGACATCTGGGTCAGTCCCTGACGTTCATCACCGTACCGGATGGCGCAGTGGGGCCGCTACAGGTGTTTTTCACGAAAGAACTCGCCAGCACGAGAGAGCGAATCATTACAGTAGGGCCGGTGCCGGTAAAGTTAAACGCCAAGCTGACGGGCAATCTTGGCACGGAATACAGCATCATCTTTGGCCCGGAGGCTGCCAACGGTCTTAACCTGGAGATGGCGCCCTTCGCCAATGTGAAAGCTGGCGCTACTGCTGCTGTCACCGTAGGTGTAGCGGATGTGGGAATCGAAGGTTCCCTCACCTTGTTCCAGGAGACATTCAGAATTCGCGGTGGGGCATCGATTAATGTCATCGACGACTTGTCACAAATCGTATTTGTGCCGCGCCTGCAGCTGATAAACGACATTATCGGCGCCAGGGGCGCACTGTCTGTGTTCGTCGCAGTGAAGGTGCCGACAGTGGAAAAGTGCAGCTGGGGTATCATCCCCGGATTCTGCCCCGGCCTGGCGACGATCAAATACCCCTTTACGCTAGCTCAGTACACGGCCTATCAAAAGACCGACACCCTGCTTGAGGTGTCGCGACCTCTCAGCGTGATTACGCTGCCGGACGGTACCCCGGAATATTCACAGTAGTGAGTTCACCCGAATGGCGCAGGGCGGCTGTAGCCGCCCTTGTTATAGTGGTGCTAGGCGCCGTGACATGGGTTTGGCGAGGGGACTACCGGCCCTCTTTATCTCCAACATCACCCATCTCAGAGGATGCGCTAGAGCTCACCTGGCGGGAAGGCCATAGGCAACAGTACCAGGTTGAGGTTGAATCCGATTTTGAGATGTCCATGGCCGGTACTGGCGGCCAGGCCATGACGCTATCCATCGCTGCGATTCTCGATCAAGAAACACTGTCCGTGGAGCCTGAGACCATTACCAGCGGTATGCGTTTCAGCCAGTTTCAGCTCAGCATCAGTGGTGCAAGCGACCCCGCAGTCAATCGTGCCTTGCAGCTCCCCTTTAGAGTGATATTCAGTCCGCAAGGGCAACCACTGAACTTTGAGTTTCCCGCCGAAATGGCAGCTGAACATCGCGACGTCCTGCAAAACCTCATCGGTATGTTTCAAGCCGTATTAAACAATGGAGACCGTTGGGAGACGCTCGAGACCAATGCCTCAGGCAAATACGCAGCCAGCTACTCGCGCACTTCAGCTCAAACGCTGGTGAAGCAAAAGCTCCGTTATCTCTCGGACCCACAGTTTGCAGCCCCCTCCAATGTAGAATCCCGCGAGTCCATTGACGTCGATCCGCAAAATGATTGGATTACCTCTATGGTGCTGCAGGAAGTCCTGGTGACTGACCAAGCGGGAGCACCGCCTACCCGGGTAGAAAATACCGCGAGAATCGCCCTGCTCGAGGCTGCAACTCCTGGCGATACGGAGCAATGGGCGTTTACAGCAACGCCTGCACAGACTGAGCCCGAGGACCTGGATGCAGAACTGCTGGCATTATCTCTCGAGCAAGCGACCGGCAGACTTGAGGCGACCATTTCCCAGCTCAACGACGCGCAAGAGGGCCGGAACACACTGATTTACCAAGTGCGCGATCTCTTGCTGAGCAATGACGAACTTCCCTCGATGCTGCTAGACATTATGCGATTAGAAGATCTGACCACTCATACCAGGGCAGACCTCTATCTGGCATTCGAGCTGGCGGGCACACCCGCGGCGCAGTCGACTCTAAATATCATCGCCTTGGATCCAGCGTGGCCGCCTGAGGATGCGATACGAGCCATTGTTGCGCTTGCTGGGGTGGCAAATCCCACAGCGGATACGCTGAACTCACTCTGGAATCTCGCTCGCAGCAATTTAGCGGATACGCAGCGCAGGGACCTGCCCGGCACCGCAGCGCTGGCTATCGGCAGCCTGGGCGATGAACTCCGTGAGAGCGAGCCCGGTAGTTACAGCGCGCTGCGAAACGACCTGTTGGCAAGCGCGCAGAGTGCATCCCTACCAAGCGAACGCACGGTCTTTCTATATGCGCTGGGCAATACCAAAGATCCGGATCCGTCTCTGCAACAAGATCTACTGCCTTTTCTGGAAGACCCTTCCTCGCAAGTGCGCGGTGCGGCGGCAAAAACCCTGTCCACCCTCGGAGCCAACGAGGTAGGGCCTCAGCTGATGAATCGCGTGCAGCAAGAACCCAGCGGGCCAGCGAAGGCGTCGATGGTAGAAGCACTTGCCAGCTTGGAAAAGCCACCCGAAGATGCGCTTGCCTGGACCCGGTCATCACTGAGCAAAGAACAGGATGAGCGCACCCGTTACAACATGGTTGTGCTACTGGGTCAAAATCTTGAGGGCTACCCTGAGAACAGGCTCGCACTGCAACAGCTTTTAGAAACCGATGCGTCCAAGCGAGTACGTCAAAAGGCAGCGGATTATTTGTATTAAGTCTCTGTTGTGCCGTATCCGACCTTACAGCACCGTAGCCGCAGCGAATGATCTCTCTATTCACGCAGTGATTCAAAGTCGCAATCGATAAGACAGATAAGTGCCGAAGGTGTCTGGTGTCTGGTGTCTGGTGGCAAACCGCATTAATGGTTCTCGCTGCAATACCCAGATAACAGCCACGGCGCGCTATGGGGTTTAATATCTACATTTTTGCCGCAGATCGAACTTTTACCGAAGGCTGATCGATCAGCCTTGCGTACGAAACCCCCCAACACGGTTGAGATACCTTGCGTTATGATCTATAAGAAGGTCAGTGGTTGTGCTCGAATGCAAACCGTGACGTTTCTGAAGGAGCCTTAGACAATGAAAAGATTCGCAATGCTCTGTAAACCCATTTCTCTTACTGCGGGCGCTGCACTCGGCACCCTACTCATGTTCTGCTCAGCATTTGCCAGCGCACAGGCCCAGACGACGGAATTTCTCATTATTCCGAAACGCATTATCGGCACAACCTGCGTGGAGGATCCGAACAACAAAGAAAACAAGTGCTTATCCTTGCAGCCCAGCGACGCCGGCATGCTGATGCCAGTCTCGGACTTTTTTGCGCCATTGTTGGGCGATCAGGACATCGTCGTACAGTTTTGCGCCAAGGTAGAGGACGAGAATTTCCAGGAACTGGAATGCCAGGTAGACATCGATAGCGAGGTAGCAATCCCTGGTTCATTGAAGCCCAACGAAAATGCGAACAATACAATCTATTCATTCTGTTTTAACTGGGTGGGCAAAAGTTCAGGGACCAGGGAAATCCGTTCCCTGACCCAGATTGAGGTGCTCTGCGAACGCAAGGACAACGATGACAATACGGAGGTCAATATCAACGACTACACGGTCACGGTGTTCGGTCGCTGAGCTGACATAACGCTGGTCCTTATCCACGCGCCGCAGGCACCGCCTACGGCGCAATCAACTCAAAGCGAAGACGCTCTTGCCCCTCGTGCTGCACGGTCTCTATGAACATTGTCAAAGGTCTCACCCAAAGGCCGCCCTCGCCATATAAGGGCGTGTACACCACCAGTAGTTCATCGGTCTCCGAGTGTCTGGCCACACCGTGCACCTCATACTCACCTCCCTTAAAGTGCCGATACCTACCTTTTTTAAGCTGCTCTTCCATCACGCTTACCTCAGCAGGCCATTGTCAACCAGCACCGCGTTGACACCCTGTGCTAGCTGCGCATAGCCCGCCGCGTTTGGATGAATTTCATCTGCGCGCAGCGAGCTGTCTGAAAGCACATTAGAGAACACATCGGGCACCAGAATGACACCTTCTTCCTCACTGAGCTGGGCGTAGATGTCTGAATCGACCAGCGCACCGAGGCTGGCGCGCAGCAGCGATAGGCTAGGCACCGCAACCAGCACAACCTGAGCGCCTGACTCCTGCGCCTCCACGATCATATCTCGCAGGAACTCTTTGACCTGACTGGCCGGCGTTTTTCGTAGAAAATCATTTCCACCGAGTTCGATTATGACCAGCTCTGGCTCATGCTGGGCCAGCAATGGCGCCAGCCTGGAGCCGGCTGCGCGGGCAGTGTCTCCCGACACTCCCGCGTTGACCACGACAAGCCCCGTCTTTGCCGCTAGCTGGCTGGGATAGTCTTTTCCTGCGGCCGCACCAACGCCTGCTGTCACACTATCGCCAAAGGCCAAGACAGTCGCTCCCGGTGAGAGGGCTTCGTATTGGCTATCGTTACCGCAGCCAGCATTTAACAGACAGACAACTAGCAGCAGCCATAGGCACTGCCAGCCACGATAGGGACAACGCGAACTTTTCAACATGCGCCGGAGACTATCACATTCTGGAAACGGCAATGGGAGCCGAATCCCGCGAGGTAAACGGGATGCTTAAAACCGAACCAACACGATCGTACTATTGTCATGGTCCAGAGCCGCTCTTTGCAGCTTTGCATGCAGCATGGCATTCACCGAGTACTGCAAATCGCTAGCGGCCAGAAGCTCCCTATAGTCTGAGTCTGTAAGCAGCGACCAGGCACCATCGCTGGCCAGGAAAATCAAATCGCCCGATGCGGGATACCACTGCTGCAAGCTGGGACGAGGCGAGACAGGGCTGCCTAACGCACGGGTCAATAGATTGAGGTCCGGGTCGCGTAAGGCCTGACGTTCGTTTATCTCTCCCGCCTGAACCTTCATCTCGGTAACAGAGTGATCCAGAGTCCGCGCCTGTAAGCCCGTCTCTGCATAGTGGAGAATACGGGAATCGCCCACATGGCCCGACCAGACCCCTTTGGCGCTGACCACAAGCAGAGCCAGGGTCGTCTGAGGTGGCCAGTGGTCATCGGCATCGGGTTCGGCAAGAGCCCTCACAGATCGCTGGCAGTGGGCGACCAGTTGCTCGATCCCATCTGGCGCCACTGGCAACGCATTGGCGCGTTGCCAATACTCTGTAATGGCAGCCATACAGGCCTGTGCGGCCTCCGCCCCGTGTGGATGACCTCCGACACCATCGGCAACAGCGAACAGGTGCACGCCTTGGGTCGAATCCTGCAGCATGAGCACGCGATCCTGGTTCTCCTCCCTGCCACCGATCGCGGTGAAACTACAATACTGCAGGTTCACAGAACGCGGCACGCTGATGCAAACGCTATGGATTCAACAAGCGCGTCGACATTCGCGTCGTGACAATCAAGCTTGCTCATGTTCGCTTTCAGAAAAGCAATGCACACTCAACACTATCAGCATCTTTCGGGTAGCCTTACCACAGTCCATACAGCCGCCACACCATGACTCAGTTGATCATCTCTCTGGTAGCAGCCATCAGGGTAGGTAGAGATAGACTCCTAATCCATCAATAGTTATGAATGAAAATCGCCGCT
>JBCCNJ010000173.1:0-8156 GCA_039025905.1 Pseudomonadota bacterium | reverse complement strand
TCGAAAACTATCTGTGTCAGCGACGATGTCTTTCTCGGCAAGCATATAGGCAATGGGCTTGGTGACGCGATGCACCACATCGATAGGTCGAAAGTCGACGCAGCGCGCGAGTGAGTCAAAACCAAACCAGTTGCGCCAGGCCGGCACCGCCTCCCACATCTCAGGCTCCCAGGAGCGGCTTTCCGGGTCGATAAAAATATCCATCACGTTAAGACTGCGATCAACCTCGTTCGTCAACACGCGCTTCTGCCGCGCCTCGTAGGTTTTCTCCAGCCACTCGGCCATTTGCTCGGGGGTGCGCTGATTGGTGATCGCCTCCAACCCATGGGCAACACCACCGGTTGCCACGCCGGCCTGCACGCGGTGATCCAGCG
This sequence comes from Pseudomonadota bacterium, assembly GCA_039025905.1. Taxonomy (GTDB): domain Bacteria; phylum Pseudomonadota; class Gammaproteobacteria; order Pseudomonadales; family Halieaceae; genus JARRPM01. Next base: position 7,782 of record JBCCNJ010000173.1, on the reverse strand, counting down.
CCATGGTATAGGGCGTGATCAGCGCGCCAAAGCTGGCACCGAACTGCGCCATGCGACTGCTATCAACAAACGGCTGCGCCTCTAGCCAGGAAAAACCGTTACGGCAGTCTTCCACCTGCTCCAGGGGTGCCATTCGGCCACGCTCGCCACCGCTATCACCCCAACCGCGATAATCAATCGCCAGTGAGACGAAACCCGCATTGACGAAATACTCGGCAAATACCGGCTGCACCATCTTGCGAATACCCGTAAAGCCCTGGCACTGCAGCACGGCGGGATACTGCTTCTCCTCAGAAAAATCATCGGGAAGATGGAGATCGCCAACAACGATATCGCCATCGCTGTAGTAAGTTATCGTTTTCGTCTGCATAATCAGGACTCCTGAGGCGGATGGTATGTCGTTACCGCCCGCTCGTGTATTCGGCTTAGACCTGTGATTCGGGAAGCTGCAGCTCTATACCATCCAGTTCTTCACTCACCGTTAATTGGCAAGAAAGTCTGCTGTTTTCCGTACGTTCCTCCAGGCCGAATTCCAGCATCGCTTCTTCCTCATCGGAAATATCGACGAGGTCGGCAGCCGACTCCGAGGGAACCATCACGTGACATGTCGCGCAGGCACAGGCGCCTCCGCAGTCTGCAAGAATACCCGGCACATTGTTCATTCTCGCCGCTTCCATGAGGGACACACCGGCCTTGGCGTCCACCTCATGGCGTGTACCGTCATGCTCTATGAAAATAACCGTCTCCATAAGCCGCTCTTTTTATTGAGTTGTGGATCTAGCGGAAGTGCCGAACAAGAGCCGACGTCGCAAGCCGCTGTATAGACATTAATCTCTATAATAGACATATGTCTATAAAGAAGATTATAGGGGTGGTCACTGCTTGTCAAGCTGGCCTGAGGAGCTGTGCTGCGCTAGTCTGCTAGTTTAGAGAAGTAGTGGCCCACCTGCGCCAGATGCGGCACGTGGCTGAGCAGGCCGCCATCGGCACGTATCAATTGACCATTGATATAAGAGGCGCTGTCGCTGGCCAAAAATAGTATGACCTTCGCGATCTCCTGCGGTGTACCCAGCTCCGGCGTCAGTACATTGTCCTCAAAAGCCGTACGAATCTCGGGAGTCGCCTCCAGAGCTTTAAGCGCAACGGGAGAGAGTACTAAACCCGGTAGTACTGCATTGCACCGTATGCCTTGTTTCCCATAGGTGGTAGCGGTGCACTGGGTTAGCACATTGATTCCGGCTTTTGCCGCTGCATAAGCAAAACGCGTGTTGTCGCCGATGGCACCATCAACCGAAGACACATTGACGATAGCGCCACCGCGCCCCGCCAGCATATGAGGGATGGCGTACTTGCAGGCGACCATCACTGAGCGCAAATCGGCCGCGTAGGTCTTGTCCCAGACATCAACATCGCCTTGTAAAAAATCACCGTCTTGCGCCAGCAGAGATAAGTCGGCCGCATTATTACAGAGCACATCCAGCGCTTCATATTCAGACAGGGTTGCTTCGACCATGGCTTTAATCTGTTCAGGTTGGCTAACATCCGTAGGTACGGACAGTGCCGCTCCCCCAAGGCGGGTGATGTGCTCAACAACGACATCAGATTCATGCGTATTAATGTCAGCAATGACCACCTTTGCACCGGCGGCGGCTAACGCCAGCGCCGTAGCTCGCCCTATACCGCTAGCACCGCCTGTGACAATGGCGACTTTGTTTTCAAGTTCGGCCATCGTTACTCGTCCGCCGGTTCACAATAACGCTTGATAAAATCTCCCATCGCGCTCAAAGACTCTCTGGCCTCATCCAAAACGGAGGCGTACATGGGCCACTGATGGATCATATCGGGCCATTCCTGCAGCACGACCTCGACATCGGCCTGCCTGGCACAGGCGGCAACTGTCCTCGAGTCATCGAGAAAGATGTCCCGCAGGCCAATCTGTAGCATCAGTGGTGGAAACCCCGAATAGTCTGCATTGATGGGCGACGCATAGGGATGCGCTGCGTCTACTGCCTCGGCGACATACGCCCGCCCCATGTCCAAGGCCATATCTGTAGATGCCACAGGATCCACTTCTTCCAGCGATCGATAGCTTTCACCAGTGCACTGCATGTCCGCCCAGGCGCTGATCAAACAGGCGCAAGCAGGAAGTGGCGCACCTTCGTCCTTGAGTTTTGCAATAAGAGCCAATGCCAGGCCTCCGCCTGCCGAGTCACCCGCAACGCAGATACTGCTGGGGTGTACATCCTGTGTGAGCAACCAGCTATAAGCGCTCTGGGCGTCGGCGAGCTGATGGGGAAAGCAAAACTCGGGCACCAGTCGGTAGTCGGCCACGAGCACTCGCGCGCCTGCTGCGGCAGCGAGCCAAGTCGCAAAATGGCGGTGGGATTTTGCCGAGCACACCGCAAACCCTCCACCGTGCAGATAGAGAATATCTTTGCTGGCACCCGCTTCAGGCACATGCACCCATTCTGCGGCTACGCCGTTGGCGTCGACCGCTTCAACCACCGCCGTGGCAACACCCTCAAAGGACGTATGCAGTCCTTCGAGATCAGCACGCATCCGGTCTAGATCGGTCTCTTCGCTCCACTGCGACTTCACGGCATCGATGCGTTCGATCACGGCGTTCAATTGGCTCACTGACATAAGGACTCCTTACTTTCCAGGGCAAGTTCGACACACCCTGGTCTTGCTGCGCCGGGGGAGTTACAGCAGACTTTTCAACGGCACGTCAACATCTTCGAGTGCAGCGGGGTCCGGGCTTGCCTCAGCTGCAATCAACTTTTTGGCCACCATAAACTCAGCGGGCGAATTAATCGCATCCAAAGCGATCAAGCGCCCCTCGCACAAATAAAAAACAGCAAATTTATTCTCATCGGGATGACCGCGCACGGCCAACGCGTCATGCGCATCCCACAGTCCTACAGTTTGTAATTTAATATCGTATTGATCTGACCAGAACCAGGGAACATCGTCGTAGGGCACCGGATTGCCACAAATCGCCGCCGCGGCCGTCTTTGCCTGCCCGACCGCATTGGGTACTGATTCCAATCGCAGCCTGCGACCCAGTCGCGTGCTGGGATAATTCGCGCAATCGCCAATGGCGAAAATAGCCGGATCGTTTGTCTGTGTGAATTCGTTGACAACAACGCCGTTCTCGCAATCAAGCCCCGCCTCTTCTGCGAGTTCCGTGTTCGGTATCACACCAATCCCCACCACAACCTGATTCGCGGTGATCACTTCTCCGCCTTCGGCGAGCACATCGATCTTATCCTCTCTGGCAGCGAAGCCAGTCAACGCCGTATCGAGGCGAATATCGACGCCTGCATCGCCATGCAAGCGCTGATAGAACTGAGAGACAACGGGTGACGTCACCCGCGCCAACACACGATCCTGTGCTTCCAGCACGGTCACCTTGCATCCCCGTTTAACTGCCGAGGCAGCTAATTCCAGGCCGATATAGCCCGCACCGATAACCAGCAAATGGGTATCGGGTAGCAGACCATCGCCAATACCGCGGGCATCTCTGAGGGTGCGCAGATACGCCAGATTCGCTTCATCGGACCCCGGCAGCGGCAAGGTCCTTGGTCTGGTTCCAGTCGCCAAAATCAGTTTTTCATAGGGGAGCTGGTCACCCGAGCTTAGCTCAAGGTGCCGCTGGGCACGATCAATGCGCTGCGCTTGTTGGCCCATGATGAGCTCGACACCAGCGTCGGCATAGAATGATTCCGGCTTTAGCCGCATTTGCTCCACAGACACTTCGCCTAGCAAGTACTTTTTTGATAGCGGTGGCCGCTGATAGGGAAGCTCCGTCTCGGCCTCCACTAGGGTAATGCCGTGCTCCCAACCACCGACGCGCAAACTCATAATGGCCTGCGCAGCGGCATGACTGCCGCCAATAATGACTATCGGCGCAGACATCTACCGATCTAGGCCTGCATGAGCTCGAGAAACCGCGCCTGCATTTTCTCGAGCGTGTTTTCACAGTTGCCCGCGGTCTCGCCTCCATCCACCGGCAGATCTACACCGGTAATCTGAGCGGCCTGGTCACTGGCAAGAAAGACAGCCGCGTTAGCAATATCCTCAGGTAGACCTAAGCGCCCAAGGGGCATCCGCGAGCGCATCGACTCCATAGCCACATCAATAAAGGCCTCTGCGTGATCCTCGGGTAAATCATCCATCGCCAGGGTCATGGGAGTGCGGGTTGGGCCGGGTGAGATGCTGTTTACCCTGATGCCATAGCGGCCAAGGTCAATAGCCAGCGCTTTTGTCATCCCGATGATGCCCGCTTTGGAGGCGCGGTAGGGAACGATACTGTGGCCACCGTAGAGTGCCGAACTGGATGCCGTAGTCAGGATGCAGCCGCCACCGTTTTGCGCCATATGTTTGGCGGCGAAATGCGCGCCTAACATCGGGCCTAATAGGTTGATACCAATGGTGCGCTCAAAACTGGTGAAATCCTCAGCCAGAAAGTCTTTTTGTGGGTCTCCCATCACTCCAGCATTGCTGAACATGACATCCACTGTACCAAAGTGAGATACCGCTGCGGCCACCAGCGCTTCTACCTGCTCAGACTGCGAGACATCGGTACGGCGGTAGAGGACCGCATCTCCCAGCTCCGCTGCCAAGGCCTTGGCTTCTTCATCGAGCACGTCGGCCATTACGACCCGGGCACCTTCCTCTACAAACCGCCGAACGCTGGCTTCCCCCATACCTCTGGCCGCGCCGGTGATGACTGCGACTTTTCCTTCGAGCTGTTTTGGCATTATTCTCACCTAAATAGACGCATGTCTATTATTACGATACATGTTAACCAACTGGATAGCAACACTGCATAGATGACCTGATCAGCTAACCCCATTCGATAAAAAACCCAAGAAAACCGCAGTTTACGTCGCCGGATACCAGTGGGCTCCACTCTATCTAATCTGGAATCAGCGTGTTGCTCAAGCCCGTAGGATCAAACATAAACACCTCCATCTTGACCAGGCGTTCGTTGCGGACATGGTTCAGCTCCACCACGGGCTGGGTGAGTGATTTGCCCGTGGCCTTGCTCGTCCATGTCAGGACATAGCGAGAAAACACTAGAGGTTCATCCTGAGCCTCCCAGAACTGTTGTTCGCCAATGCCGAAATCCCAAATATCGCGATAGATGTTGCTGACCTCAATAGATGCAAACTGTCCGCGAAAAATACCCTGCTGCGGGATACCGGGTGGCTCATGGATCTCAAAGTCCGTCGCACAATAGGTTTCGCAAGCGCGTTCCCACTGGCCGGACTGGAACTCCGCCAAAAACCCTTTGAGTACCGCCAGAGCACTAGCTGCCTCATGACCCATGCGCGATCTCCATAGATTAGTGTATATTAAGTATACATCTGTTGTATAAAACGAACCAGAGCGGTTGAGCTAATGAGTACTGGTAGACACGGAGAAACCCTGCACAGCGCGGGGTGTACAGGTATACGTTATATGATACTGTAGCTAGACATACGCCGCTTTAATCAACACAGTGTCGACGTTAGATCCGGGGAATGCAGTGGCCAAACCAGAATCTTTACGCAGCCAACAGCGCAGCTTCACCAGAACACGTTTTCTGGATGCCGCACTGGAGGTATTTAAGGAAGTCGGCTTTCATGAAGCCACTATCGATATGATTACCACACGAGCAGGTGCTAACCGCTCTACTTTCTACTTACATTTTAAAGATAAGACCAGCCTCGCGCTAGCGGCCTGGCAGCGCATCTCACCTTCTGGCCAGGAAGCTTTCGCGCTCATTAATGAGATGGAAGAGCCCACTTTTAAATCGATGCGGGCGTGGGTTGATTATATGGCCGACACCTGGGTAGAGCACTCCGAACTCTACAGCGCCATTATGCAAGCGCAAATGACAGACTCTGCGATCACAACAAGAAACTACGAAATCATACGCGAGGACATGTCGCCGTATATCAACCGCTTCAAAGGCAAACGTAAAACCGAGGCCAAACGTCGCGTAGAACTGTTTTGCATGCAATTTGAAATGTACTTCTTCACTACGATTTGCCAGTACAAAGAAAAGCCGGCCTCGGACGATTTGGATTTACTCGCAGAGCTATCGCTCTATACATTGTTTCAGAAGACCCGAGCCTAGAGGGTGGTTTGGCACGCTTGAGCCGGAGCATTGTAAGCGAGAGCGTTGCTAATAAACGCCATAGTTAAGCACCGGGAAGAAACACATTAAGCAACCGCTTTCCCCTTGCTTTCTTTGAATCAGGCAGCGCGTACAGCGCCTCCTGGCATCTTAGGCACGCACATCACGCCGCGACCGAGGCGCGCGATGCCAACACCATTGCGTCGCTGTACGCCGAGGATGCCTACCTCTACGGACCCGGCGGGGCGTGATACATTGAAACGCATTCACCTATCAAGTGTATTTTCCCGCCAGGACATTAAACGCAGTTAATCGCGCTACCGCGATCGCTTACAGGAACGGCAAGAGCACCAGGGACCTTCCTATTTAGCCTAAATAACGCTCTAAACGGACGCGAGAGTTTGAGACCGCGTTACGGGCCAGCGCTCTGCACTGCCTCGCTATCAGGCAGTCTCTATCTCATGCGCACCATCCCAGAGGGTCAAACTAATAGCTTAAACGACATTTAACTATAAAATAGACACATGTCTTATATGCGGATATTATTCCATCAACTGCACTTGCACTCATCACAATAACAGGCGCAATGACAACCCAAATAACGACCACCCTCGCAATAGTGCTGCTGACATTAACCACAGCTTGCCAGTACTTTGAGTCGGACAATAAGCGACTACCGTACAACTCAGACACTGCATCGCTGCCACCTCCAGACTCGACCTGGCCACAGTACGGGAACACCCCGGGCGGCGATCGCTATTCCTCGCTGGATCAGATCAATCGCGGCAATGTAGCGGATCTCGAAGTTGCCTGGGTCTATCAAGCAGGCGAATTGGAGGCTATTCTGAATGAGGAGCAGCCGTTCAACCCCTGGCAGTCCACACCGCTTTTGATCGTCGACAACCTGATCGCCTGTACGCCCACTGGACGGATTCTGGCACTGGACGCTGTCACCGGTGAGGAGCAATGGACGTTCGATCCCGACGTCAGCTTTACCTCCTTCGGCCACAGTTTTGTGAAGTGTCGCGGTGTGTCGTCCTACGTGAACCCCGACAAAGCCGCTGCTGAGCTATGTCAAACCAGCATCGTCTGGGGCACTGCCGACCTCAGGGCTTTTTCTTTGGATGCCCGTACCGGCAAGCCCTGCCCCGAGTTTGGTGCCGCTGCAGGCACCCCGGGCCAGGTGCAGTTTGATGCAGGTTCCAAGCTGGATTTTGCCGATGAGGTACAAATTCACTCCCCCCCGGCAATGAGCGGCCACGTGGCGGTATTCGGTTCTACATTGGCCGACATGCTGCGCACCGAAGCGCCCAGCGGCATGGTGCGTGCCATTGATGCGCGCAGCGGCGAATTACTCTGGACCTTTGATCCCGTACCGCGCGACGATAATGATCCGGCGGCCAGTTCCTGGGGCGAGGGAAGTAACCAATGGGTGGGAGCCGGCAATGCCTGGAGCTTTCTATCAGCTGATCCAGCAAACAATCTCATCTTTGTACCCACTACTAGCCCCAGTGCCGATCTGGTGGGCCACTACCGACCAGGTGACAATCGCTATACCAATTCACTGGTCGCCCTTGATGCCGAAACAGGTCAGGTGCGCTGGTACTATCAGTTCGTCCACCACGATTTGTGGGACTATGACCTACCGGCGCAAC
>JBCCNJ010000172.1:0-8178 GCA_039025905.1 Pseudomonadota bacterium | reverse complement strand
CTGGCGACGCCAAACTGCCGTAAACCCTCACCCACCTGAAATTCCATCTCATGCAGCGTACTGTCTATCTCGGCATAAGACTCACTGAGCAGCTTACCGTTCTCAGCTGTGATGATCTTCGCTAGCTGGACACTGTGTGCCCTAATCAATTCTGCAACTCGGCGAAAAATCGCCGCGCGCTCGGCGATGGGAACATTTTTCCAAGACCGATACCCCTGCGCGGCACTCTCTATCGCCCTGTCGGTGTCCTTTGTAGTCGACTTAGGATATGAGTGTAGAACCTCCTCCCAATCAGCCGGGTTCCTGACGTCAAAGCGACGCTGGCTCTCTGAGTCGCACCACTGGCCAGCGATAAAGTTTTTTTGTTTCAGTCTTAGACCTGTCATACGTTAACGACATCGCTCGCCCGCGCTAAACGCAGACTTTTTGGACTTAATTGCCCTTGATTGTGAGAGACAGCGGTTAGCAACAGCGTTGGTCTCCCACCGTCTATTCGATGCTTTTTCGAACAAAGGGAAGCTGGCACTAGATCAACCCTTCGAAGTTGCCCGAGCGAAGGGCATTCCAGCTCTCTATGCCAGGCGGCCACACGTTCGAGTCTGGGTCAATGACACAGTGAATAACTGAGGCTTTTCCCGAGTCATACGATCGCTTCAAGGCGGATTGAATCTCGGTCGCTTTGGTAACAAACTCGCCATGACCACCCATTGCCTCGCAGACTTTGTCATAGCGGATCTCCGGCGCATTGTAGACGCCAAACCAAGGTGCTTCCCGCCCCCAGGTTCGCTTTTGCGCCGTTTTCTCCATGCCCCAGGCACCATCAACCATGACGAGAACGACCACGGGTAAATCTTCTCTCACCGCAGTTTCAATTTCTTGAATGTTGAACCCAAACGCACTGTCTCCGCTTATGCAGTACACAGGTCTATCGGGGGCAGCAAGTTTTGCGCCCATTGCGTGGGGCAGCCCGGCGCCCAGATGCCCGTAGTTCGGTGTTCCCATGATAATGGCGCCCGGTTTCACCTGGTGGTAAGACATAGACCACCACGCGGTATTACCACCATCGACTACCGCGATAGCGTCATTGTCAAAGAACTTGTTGCATTCGGAGTAGACTGTCCCTATGCACAGTGGGTCCTGATATTGGTCAACAATCTGATCAAGATGCGCGCGCGCTTCCGATTGGTAGCCTTTGAATTCATCTATTCTAGGGTGCTTACTTCTCTTTGCGGTCAGTTCCGAAACGGCCTCTACCAATTGCGCAAGCACTGCTTTCGCATCCCCAACAAGACCAATATCGGCGGGACGATTAAGGCCGATATTGGCCGGTTCACTATCTATTTGTATCACTCTCGTTTTCGTTGTGTCACTCCAAACGGGGGCCTTACCAAACGCACTTAACTCGCCCAGACGTGTACCAATGACAAGAGCAACATCAGCCTCCAGTCGACACACAATGCCGCCCATATTGCCCGCATTGAGCGCAAGCTCGTGCCCGCAAGGGAACGCAGACATCCCATGACCCGTCTTTATCACTGGCATGCCTAGGTATTCCACCAGCTCAGTCAATTCAGATTGCGCAAAGGCCCTAACACAGCCGTTGCCCACATACGCGATGGGCAAGCCGGCGTCCACAAGCATCTTCGCAGCTTGCTGGATTGCGACCTGATTCGCCGTTTGGCGCTCTTGGGCACTAACTCGGTAACGTTGTGCAGGATGAAGCTGAACGGTATCGATATCACCTAGTCCGTCCAAAACGTCCTGTGGCACCAGCAAATGCGCCACACCTGGACAGCCCGTGGTGGCCATCCGAAAAGCGTGTCGAACCATATCGGGGATACGATGCCAGTGATCTACTTTACCGCTCCACTTAACGGCGGCTTTGAACGCACCGTGCTGATCTCCGACTTGCATCGCTGCCTGCTGTGAATAGGAATCGCCTATCTCGCTTCGTCGCGTCGTGGTGATGGCAACCAGTGGGCTACCCTCTGCTTGCGTACACAGCAAGCCAGAAATCAGGTTGGCAGCGCCAGGACCAGCACAGGCCATGACTACCGCCGGCTCACCCGATACGCGCGAGTAACCATCACAGAGATGGGCAGCAGCCGCTTCGTGCCGCGGCACAACCAGGCGAATGCCCAATTCGTCCTGAAGTCGTTCCAACGGTTCCAACATAGACATATAGGTACCGTCAGTGATCGCATGAATATGCTTCACATTTTCCTGCTGAAGACACCTCAGCAGAAGTTCCCCACCCTTAATATCGCTCATCTAATAAAACTCCTCGGAAACTGACCTTTAATCATCGCGATCAAGCCGCAGTATCTGCAGCATCAAGCTTTGCTCTCGCCCTGGTCACTTCATAAATAGCGCTCCAGTCAAGGTTTTGGTAACCAGAGCCAATACCTTCGACCATCTTCCCCTCAATAATTTCGCCAATATCAAACTGCGTCCCCAGCTTCGAGGCGGTATCCAACATGAGCTTTATGTCCTTCAATCCTCCCGTCATCCGGAATCCACCATCTTCGAATTCTCTTTTTCGAAGCTTCTCTGCGTACATGTGCAGTACGGGGAAGCCGTAGATCACTTTGAAGAAGCCTTCTACTTCTTCTAAATCAAGCCCGGCCTTGTCACAGCAGGTGTATATTTCGCTCATCAACTCAATACTCGAAATCACTGCATAGTTAAGACACAGCTTCATCGTCGCAGCGTGACTGGGCTTAGAGCCGACGGGCAATTTCATTTGGGTAAACGAGTCGACAACGGCAGCAGCGTTTTCGAGCCCATCTTCAGAGCCAGCCAAAAGCGCAACTAGTGTGCCCTCCTCCGCCGCGTCTGGCCTACCTAGCACCGGGGAGGCGACAAATTCTGTACCTGCGCCCGTGTGCATATCCAATAGCTGATCGGCCAAATCAGGTGAGATTGTTGTGACACACAGGTGTGTTGCCCCGGGTTTCATGTTTTCAAGGAGTCCCTTGGCGCCAACCACACAGTCCAATACGGAACGATCATCCATCAAACTGCTCACCACCACATCTGCATCAGACACCGCCTCATGAACAGTAGCGGATGCGACCGCGCCCAAACTTTCGAGCTTCGATGTTTTACCGGGGGAGCGATTCCAGACAACGGTTTCAAAACCACCTTCTAGTATATTTTTCGCCATCCCAGCGCCCATGTTTCCCAATCCTAAAAAGGCTACTTTCATAGGAATCTCCACGCCAATTGAACAAGTCATTTTTAAAAATCCTGGAACTCTATATCGGGAAAAAGGAGCCGGCCCCGGAGGGGCGAGCCAATCGCCCTAAAGATCCCCCTCTAAAATCGATATGCAAACTCGAGGTAATACTCGCGGCCAGCTTGAACCGAAGAGAAGTAGGCTTCATCAACAAGTGGCGTACTGTTTGCAAAATAGGGGACCCTTTCGTCGGTAAGGTTCCGACCGAGGGCAGATATTCGCCAAACCTCGTCTGCTGAAGCGAGCCAAATCAAGAGATCTGATTTCGTATAGGAATCGACACTCAGATACGGATCATTCGTATCCGACATAAAATAAGAGTCGGAGTAGTTCACAGTAAGGCGAAAGCCGGCCGCTAACCCTTCTGAGATATCCTGGACATAATCGACATAGGTATTCGTCGTCCACTCAGGTGCCTGTCGCAAACGGTCTCCTGCAGCATTTCGCGTGTTATCCGCGTCGCAGTTAGCCTCACGGCTCTCGCCTACCGAACAGTTCGCGCCTGGATAGTTATCATATTTGGCATCGAGATAGCCTACTGCGCCGCCAAGCGTCCAATTGGCATTGATGGCGTAGATCAAATCCGATTCAAATCCTTCAACGGTCGCCTCGGCCGCGTTGTTAGTGATGAAGGTATTCGAAGCCGCATTCCATGCACTAACTTGAAGATCCGTGTATTCAGTTCGAAAAATAGCGAGATTCCATCGCAGTTGATCATCCAGGAAAGACAGTTTTGAACCGATTTCCCAGCTTTTGGCTTCTTCTCCTTCGTATTCAAAGCTCACGCCATCAAGATCTGCCGCGTTGAAACCGCCTGCCTTGTTAGCCTGTGTCCAGCTAACGTACAACATCTTATCTTCAGCTACGTTCCATTCCCCAATCACAGAAGGATCCCAGGTGCTTTCGCTCCTACTTGCGCTATCACACCAATTGGATCCAAACAGATCTGCTATGGGATTAAACCCTGGGCTGCCTGGAGGCTGTCCGCCCACGATCATGGAGCGATCTGTCGAGTAAAACCTTACGCCCCCGTCGGCCTTCTTCTCTTCTTCTGTGTACCGCAGCCCGACGGACGCGCGAAGGTTTTCGGTAAAGTTCCAAGTGCCCTGCCCAAAAACAGAGATGGATCTAGCTTCCTGCGAAAACTTCTCGATCGGTAGGAAATTGAACTCTGCTGGCGCTCCCAGCGCTTCCGCACTTAATACGGAATCGTTCTTGTTGATGTTGAGATCGGCTGAGTGCAAATAGACCCCGAACAGATAGTCCAAGGTCTCACCACCAGGAGACACATACCGCAGCTCCTGAGACCACTGGTCGAAGTTCTCGTCGTCATCCTTGTCCCCGGTTACCAAAAAGTCGACCGGACGGAACGCTTGTGTCTGAAGTAGATAGCTGGAGTAATTCAAATATCCTGTGATACCCGTTATCTGCCCGCCGTTAGATAACTCCCAATCTAGTTGCACGGACGCTATATCAATATCCGTGCCCGCTTCTGGCCGCTCATTGCTGATAAAAATCTCCCCAGCCTCATCGACCCGGAGCAACCTGCCATTAGAAATGATATCGTTCGTCACGAAATCAAAGTTCGGATCGTTCTCCCGATACTCTGCTTCTAAGGTATCAGCCACGCTCTCTTGAAACAGAAACGGGCCAAACTCGACGCCGAGTTGCTTCGCATCTTGTCGGCTGTATCTGACGACAACGCCAAAGCTCGAGGTGGGTTCGTACAGCAGACTGCCTTTAAAACTCAGAAACTCTGACTCGTTCTGGTCATCTCGACCTGTGCGCGGAAAATCGAGATAGCCGCCAATTTTTTCAGACTTGATGTACGCTCTACCAGAAAGTTCATCCGTAATCGGGCCTGTTACATAAGCGGTACCCGAATAGCCTTCGTTCTCAAACTCATAGCTACCCAAAAACCCCGCTTCAAGTTCATCGGAGGGTAGTTTCGAATAAATATTTATCGCACCCGCGATAGCATTTTTGCCATTGAGCACGCCTTGCGGGCCACGTAGTACTTCAACCCGATCAACATCGTTAAACGAAAGGTTGTACAGCCTGCCCCTGGAGATGTAGACGCTATCCGAAAATACACCTACCGACTGTTCAAATGCCGGATTACCCGTTGAGGTAAATAGCCCGCGAATTCCGAGGGCTTTATCAAGCCCTGGGCTGGACACAAATTCCACGTTGGGGAGGTCTGGCACCAACCTTTCGAACGTCGTCAGCTGGCGAGATTCCATCATGTCACCCGATACAGAGGCGATAGAAATAGGTACGTCTTGTATCGATTCGGCACGTTTCTGGGCCGTGACTATTACCTCTTCTAACAGACCGCGCTGGCTTTCTTGGGCCATAGTTGTTGCACTCAACACAGATAGCACGATTGTGTATATCGGCCGTCTTTTGCTCATGTCTTAACCTTGTTATTTGATTAATGAGTTTTATCATAACGCGTTACGATTTTAGACGCAAGTCGTTCGCTGTTTTATTTGCAGTTATGACCGGTAGCGAAGCCTGAGTCGCGCATTTAACCGCAGGATACATAGCTTGATGGCGGCCCATGGCATACTTTCTGCTAAGTACGCAGCCGACGAGAGTGCTAAATCTGAACCAATGTGGGGAAGAGTGTATATAGTATGGGGAAGAATTTTTGGTGTGCTTGCGCGAACAATACTCGGGTAATGCGGACTTCAGTTTTACTCTTTCACTTCCACCCCAAACGAGGAAGCGACGTCATCAACGGCGGTTTTCGTGTGCACGAAGTCTTTCTTCGCGAGGTGTCCAAACATCTGAGTCCCAAAACCCCCGTCTAGGTCATCTGCAACTCTTTTCTTCCACGGTCTACGAACAATTTGAGAGGATAGCCTTCGAATCACTCGCTTTTGCTGCATAAGCTGATCGGCTATCTCGTAGGTACGCGCCATCAGATCCTTCTTGGCTATAACTTCATTCACCATCCCGTACTTCAACGCTTTCTCGGCGTCAATCACCTCGCTTGTCAAGAGCGCGTAAGCAGCGCGTTTAACGCCCAATATCTCTAAAAAGCAGCTGTGAATACCATCTCCGGGGACGGAGCCAATGGCGTAGTGCGGATCCCAGATAATGGCGTCGTCGCTACACAGGGTAATGTCGCACATAAGCGCCATTTCAGTATGAGCGCCCGGTCCGTTCAAGACTCCGATAGTGGGAATCTCAAAGTCATTCACTAAAGCGCTGACATTGATTCTTCCGTCCTTGTAGGCATATTCGTAGGCCCAATACTCCATGTCTTCTGCTTCGAGAGCGAAACCATCAGGATCAATCCCCGCGAGGAAATGGTCCCCCGTACCCGTAAATATCAATAATTCGTTCTTGGGGTCGGCTGCAACGACTTTGAGGGCTTGACCAATCGCCTTATGACTCTCAACGCTAAGCTGGTAAGGTCCGCCCTGGGTATGCAGTCGCATCGTCAGTACGCCGTCTTCACGCCGTTCAAAGACAAAATGCTCGGCGAACAATTCCTTATAGGCTTCCAGTTCTGTAGGCGGTACGAAACCTGTTAATGACATTGCTAACTCCAGAGCTCAGATGGTTAATATTGCTATGTGTCATCGGCAAAATGAATGAGATATTTATCATAACGTGTTATGATTATTAATTCAACTCTCTCATTATTGGTTCCTTGGGGGATGATGAGTGCCACGCAATACACATAGAACATCATCGGCATTGTTTCGCCCGTTCTTCTTTGATCTGAGTGGGCTTTGTCATAGACTTTCAAGCAAGCACCCAAGAAGAAACGTAACTTCGCTCCTATAAGATATGGCCGATAAGACCGAAAAAAGTATGACGCCCAGGCAGATCGCCCGTCGTAAAGCGATTCTGGAGGCGGTACGCGCTCAGCTTGACGAAGAAGGCTACGATGCATTGAGCATGAGGAAGGTTGCTGCTATTGCGGGGGTGTCTCCTAGCACGCTCTATGAGATCTACGACTCGAAGGAAGCACTTATTCTCTACGCGGTAGGTGGCTCCATTAGCCAACTATCTACGCAAGAAGAGCAATACCATCCAGGCTTAGACCGCTTTTTACATCGGCTGGAATCGATTGCCCATTTTTTTGTAGACACCCCTGACACTGGCGAAGCGATGACCAGATTGTTGTTCCAAAGCTCTGGAGATTCTCCGGCAAAGCAGATTTTCTTGGACAACGCAGTAAGCGCGAGAAGAAGATCCCTGGAAGAAATGCTGTCACAGCGAGAGATTCTCGCTGAAGCAGACTTAGACTTTTATGCAAGGACTCTGGTATCAGTCACCTGGGGAACAGTGTTGTTTTGGTTTAAGGGTGTGTTGCCACGCGAGAAGCTACATCATGAGTTAGTTAGAGCCTCTATGTCCGTTGTCCTACCGATTGCGACCCGGAAATCTAAGCCTCGAATAAGCGAGATTGTTGCCAACATCGAACAGCGAGAGGACCACTCCCTGGATTACCCTATTTAGTTCTAACTCCACGCTATACGAGTTTGCCAATTTTCAGGGTCTATACCTGACACAGGTTTTCTGGCTTCGAGCAGCTTGAAACATGAGTAGGTTAGGCTTGGCAGAGTCGGCTACTGGTGGATCAGATCGAGCTGGTGAGGCCCGGACGATAACTGCGGCAACCGTGTACTCACTTCACAACACGAATACACGTTCCCTCAGCCTACCGCCCTACTGACCCAGATTGGAGCTGTTACCAGAGCCCATTATTTCCTTACCTGGTCTGCCCTGAGAGTCTCTTTCAGATTGTATGCGTGCATGGGTCTTGGGCCACAATCACTAACGAGTGTTTCTTTACCACCGAACATGGATGCGTGCTCAGTTTGAAAGCGACTACTGTGATCGTGGCCCAAGACCCATGCCCGCATACAATCTGAATGAGACTCTCAGGGCAGACCAGGTAAGGAAATAATGGGCTCTGG
>JBCCNJ010000171.1:0-8408 GCA_039025905.1 Pseudomonadota bacterium | reverse complement strand
CGTGAGGGTGGGATTGGCGCTGGCATGGCAGAGCACTTGCCGCGCACGCCTGGCCTTTGTGTGGTCGTCATCATTGCACTAGCTTTGTTTGCGCTATTACCTATGAAGGTATTTGTACCGACTGCCTTGGCTGTGGCTGCGGTATGTTGGTGGGTCGCCGCGTCTTCGCGCAAACACCTGGGAGGATTCACGGGTGATGTAGCCGGTGCTCAGGTCGAGCTGGTGGAGGTGGTTACGCTGCTGACATTGGCACTGTGCTTGGGAGATACGCATGTTGTTGGCTAGCCTGTCCATGCTCGCTGCGCTGGTGCTGGATCGCTTGCTGGGCGAACCCACGCGTTGGCATCCCTTGGTAGTCTTTGGCGGCCTAGCACATCGGCTGGAGCAGTTTGTGCGAGGCCGGGCAGAGATAGATGTGTTACCCGCCGGTACGAATGACGCAAGCGAGCGTAGACTCTATATCGCCGGTACCGTTTGTTGCTTGTTCTTGGTCGGGCTGCCCGTCTATTGCTTGAGTCTCATATTTTCCTATTTAGCGCCTGCCGTTCATGTGATCTTGTCCATTTTGGTTCTCTACCTCTGCCTGGGAGCGCGCAGTCTGACCGAACATGCGCAAGCCGTTGAAGAGCCCTTGCTGGCCGGAGACATTGATGGCGCTCGCATGGCGGTCTCGGCTATTGTCAGTCGCGACACAGATGAGTTGGATGCTGTGGGACTATCCAAAGCAACGGTTGAATCGGTATTGGAGAATGGAAACGATGCCGTGCTGGCGAGCTTGTTTTGGTTTGCTTTAGCCGGTGCGCCGGGAGCTGTCGCACATCGCCTCCTGAATACCCTGGATGCCATGTGGGGCTATCGTAATGACCGCTACCGCTACTTTGGCTGGGCCAGTGCCCGGCTTGACGATATGTTTGCCTGGTTGCCTGCGCGCTGCTGTGCTGTAGCCTATGCGCTGGTAGCGAGGCAGTTTGCTGCCTTAAAACTGGGTTTTCAGCAGGCCAAACTATGGGACAGCCCTAACGCCGGCCCGGTGATGGCAGTGGGTGCTGCGGCTCTCGCGATAGAGATAGGGGGGCCGACGCGCTACGACACTGAAATCAAAGCACGACCTACGTTGGGTGCAGGCAGGCCGCCACAGCCGTCGGATATCGGCGCTGCACTACGACTTGTGAGGGCTGCGAGCTTGCTGTTTGTACTCCTCGTCGCAGTAGCGGGGTTACTAGTATGACCATCGAACACGGCGGCAAGCTATATGCGGCCTGTCTGCGGTATGGCGGCAAACCTGAAGCGTGGATGGATTTGTCCACCGGCATCAATCCGACAAGTTGGGCGGTGCCCCCGGTTCCGCAATCGGTTTGGCATCGTCTGCCGGAAAACGATGGCGCATTAGAGGAAGCGGCCGCGAACTATTACGGTGTAGCGGCGAGGCAGCTCATAGCGGTGCCGGGTAGTCAGTTCGCCATCGAACAAGTGCCAAACATCGTGCAAGCTGCTTCCGTTGCGATACCGTATCCGGGTTATGCAGAACATGGACCGGCCTGGTCTCGTGCAGGCCACCAGCTCAAGTACTATCGCAGTTTAGAAGAGCTGCAAGTCTTAATAGATGCTGGCGAGGTAAAACACGCGGTCGTGATTAACCCGAATAATCCAAGCTGCGAACACTGTCCCAGGGACCAACTCTTGGCGCTGGCCTCTCAACTGACGGAAGCAGGCGGGCTGCTGCTGGTTGACGAGGCATTTATCGATACACGGCCGCAGGAGAGCCTGTGTGGAGACGACACAGAGCACGCTATTGTGGTGTTGCGTTCGTTGGGAAAGTTCTTTGGGCTTGCGGGCCTGCGTCTGGGTTTTGTCATGAGCTCATCACCCATTTTATCGAAACTCACGGAGCTCATGCCGCCCTGGGCCGTGTCGCATCCTGCTCGATGGATTGGGGACCGTGCGCTGGCTGATCGCGAGTGGCAGCAAAACCAGCGTAGTGCACTGCCTAAAGCGGCTGCAGCGTGGTGTACATTTCTCACGGAGCGATTTCCACAATGCGAGGTAGCCAGCACAGACTTTTTTGTTTCACTTATTGGAGCCAAAAACGTTTGTGCCCGTCTATTTGATGGCTTGGCCAAACGGCAGATCTTGGCGCGACAACTGCAGCCGATAGACGGGCGCGCTGGTTTGCGATTGGGCCTGCCTACACCGGCGCAGTTAGAAGATGCAAAGCGTGCGCTCTCTAGCGTATCACAGGATATGGTATGAGACTGTTTCTGAAATTTTTGGCAACCATGCTGGTCACGCTGCCTGCGGTCGCAGACATCAGCCTCGAGGACGACTTTGGTGAGCTTTTCGAAATAAGTGCACCGGCACAGCGCATCATCAGTCTTGCACCGCATATTACAGAAGTCGTGTACGCCGCGGGCGCTGGTGAGCAATTGGTGGGTGCCGTCAGTTACAGCGATTATCCGGCTGCGGCCAAGGCCTTACCCCGAGTCGGGTCCTACGACAAAGTGAGTTATGAAAGCATCGCCGCTCTGCGGCCTGACCTGGTGCTGGCCTGGCCCAGCGGTAATGGGGAGGATGCTATTAGACGCTTGCAGGAGCTGGGTATACCGGTGTTTGCCTATGAGCCACGCGCGATAGAAGATGTTGCGCAGTCTGTACGGCAGATAGGGCTGCTGAGCGGACATAGTGAACAGGCTAATGCGGCGGCCGAACGTTTTGAGGAGCGTTTGCGGCAGCTGCGTGAACGCTATCGTTCCGAACTGCCCGTTAGCGTGTATTACCAAATTTGGAACGAGCCACTGTTAACCTTGAACGGCGATCATTTGATTTCGGACGTGGTGCGTTTATGCGGAGGTAGGAATGTGTTCGAAACCGCCGTGCCCTTGGTGTCTCAGGTGAGTATTGAATCGGTTATTCGAGCTGATCCTCAGGTGATTGTGGCGAGTGGTATGGATCAAGCGCGCCCGGAGTGGCTGGATGACTGGCGAAACTGGCCGACGATGCAAGCGGTGCGTGGAGAGCAGCTGTATTTTGTGCCCCCCGATATCCTGCAGCGCCATTCGCCTCGCATACTCGATGGTGCGGCGCAGCTTTGTGAACAGCTCGAGCAAGCCAGACGGCACTATGCTGAGTCAGTCGATTTGCAAGCCCCGCAGTAAGCGAAAAAGCGCGCCTTAGTAGTCCACACCCTGTCGGGCTTTGATGCCCGCTTTGAAGGCGTGTTTGATATCTTTGACTTCGGAAACGGTGTCCATGGCGTCCTGTAAAGCCGAGCCCCCACCGCGCCCGGTAACAACCACACTCTGTTCCACGGGGCGCGAGCGCAAGGTGTCGATCACTTCCTGCTCGTCGAGATACTTATAGGAAATCATGTAGGTCAGTTCATCCATCACAACCAGGTTGTAGGAAGGGTCCTTCAGCATGGGTACGCACTTTTCCCAGGTGGCTTTTGCTGCGGCAATATCACCGCTGCGGTCCTGGGTGTTCCAGGTAAAACCTGTTCCCATTTGATAGAAGTCCACCTGCGGACAGTGCTCGCGCAGATAGAGTTCTTCTCCTGATAGTTGGGCTCCTTTAATGAATTGAACCACACCCACCTTGTGGCCATAGCCCAGCGCCCGCATCACCATGCCAAACGCTGAGCTAGACTTACCCTTGCCGTTGCCCGTGAGCAGCAGGGCGACGCCGCGCTCAATGTCCGCCGCTTCAATCGCGGCGTCCACTTTGCTTTTTTGTTTCTTCATGGACGCCTTGTGCTTCGCGTCCTTGCGGTCCGTATCGTCCTGCTGTGTCATGAGCTGTTCTCGCGTCTAAAAGTTGTAGCGTACCCCGGCGTACCCCGAGGCACCAGCGGTTCGAAATCCAGGGATTTCCTCATAGTCTTCATCGAGCAGGTTCTCGATGCGCCCGAAGACTTGCAAGCCATCGATGATTTCGTAGCTGGCGCTGAAGTCGACTACTTCGTAATCGTCAACACCGCTGCCACTTTCTTCAGGCGCGTCGCGGCTAAGTCGGCCGTGCAATGCCAGTACAAGACGACCGTCCATGGGTGTGACCTCGATTCCGACATTACCCAGATGCTTGGGAGCTCGCCGACGCTGCTCGCCGTCCGGGTCATTGGTGTCGTTGTAGGTATAGTTGGCGGTAAATCGCCATAAATCTCCGATGGGGAGTTCACCCAGCAGCTCTACGCCCTTCGATGTCGAATCCCCATCGCCCTGCAGGTAACCTGAAAAGTCGATTGGATCGAAGAATATTTCGTCTTCAATAGTCTGGTCGAAGTACGTTACCTCCGCCAGCCAGCCGCTATTGCCATAATAGACTAAACCGATATCGTAGCCCTCGCTTTTCTCAGCAGAAAGGGTGGTTTCGCTTGCCGGTGGGAATGCATTGGGGCCCGCGTTGTAGGCTATTTCAAATAGACTGGGAGCACGAAAGCCAGTGCCGTACGTACTTTTTAGTTTCAGCTCGCCGTCGCCTGCATCGATCAGGTAAGCCGCACTTAAACGATAAGTCGTTTCGGAACCAAAATCATCGTTATCGTCGTAGCGAAGCCCTGCCGTCAAAAAGAGACTGTCGTCAAAACTCCCTATATACTCGCCGTAGTATCCCCTCTGGTCTCGGCTCTCGTCATCGCCGCTGCTATCAATAGACTCTTTGCGTAACTCCGCGCCATAAACAAACTGCAGACTCTCACTGTGTTTGTAGTTACCCAGGTAGTTCAAGTCTTCGAGCTCGCCTTCAGCCTTGAAGCTTTCAACGCCAGAGGCAGTATTTCTACGGTCAGTTTCATTGACGTTGTAGGAGAGTGTGTTGCCGAAACGCTCTGTGCTATGAACCAAGGCAGCGCGATAGGCCCTTTGCTCATAGTCCCCTTTACAGTCATTGGTTTGCTCTCCATTTGCAAAGCAGTTATCAAACTCATTTTTGCCGTCGACGTCGCGCACAACACCTTCTAGGCGCAGCGTATCTGAAACATTCCAGCCTCCACGCGCATGGAGGGTAGTGTTCTCATAGCCGTCATCATCATCGCTAATGTCGTCCGTACGCGCGCTGAAGCCATCGGTGTCAAACCACGCTGCATTAACTGAGAAGTCTACTGTGTCGTTGCCACCGGCCAGATGGCCTTTGAGGTCCGTGGTCTCATAGCGTCCGTATTCCCCGCTGATGCCACCTTTCAGGCCTTCAGTTGGCTTTATCGTCGTAATGGATACAATGCCACCGGCGTCCGCCCCATACATCATACCCTGGGGCCCGCGCAAGATTTCCACCCGCTCGATTCCAGCGCTCATGATGTGTGCGAAGTTGGGGCCAGATTGCGGCGTTGAGGGGTCGGTCGTTTCGATACCATCAATGTAAACCTTGGTGCGAAAACCTTGCTCACCTCGAATGCTCAATGAAGTTGTTTTACCTATACCTCCGTTGTTGGTGACGGAGATGCCGGTGTCATATCGTAGGGCGTTCGCCAAGCCGTCGAAACCGCGTATTTGTAGGTCTTCTGCGGTGATAATTGCAACCGATGTGGCGACCTCTCGAATCGGCATTTCAGTGCGCGAAGAGACAATAACGGTTTCTTCCAAGGGTGGTTTATCAGCATAGGCTGGCAGTGCTGCGATCGTTATGACGGCAGCAGATAGGGTGTGACGTTTGAATATCATGTTGATTCCTCAATTGCCTTCAATGGCGACTGAGGGAGGGGATCAGGAAACGTGGACATACGTCCGACGCGACCATGTATGAAGCCCTCCGCTCCATCGGTGGTTAACGTCCAGGCAGGTATCGGGCTGTCGGTCTGGGACCGAATACCGTTGCGGGGGCAGCGGTGGATTAGGCAACTTAATGTGCTTTACCACACTTCCCATTTAACCTACCCAGCACTGTCAAAGACAATGCGGCAGGCACCTGGTACGGGCCGGGACTGTAGAGTGCTGCTGCGGCTTTGTCAAATGTGGCAGCTGCACCGCATCGCACTGCTTGTCGGGCGCAGACCACAAGGGTGTCGCATCCGTTAATGCGATCTAGAACCTCTGCTGCCAACAAGGGCCTGCGTAAACCTGTTTAGTTGAGTGCGATGTTTGGCGCTATAGAAATGCGGTTGGCTTTGATCGCTTCTCTCGCACTCAGCGTGTCGTGATGTTCTCAATTAGAATCGTCTCTCCACGATTACGCGGATCAGACGCTGCGTCGATTGCTTCGGAATTAACAATGATCAACTGGACATCGCCAAACTCCCAGTTGTGAGGCTCGACACGATAACCCTTATCCTCGAGCTGTTGAATGGTCTCCGATGGCAGCGGCCGGGAGGGGCTCATGGTGATTAAGTCGGGTGGTAATAACTGATGATGGAAGCGGCTGGCATCCACAGCCTCTAGTGCAGTCATATCGTAGTCGAGCACATTGATAATCGCCTGAAACACAGAGGTGAAAATCGTCGAACCTCCCGGCGTGCCCACAACCATAAAAGGCTTGCCGTCTTTCATCAGCATGGTGGGTGACATGGATGACAGCGGTCGCTTGTTGGGTTCTACAGCGTTCGCGTCACCACCTACCACGCCGAAGATATTGGGCACGCCGGGTTTGATACTGAAGTCGTCCATTTCATTATTGAGCAGGAAACCTGCACCGCTGACTACCACGCCGCTGCCGTAGGACCAGTTGAGCGTATAGGTGTTGGATACCGCGTTGCCCCACTGATCGATAATGGAATAGTGAGTGGTATCCGGTGACTCAAGTCCGGGAGGTACGGCTTCGAGGGTAGAAATCTCAGACGCATTCACTTCGCCTGCTCGGCGCTCGATGTAGTCGTCGGAGATCAACGTTTGCATATCGATCTCTACGAACTCTGGATCACCTAGATACTCGGCGCGGTCGGCGAATACGCGCTTTTCCATCTCGGCAATCAAGTGCACGTATTGCGGTGAATTATGCGCGAGCCCTTCGAAGTCCTCCGCGAGAAAATCCTTCATCTTCACAAGCTGTATCACCGCGAAACCACCCGAGCTGGGGGGTGGTGCGGAGAGAATTTTATAGTCGCGCCAATCGGCCGCAAGCGGATCGCGCCACAGTGGTTTATAGCTGGCTAAATCCTCAAGGCTGATTAGGCCGCCGCGCTTGTCCATTTCAGCAACGATTAAATCGGCGGTCTCTCCCTCATAAAAACCGACGGGGCCGTTAGCCGCGATGCGCTCTAGCGTTAACGCTAATTCCGGTTGTTTCAGAACAGCACCCTTTTTTAAATCGCCAAAGTAGTCACCGAAATTGGTTTTGTCGCCAAAGTAGGGCAAGAATTCCGCGATATCGTCGATCAGATCGTCGGAAGGTATGAAGCCAGCGCGAGCGAGCTCTATCGCGGGCTGAACGAGCTCCTTCCAGGGCAGACTGCCAAAACGTTGGTGCGCCATCCATAGGCCAGCCACCGTGCCGGGTACGCCGATGGCTTTTGCACCCATTGTCGATGACTGAGGAATAACCTCTCCCTTGTCGTCCAGGTACATGTCGCGGCTGGCAGCTTTGGGCGCTGTTTCCCGATAGTCTAGGAACGCATTCTCGCCATTCATATGGATCAACATAAAGCCACCGCCACCCAGGTTGCCAGCTTCGATGTAGGTGACTGCAAGGACGAAGCCCGCAGTGACGGCGGCATCGACTGCGTTACCGCCGCGCTCAAGTACCGCTGCCGAGGCCGCGGCACCATAACGGTCGGGCATTGCTACAGCGGCCGTCGCTATCTTTGGTGGTGCGGACTCCGCCAGTGCGGCTTGTGGCAGTATTAGCAGGCTGATGAACAGCAATAGTGGCCTTGCTCGGCACATAGACTGGACCCCGTTCAATATAAGCTCATTCTTTTTTTGATGTTTATGCGTGGAGCTGGGTCGCGCAACGTCGAAAGTGGCATGACAGTAGGCGCGAGCATTTGCTCAAGCTAAACATGTTAAAGGCTGTGCGTCTGACAGCATCAAATACCAGGTGGTTTGCTCAGGACCCCGATGTACTGACAACAGCACCGCTATGCGCGCATAATACAGGGACATGAAATTATGTGCAGTGCTAACGCAAACGCTGAATCGGCATGATTGACCGCATGCGCAGCTGCGCGGACGAATTGATGAGCGCACGCTCTAAAAAAAGCACTTGGTCTAGTTTGTTAGGAGCTTAGTGAATGTCCGAACCTCAGCACACGCTGTTGGGCAGCGATAGAGGCTACCGAATTTTCACCTGGGTGAAATACCTGACGTTCGCGCTGCTCAGCATCAATGTGTATTTGTTTCTGGCTGAAGAGTTAGGAGCGCTAGAGCACACTTTCTTAGAAGGGATTGAAGACGGAAAAATAATTCAGGTGTTCTCAGCAACAATTGATACCGGTGCCTGGGTGATAAAACTGCTGCTATTTTAGCTAGAAACCTAATTGATCTACG
>JBCCNJ010000170.1:0-8480 GCA_039025905.1 Pseudomonadota bacterium | reverse complement strand
CCGTTCAGCTTGTGATAGGCAAACGTATAGTCGGCGCGGGTAGCATCTCCCGTATCTTTTACAAAGGTGTAGTGCCCCATGTCCTTGTAGCCTAAACCGCCCGCTTTCAGAACCGGGCCTACCGCGCTTTGGAAGTCCACATGCTTCCATTCATTGAATAGAAATCCATGGTCGTTTGGATAATCCGGGTCGCCACCAACAAAATAGGAACGCGCGCCCGCTTCATCAAGTCGAATAACGTCGGTCAGCGTAGGTTTAAAAAGTAGCGGTTCATCCGCCGTGCCAAAATCGTACAGTGCAAGTAGACCTTCCACATCCTGATCAACCACAGCCTTGGCCCATGCACGCTGCGCGTTGATAACCTCGGCCTTTGTCATAGTTTCAAAGTTTCTCATGGCTCACTCGTTATTGTTGGTTTTATCCAGATAGTAGGTCTGAATCCGCGATCAGGCAATGCGCCTTCGTAGATGAGCTAGAGCCAGGGTAGGCGATGGCGTTCGCTAGCTTTGCTGAAAACGACTGAACGAACCTATAGACTCAGTAACCAGGGGCGCAGTATTTGAGCCAACACAAATCAGCTTGAATGTAGGCCTGCGACGTCTGCAAAGTCCAACTTCAGGGATTTACAAATCATGTTGAAGTACCCGGCTTCGGCACTGGCAATACGATCATCAGCGCGAAGCACCTCGATAAGGGCGTTTACCATCGAAACCCGATCCTCTTTCGGTAAATGAGACCCTATATGAGAAACATACTTTTCCAGCGGCGCCGTTTCGTAAAGTTTAGATTTGGCAGCAATGTGGACGTCTGCACTGCTAACATCCTCGTCAAGATATTTGCACAGTACGTCCCTCACGATGTCGACTTCAGCCGGATGCGTATACGCATCCACATCTGTCGCTCGCGAAAGGACCATGAGCAGCAGTTCTTTGTAGGCCTCAGGGCTGGGATTAACTTCAGCCATGCCAAACAGCTGTCCTATAGTTGGTAAATCAATCAGTGCCATAATTCAAAAATCCATGCAAAACAGGACGCGGCACTCGCCCAATGCCTCAATGGGTGGCGAGCGGTGAACCAGACCGTGCCCCTGGTTTTTGGGGTCCCCTTTCATGATACCTACCCAAAAGCGTTCAAACTTCTTGGGTGACCCGTATCGGATCATAGCACTATTTGGGGCACATCGTGATTGCGCGACGCGATCAACCTGCGCATCAGTCAGCCACTCGGTACCGGGGCCTCGATAAGTACATAGCATTCGCAGATGCTTGCGATCCACATGGAAGCGTTTGCAATCGTCTTTATCAGTTGCGACCAGCCGGAATTGGGCATTGCGCGCTCCGCTGAGGTTGAAAAACAGATTCGCCAAATAGGCCATGTCACTTCGCAGGTTCGCCAGCCTAGAAGGGTCGAGGCTTTGTCGCACCAGCAGCTCTACCACGTCTGAGTCAAAGGAAACCGGTGACGTTGAGCATCGAATGTCGGCCAAACTTGAGGCTGTGATATGTGATAGCTCGCGAGCAATATCAAGTAGAGCGGGTCGCTGCCACAAAGCCAGGTTCACGCTCGGACGCAAAATATGGGCAAGCAACTCGGAGTCTTCACCCATAATATGGGGTGTAGCAACCTGCCCATCCGTTTTTTTACTGGCAGTATGTTCCATTACAATCACGGGTCCCAAAAAATGATATGTTATATCAACTGATCGCCTACCCGCTACCTGAGAGCTGCTCACGCTAGTGTCATGAAAAATCTAATAAAGCGTCGTCTCACTATTGCTTTGATCACCTGTCCACCGAAACACCCGAGCGGTTAAACGCACGACAATCAGATACTAATTCAAGAAGCTCGGGCTTTTTCTTTCACTCATACCAAGCTTAGCAGCCACTTTCATTCAGGATGCACCTGTTTAGCTACTGCTCCTTGCTATGAGAGCAAAAAAGTGTGCTTTCTATAGAAGCAGATTGCTATTTCCACTTTTTAGAACAAATCTCTGCCAACTAATTAACCTACGTTCTACAGTAGATATTAAAGATTGACGCGCTCGATAGACGTCAGGCAGGGGGATGAAAGGTGGGGGTATGTTTGCGAAGAACGCCTTAGTAGTAGATGACTCATCAACAGCGAGAACCATCCTGAAACATCAGCTAGGCCAATTTGACGTGACGGTAGAGTCCGCGCACGACGGCAGTCATGCGCTCAAAATGTTGCGCAACCATAAGCCCGATGTGATTTTTCTAGACCACGTCATGCCCGGCCTCAACGGCTTCGAGGTCCTACAGCGCCTCAAGGCAGACAACAGCACTCGGCGCATACCTGTTGTCATGTACACCTCTCAGGCTGCGCCACAATATATACGCGAGGCCAAGATTTTGGGCGCGGTTGCGGTCATTCCAAAAAATGTATCTGATGAACAGCTAGCCAGGGCCCTCAATAAGGCCGAGGTCTACCAAATCCACGCCGCGAATGATGGCGTTGCAGAGCCAAGTCAAGGCGCCAAGCACAAGTACGGCGGAAGCTCTAGCGAATCTCCGCAGCCGATTGAATCTTCACCCGACCCACACCACACCGCGAGGGTGACGAACCCGATAGAGCCTATAGCTCACAACAACGTCAGCCAGCTGCGTGGACTCGCACCTTCTCATGCCGCTTATCATTCTACGCAAGAGCAGCCGACACGACGGCGCTCAAGCTCTCTGTGGCTGATAACGCTATTGCTCTCAGTGCTTCTGGTTTCTCATGTTCACATGTTTTGGCGTGATCAAGAGCAAAAGCAATTGATTGGTGATCTCCGTCAAACCATCAACAACGAAAGCGCTCGATTGGCGGCCATCGAACGTCAATTGTCCTTGCAGCAGAATCAGATCAACGAAACAAGTTATCGCCAGGTGGAGTTGGTCATGAATCTTCTGATGGATCGAGTAGGCGACCCAGAGAGCGAGGAACCGAGCTCGGCTGAGAATACGAAGCCCGAATTGTAACGTTGCCTGTGCTTCGAGCGCGCCAGAGTCTAAGGGTAGCTCAACACTGGCATCCACGCTGCGACGTCTACAGCAAAACCAAGTACTGTCAGGTGCGCCCGATCAGACCATGAATACCTGACAACTAACATATCAAGTCGCGCTGGAGCCTCCACCGCAGCTGCACAGAGCAGTCACTTCATATCTAGTGTAAGTTGTCTAGTTGTATCGGGCACACAGACGCGGACTAAGCAATTACGTTTTTGTCGCACCAAACTGGGCGCGGGAAGTTATACGCAATGGCACAACGGAAACCGACTGAACAAAAAACACCCATACTCTCATTTGGAAAGATGGACTTTGGAAGATAAGAAGACCACCGCGTTCAGGTAAGCCTGAACGCGGATGGCTGGTGGTTACTGAAAGCCCACTTTGATATCGATTGGGAACTTCTCCAATACCTCATTGTAGCGTTTAGCCTCAGCCCCGAGCAGCACGCCCATAGGAATATGGCGGATACCGATGCTCGTATCCTCTTGCGGGTTGGTATACAGGTTGGTGACAACCACTCCACCAGTATTAGGAACAACCGCCCCGCTGAACCCGCCAGTGTAACCGCGTTGGAAAATACCCTGCTCTAGCTCGACGACGCTACTGCCCTTGAACTCGTCGATGCGTACCGCTGAGGGGAACTGGTTCATCGTGTAGATGCGGCTATAACGATTCGACAAGTGATTGTCGCCAAGTAGGAAAGACAACTGATCAACGCCGTCCAAGTAATGATCACTTGAGACCAGGCCACCAATATCTGCGCCTTTGATACCTGTTAAAGAGATAGCCGTGTGAAACAAATCCGCCAGATCAAACAGACCGTCGGAGCGACCCGGTTTGATCATGCCAGGCCAGTAGGCGAACGTGGGCACACGTACACCACCTTCCCAGCTTGAGCCCTTACATCCGCGAAACGGTGTCCTGCCGTGGGGAGGAATTTCACATTCAGGACCGTTGTCGGAAGTCAGGAAGATCAGGGTGTTTTCCAGCTGGTTGGTTTCCTTCAGTGCGTTCACGAGGCGCTTCAGAATATCATCGACTTCTACCATACAGTCAGAAAAGACCGTGCGTGCGTGAGATTTACCGGCGTACTCATCGTTGGGGTAGTTGTCGAAGTGACAACCCCGTGTGGCGTGGTATAAGAAGAAGGGTTTATCGTTGCCCTCCATTTCTTGAATGAAGTTTTCGCTGTATGCGGCCCAGTCCTGATCTAACTCCGTGATTGTCGTTAAGTTGATCTGGTATTCGTCTTTGCACTTCTTCTTGTCGTCCGACGTACAGTGGGTGTTGTAGTGATCGAACGGCATAATCTCTAGTAGTGCATAGCGTTTGGGGCTTAGCGCGACCTCACGGTTGTAGTACTGATCACGCCATTCGGTGTACATGTCTGACACACCCAAAAAGCCATAGTAGTCGTCGTAACCGACATTTTGCGGCAAGGAGCCCTCGTTCTCGCCCATATGCCATTTGCCGACTCCCTGGGTGATGTAGCCCTGCTTTTGCAAGACCTTGGGAAAGGTCATGGTGCCATCCAGGCCGCCGGCTTCACCATACATGGGTGGCCGCAAAAGACCGTGGTGCAGAGGGTTCTGACCCGTGTGGATGGTCGCTCGCGTAGGGGTACAGGACGGCGTGGAGTAGGCTGATGTGAGAACCAAGCCACCATGTGCCAACTCATTCATTGTCGGCGTGGCGTTACCTAGGGCTATTCCACCGCCATTGAAGCCCGGATCCATCCAGCCAACATCATCCATCAAAAAGATCATGATGTTCGGCTTTCTGCCGGTCTTCTTCTCCAAAGCTGCAAGCTTCTGCGCCGTTTGCGCAATTTCACCCTCGTGGATCATCACGGGTTCCATATTTTGCGCAATTTTTGTCGCGAATTCGGCTAAGTATTGATCAGGGTGATCGTAGCCTTTGGCAGTGGCCTGCCCAGTGACGGAGCCTCGCGTGATTTGCCCTTGCGGATCGGCAACTGTGAGATCAGATCGACGTGCAATCAGTTCTCTGGCCACCTCATTGCGGAGCGCTGTTTTTTCATCCTGCGTACAACCCGCTAGACCAACCAGCGTGAACGCGACAAGAAGACTAAGTAAACGAACCATGGTACCCCCCGTTAGCAATTATTGCTCCTGAGTATAGGAAACATTATTGAGCTTAGGAAACATTAATTGGATTAGGCCGTGTTTTTGGAGAGATCGCGCTTATCGAACCAAAATGGAATCCAAACCTGATGGTATGTTTTATGCGACGGAAAGCCTCGGGGACACACAAAAAGCGCTAGTCTAGCGAGGGCTAGAGTGACCATCTCGGTGGATAATATGCGTATCACAACCGAGATGACAGATTCGAATATGAATGGTAGGGCCAATGCCTCGATGGCGCAGCGCCGAACGAGCGATAGCCCTACACCCAGCTCGCGTCACCCCATACAGACAAAATCCTAGGATTGCGCGGGAACAGGTGCCTCAGCCGCCTGCTCCACCGCAATCATCGCCTCGATTTTCTGTTCCAGGATCGACAGCGGGACCGCCCCATCTTTTAGAATCTCATCGTGGAAAACGCGGATGTCGAAATTATCGCCCAGCGACGCTTTAGCACGCTCCCGCAGTTCAAGAATCTTCAGCTTACCCACGGTGTAAGCGGTGGCCTGGCCCGGCATTGCGATGTAGCGCTCTATCGCGCGCGTGCTATCCGCTCTAGAATTCGGCGTATTCGCTACCAAATAGTCTATCGCCTGTTCGCGTGTCCAGCGCAGGTCATGTATGCCGGTGTCGACCACCAAACGAGCGGCTCGCCATAGTGCCATGGCGAGCCGACCGAAATCGGAGTAAGGGTCCTCATAGAAACCCATCTCCTTAGGCAACAACTCGCTGTAAAGCCCCCAGCCTTCAATATAGCCCGTGAAGCGCGTGTGCTTTTGAAACTCGTGGACATCGTCCAGCTCACCCGCTATTGCCAACTGCATATGATGTCCCGGCACACCCTCATGATAGGCAAGCGCCTCCATTTGATACTTCGGCATATTTCTCATGTTATGCAAATTGGCGTAGTAAACTCCAGGCAGGGATCCATCAACCGGTGGACGCTGATAGAACGCCTTACCGGCCGTCTTCTCACGGAAAGCCTCTACCTGCCTGACCTCAAGTTCAGCCTCTGGCAACAAGCCAAACTGTTCGGGCAATCGATCGTACATTTCATCAATAATCGCAGTGGCATCGGCCAGATAGGCTGCTTTACCCTCTTCAGTATCTGGATAGTAGAACCGGTCATCGTCTCGAAGATGAGCAAAAAACGCTTGCAGTGAGCCCTCGAAGCCGACGGCGTCCTTGATCGATAACATTTCGCTGTGAATACGTGCAACTTCGGCAAGGCCAAGTTCATGTATCTCCTTGGCGGTCAGATCTGTCGTGGTGAACCAGGCCAAGCGCTCCGCATAGAACGCATCGCCGTTATCAAACTTCCAGACACCATCCGCATTAGGTGCACTCTCCGATTGCGCCTGCAAGGCGCCGATAAGCCGGCCGTAGGCCGGAGCAACGGCGTCGATTAATGCCACCCGCGCCGAGTCAAGCAGCTGATCTCGAGTTTGTGTGTCAGTATCGAGAGCCGCTATTTTGCTCGAGAAATCCGCCCAGATCACAGAGTCTTCATCGGATGCATCAAATGGAAATCCTGTGACGACGTTCTGCGCTGCCTGAATGATTTGTGGATACTGCCAATCGGCAAGCAGAAGGTTCTTGTCACTGCGTATCTCAAGCTGTTGTATGACTTCATTGAACAAGCTCTCCACACCGTAAAGGCGCGCTACATATGCTTCTGCATCGGCCTGATTCGAAATTGGATGGAAATTAATCAGGTCACTGGGCACCTCGGTGTGAGGACCGCGAAACTGTTGAATCACAAATCGATGATGACGAAACTCGTCTGCCGATACTTCGGCTTTGAGTACTTCCGAATATATATCATAGGCGAGCTGATCGGCAGCGCTCAGCGCTTGCCGATCAAACTGCGCAAGCTGAGCAAGCCTCTGCTTGTTTATGCTCCGGGATTCATCTTGAAACGACTCCGCATACGAATTCCACCGATCTTGGTTCCGTCTGTCACCTCGCTTACTTGCTGTCATGGGTGCGCGGGACATGTCCACTGCGTAGCCGTCAGCAAGAAAGCGCCGAAAAGCTTCGCTCTGATCACTCGAATCAGAGGGCACATCAATATGCCCCACGGTAGCCTCTGAAACGAACTCGGTTTTTGCTGGCGCTTGCTCGGCTCCTCGCTGGGAACATGCCGCTAAGGTGAATAGCGCGCACAGGGTCGCTACTACAAATCCGGTTTGTCTCTTAAGTGACATGACGATGCTAGCCTCGCGCGTTAATTGAGTGCAGCTCTGACCGTTGGATCAGCAAAAAGGTCACTGTGCATTTTACCGCAGATACAGGCGCTAGCAGACAGACATCCGACGCTGAGAAGCAACCTAGGCTTTATTTAACCCACGGGACCATCAGCAACGCCAGAATGCATCTAGACCCCGTACTATCTGCGGGACAAAGCGACATGACCCACTTCAACCCGGCATGAAGCACGAGTATAGTTCTCGGTGACCCCGCAAAAATAACGTTAACAAAGGCGACAGCAAATCATGGATTTCTCGAAAGCACTCGCTATTAAGGCTATCGCATTCACACTGCTGCTGTGCACAGCCTGCTCTTCGGACGACACGCCAATGGTCGAAGTGTCAATGACTGTCCAGGAGGCTGAGAAAACCGCTGCAGAAGCCTATCTATGGGGCTGGCCCCTGGCCAACATGTTGACACGCTATCATCGCGTGGGGCGGGTACCGAAGGCGGGCCATCTGATGGGAGTCGCGCCCGTTGCTCCACCGGGGCAACTCGCGATGCTGGCTGACTACATCAAGCCAGACCAAAAGTTTGTTGCCTGTCCGAATCAGGATGTGGTTTACGGCGCGGGTATGATGAACCTGGACGAGGGGCCCATCGTGTTGCAAGTGCCCGATTTCGGTGATCGCTACTGGGTCTACGCCATTTACGATGCCCGCACGGATCAAATTGCACCTATCGGACTACAACACGGCACTAAACGTGGTTTTTACATGGTGGTGGGTCCCGATTGGAACGGTGAAACTCCCGATGGCATAGAAGCCGTATTCAGATCCACGACGAATATTGCTTTTATTATTCCCCGGGTTTTTATGAACGACACTGCCGAGGATAGGGCCGCCATTCAACCACTCATTGATCAAGTTTTGATGTACCCTCTGACCGAGTTCAACGGCAACTGGCGCACATTCGATTGGAGCAACGCGCCTCGCATTCCCTACCCGATGGGCTGGATTCAGCGAAGCTCGCCTCAGTGGGTTGATCCTACTGGCTTCCTTGATCAGCTCGCGGAGATTCTCGAGCGCATACCCCCGCTAACCGGCGAGGAGCCACTGTACGACCAATATAGAACGCT
>JBCCNJ010000169.1:0-8528 GCA_039025905.1 Pseudomonadota bacterium | reverse complement strand
CACTTGTCTTCGTCGGTGTACTCGGTCAGTGGTATGTCGTCGAGATAGGCTTTTATCGCGTCTATGCGATTCAAGATCGTTTGAAAAAAATCGGTGAGCACATCCAGTATGGATGAGCTCACCGATTTTTTTCAAACGATCTTGAATCACATAGACGCGATAAAAGCCTATCTCGATGACATACCGCTGACCGAGTACACCGACGAAGACAAGTGCTTGGCGAGACTCATGTTCGCCTTTGGCGTCGTCGGCCCTGCAGTGGAGATATTCAGAACCCAGCGCGTGCCGGATAGTGGCGCGACTAGCTTCACGATGACGCTAGACACCGACATCGCGTAATAATCTACGGGGGAACCAATGGCAAATACCAAAAATCAAAACGCGGATGACATCATTGTCGCTGGGGGTGGCTGCTACGACCAGCGACATTATGAAGACCATCCTGATCTGGGTACCGATCTCATCAGCTATGAGCATGTTATTTCGCCGGGCTCCTTTGAGCTTGAGCGCGAGGCGATTTTCAAGCGCTGCTGGATTAATGTCGGACGCGATATACGACTGCCGAAGGTTGGCAGCTACTTCACCAAGGAGATTGAGATCTTAAAAACCTCGATCATTGTGGTGAGAGGTAGAGATAAGAAAATCAGGGCCTTCCACAATGTGTGCCCGCACCGCGGAAATAAGCTGGTATGGGAAGGCGACCCATCAGAGGAAAAGTCAGGCAAGTGTATGGCCTTTTTTTGTAAGTACCACGGATTAGGCTACGCCCTTGACGGCAAGATGCAGGTGTTGAAAGACCCCGACAACTGGTTTGGTACTCAGGGTGAAGACTTACACCTTGTGGAAGTGCCGCTGGAACCCTGGAATGGCTTTCTGTTTGTTAACTTCACGAAAGGTGGACCGAAAGAAACCTTGCGCGAGTATATGGGCGAGCACATATGGAACGCGCTGGATGATTTGCCTTTGGACCTCTATACCGAGCATGTGAGTGGCAAAGGCGAAATCAACAGTAATTGGAAAACGCTGCACGATGCGTTCTCGGAAGCCTGGCACGGTGCTACCTTGCACAGTGAGGCCATGGTGAGCCTGCGGAACATTATCTTCCGAGCGCCGCCGACACGATTCGACGGCGCCCATAGAACAGCGATAGCCTGCGGAACCGTACCAGATGACTACTACAGTTTTGAACTGGAGCGCGTCTCTCGGTCATCCGTTACCGGCACACGTATGCCGCCCGCGCAACCTATTGCAGCCCCTCGAGCCGCGTTCAATGAAGATCAAACAGACTGGGTTGCCGTGACCTATACCGTGTTTCCCAACTTCCAGTTCCAGGTTTATGCCCCGGGCCACATCATGACGTACAACTACTGGCCACTGGCCTATAACCAGATGCGGTTTGAGATCAATCAGTATTACCAGGCGCCGCGTAATTTTTCAGAGCTGTTCGCGCAAAAGACCGGTACTGCCATTGTGTTGGATAACATTTACCAAGATCTGGGTACGCTAGAGGCTACCCAACGCGGCCTGGAGTCATGTGTGTATGAGCGTTATCCGCTGATTGATGAAGAGCACAACATCAGGCACTTCCACAAAATGGTGGATGAGCGATTGCGGGCGTATCAGCAAGAGGTTGCCGGCGCTAAGATATAGCGCTTACACATATTGCCCACACCCCCGTTTGGTATGTACCCAGGTGTATAGCGGCTACGTGTCTAGTTCGGAAACCACCTTCGCTTGCTGCATCTCTTTTTTGCGGACGGGTCGTCAGTCAGCGTGAGTATTCTCTCGTGCACACGATTAGGAGTACGCCCAGAATCTGTTTGACTCACCCAGCAATCAGATCGTTGGCCTGAAAATTGTGGATTTCAGTTGTGAGGGTGGGTTATCCTGGCGAGCCGTCGAGAGATTGCCACGTACCAAGCATGGCCCGAGCGCGCCGATGACAGCTCAAAAAGGAGAGGTTCAAATGAGACCGGATCGTGTGAGAGTAGGGGCGTCGTGGAGGTTTCTTGCATGCAGCGTATTGGCAATCACGATGTTGGTAGCTTGGCAGATAATCAGTGCTGCGAAGGGCTGGGCGCAAGACCCTAATATCCACTTGAGCTGTAATCAGGATGTCTGCATAGATAAGAATTTCCAAGTGGGTCGCAATCCGGGCACTGCCAAAGGCGTACACATCTACTGGACATGTGTAGGCCCCAAGGCACCTGACTACTATGCTGTGGAGTGCGTCGCGAAACAAAATATGAAGACGTGTAAATTGATAGATGGTGGATGCTATTGCGAATTCAATGAGCACCTGACACCCGGAGCACTTGGAAATCTGTATGTAGAAGTATGCTGCGAGTATAGAGTCAATGATTGTCCTAGTCCGGGTGGGCCGGGTGTGTAGCGAGCATTTGACGCTCTGCCAGCGCCAAAAATCCAGCTCAACCTAGAGTACTGCTAACTCTTTTCGCCAATCGTCACACGTTATCCAATTGCATTCTCACGGTTGAGTTGTAGCCGTGATAGGCGATGACAGCGCTCGTGCTGCCGACAGTACTCGGTACCCAAAGGCTTTTTCGGTCTGTCTCAGGCAATCGCGGGTTGCGCTGGGTTGTCTTGGGTCTGTACGTCCTGTGCTGACTCTGAATTCGACCCTGACTCCGACAAGGCGGCCCTGACCGCTCTGCGGCCAGAAAAGACCGTATCTGCAATCGACAGGCCGCTGAAGTTCGCCCCTGAACAAATACCCACAGCGCTGCGGCCCGCCGCGTACAAGCCGCTGATGCCGCTGCCATTGGTGCGGGTGACTGCGCCTGTCTCCTCATTGACGGTGAGACCGCCGTATGGCATTGACCCCGAAAAACCGTACTTATTTTTGAGGGAGAGATTAATCGCGTAATAGGGGCCCTGTTCTATCGGTGCGAGGCTCTCGGCTTGTTTACCAAACTGCGTATCTTGCCCGGTCTTTGCCAGCGCGTTGTACTCCGCAACGGTATTATTGAGACCTGCTGCATCCATGCCCAACTTTTGCGCCAACGCATCCAAACTACTGGCGCGCCGGGTGCCACCGAACAGCAGGTTCATCAAGGCCGGCATGCCCCACCAGGAAAACGCGTTCTTGATGGGCCATAGTAACTGCCGCACTCCGCGCCAAAACGTTCGTCCCTCCAAAACAACCCAGGCAACGCCGTTCTCCTGTTCGATGATTTTGTTACCCACATTACCGAGATAGGCGTCTTCGTTGATTAAGCGTTCGCCTTTTAAGTTAACGAGGATGCCCTTTACATAGTCATTGGGCGGAGAGATCGCTTTGCTGATAAACACGGTGTCCATGCAGTCCACGTCACCACCTGCGCTGATGCCCAATTCGATGCCGCTGCCATCACAACCCATACCACCACCGCGCACGAGAACCGGTGCCGCCGCAGCGACCTCGGGTCGGTATCGTCCGTACAGCTTCAAGTTGTAGTTGTAACCACCGGAAGACAGTATCACGCCATGCTTAGCTCGAATAAGAACCGTCTTCTGTGGCGCTTCTGCCTCCAGTGCTTCGGCTTGCTCAATGATGCCTTCGGCCTTGGCACTGTTAAACGGTTTCATTGGATCCACTTTTTTGTAAAGTGCTTCATGCTTAACCCGATAATCAGCGGGGATGACCTGAGCTTCGACACCGATGACGCGGCCGCGCTTATCCATCACCAGGCGTCTCGCAGGGGTGTGAGTCAAAACTCTCACGCCCGCTTTCAGAGCGGCCCGCTTTAGTGGCGCAAAGTAATTCTTCCCGGAAGCCCCCTTACCGACCGTTCTGTGGCCGCGCGGCGCGGGTTTAGCAACATCGGCGCGGAACTTTTCCATGCCGGTGTAGTAGAGATGGTAGCCATCGGGCGGATAGGCTATTCGCTCTGAGTACAGGCTGGACTCAAACTCAACTCCGTGACCTGTGAGCCACTCAATATTTTCTCGGCTGGTATCGCAAAAGCGTCGCAGTGTTTCGTCTTTAACAGGCGTACCTTCGTAGGACAGGTACTTAAACATTTCATCGGCGCTGTCTTCGAACCCTGCGCCCCTTTGAATGTCGGTGCCGCCAGCGTAGACCACGCCGCCACTGTTGGCGGTAGCGCCACCACCTATGAAGCGGTCAATAGCAATCACGCTAGCGCCCATTTCGCGGGCCTGAAGGGCTGCAACGGCACCTGCGCCGCCAAATCCAACGACCAGAATGTCCGTGCTTTCATCCCAGTGGGCTGTATCTGGGTCGTCGACGATTAATGGCATGCCGACATTTGCGGTAAAGTTGGGGAGTTCGGTTTTCGACAAGTTGTTCATAGCGTCAATACAAGGCCTAAAAGTTTAACGAGCTGACTCTCGTCAACGTCCATAACGAGAGGCTCAACTCAGCAACATACCACCGTCGGCGACAACGGTATGCCCTACTATAAAATCTGATAGGGGCGACGCCAGAAATACCGCGACGTTCGCGATATCGGCCGTCGTACCCAGTCGACCTAGAGGTATACGCTTTAGGTTGGCGTCCAGACGTCCCGGCTGCGAAAGTGCAGCATCTGTCAATTTAGTGTGAACCACACCTGGCGCAATTGCATTGACGCGTATGCCGTCAGGCGCCCAATTGGCCGCTAGCGATTCTGTGAGACTCTTCATACCCGCTTTCGACGCGGAGTAGGCCGGGATGGCTGATGATGCCCGCAGCCCACTCACCGAGTTGATGAGGATGGCCCGCCCACCTGCGCGTTTCAAAGCATCGAAGCAGCGCATACAGGTTGCCATCACACCATTTAGATTGATGTCCATTAACTGTTTAAACACGGCGGGCTCGCGTTCTTGTTCCCAGGCGCAGCTACCCTGCGACACCACGAGAATGTCCAGCGACTCGGTCGGTAATTCGGCCTCGGCGATAGCCTCGAGATCGGCAAGATCGACACAGCGATAGTTCAGACCCTGCAAGTCACTGCCCTCACTGGCTTGGTAATCCTCTCGGGAAGGGCGGCTGCCCCACACGCAGACGTGAGCACCCAGGGATTGAAACAGTCGCGCGATCGCGTTGCCGATACCGCTGGACCCGCCCGCCACCAGCACGCTCTGATTCGAAAAATCGAATGACTTGTTGAGCACCATGAAAATTACCTGACGTCGCCGTCGATGGCTCGGACGTTGAGCTCAATAATAAAAAATTCAAGGCAAGCATAGCATAAATAGACATGTGTTGACTATATCGATTTGCGTTGATAATCTTTTCTCGTAACCCGGCTCAGCTACGCCTGGACAAGGAGACATAATGAAAGCTGATCCCGATATCGAAGCGCTTCTCGGTGAGCACGACTTTGATTCCGATGACCTCGCCCGGCGCTATGCAATAGAGCGTGATAAGCGCCTGCGGGAAGACAAGAATAACCAGTACATTGAAGTTAAAGCCGACTTCTCCAATTTCGTGGACGACCCCTACGTCGAACCGGGTTTCGCGCGCGAGCCGTTAACCGACACGGTTGAGGTGCTGGTGATCGGCGGCGGCTTTGGCGGTGTACTCTGCGCCGCGCGCTTGCGTGAGGCTGGTGTGAAGAGCATACGTATTGTCGAGAAGGGGGGTGATCTGGGAGGCTGCTGGTATTGGAATCGCTATCCGGGAATACGCTGCGATACTGAGTCCTATGTCTACATGCCTTTGCTTGAAGAGTTGGGTTATATCCCCTCAGATAAATACGCCCGCGGCTCTGAGATTCGCGAGCACATTGGTCGCGTTGCCCGACACTACGATTTGTATAAGGATGTCTGCCTGCAGACAGAAGTGAAGGCACTGCAATGGGATGAGACAGCTTCCCAGTGGCTGGTATCCACCGATCGTGGCGACAAAATGCGTGCCCGCTTTGTCATGATGGCTAACGGCCCACTGGACAGACCGAAACTACCGGCGATACCCGGCATTGCCGATTTTAAGGGCCATACTTTCCATACCAGCCGCTGGGACTACAACTACACGGGCGGCACCTTCGAAGGCAATCTAAGCGGTTTGCGCGACAAACGGGTGGGCGTGATCGGCACCGGCGCGACGGGCGTGC
Organism: Pseudomonadota bacterium; assembly: GCA_039025905.1. Classification (GTDB taxonomy): domain Bacteria; phylum Pseudomonadota; class Gammaproteobacteria; order Pseudomonadales; family Halieaceae; genus JARRPM01. Next base: position 2,469 of record JBCCNJ010000169.1, on the reverse strand, counting down.
AGTGTATCCCCTTTATAGCCGAATCTGCGGAGCAGCTATACGTATTCCAACGCACCCCGGCAGCGGTCGATAGGCGTAATAATCGGCCCACGGATGAAACCTGGTCCCGATCTTTGGCTAATGGTTGGCAGGCACAGCGCAAAGACAATTTCAATCACTTTGTCACAGGCCTGATTCAGGGCGAAGACATGGTGCAAGATGGCTGGACCGAAATCGGCAAACTATTGGACCCAACTGCCTCCTGGGCGGGTCCTATCCTCGGGCGAGAACTGACGCCGGAAGAAGGGGAGTACATCAGCACCATTCTTGACGACAAGGTGATGAACCGCATGCGCGATTGGATAGATAGCTGTGTGGATGACCCCGAGACTGCTGCCTTGCTCAAACCCTGGCATCGGCGCTGGTGTAAACGACCCCTGTTTCACGATGAGTACTACACTACTTTTAATCGCCCTAACGTGACACTTGTCGATACAGATGGCCAGGGCGTAGAGCGCATAACCGCTAATGCTGTTGTCGTCGATGGCAAAGAGTATGAGCTTGATTGTTTGATCTTCGCCACTGGATTTGAGGTCGGCACCGAATATAAGCGTCGTGCAGGATATGACGTAGTCGGTCGCGGTGGTGTGACTTTGAGTCAGCAGTGGGCGAACGGCATGCGCACTTTTAACGGCTTGCAAATGCGGGAGTTTCCCAACTGCTTTTACATCGGCTTCGGACAGAATGCGAATGCCACCAACTTTTGCTTTATACTCGATGAACAGGCGCAACACGCGGCTTACATTGTGAATGAGACAATCAAACGCAACGCCATGACCGTCGAGCCCACAGAAGAAGCGATAGAGGCCTATATCGAAGAGGTGAGCCCGTTGTCTATCAGCCAGCTCAAATTCTGGGTGGAGTGTACGCCCAGTTATATGAACGGCGAAGGTGAATCGGAAGACCCAAACGGGTTTTTTGCCAACCTTCACCCGGCGGGTACAGTCGGGTTCTATAACAAGCTGCGAGACTGGCGCAATGCCGGTACGCTCGAGGGCCTGGAGTTGGCGCAAGAGTCGACCCTGGCGACGGGTTGAGCGAAAAGGATCTCGAGACAACAGCAGCGGAACCTAAGGCAGTAACTGAGCCTGAGGTCGTACCTGAAAAGATTACTTTTATTGTCGATTCCCAGCGCAAACGCGCGAACTACTTTGCAGGTGAGACGATCTTAGATACCGCGCGCCGCGCGGGCATTGCCATCGCCACTAGCTGCGAAAACGGTGATTGCGGCACCTGTATGATTGAACTGGTAGAGGGCGAAGTGCATATGCGCCAGAACCAGGCCCTGTCGGAAGAAGATCAGCGCAGCGGCTGTATTCTCGCTTGCCAGTCGGTCCCGACCTCGAAGAAGTGCACCGTCGAGATTTACTGAGTCGAGCTTTGGTGATCTCAATGTTACCGAGCGAATGTACCGTAACACCAGCTAGGCATCTTTGAGTTTGAACGCCACGATGTGGTCACCTTTGGTGGTGCCATAGTAGGGGTGCCCACCCGCCATGATCACCACGTACTGGGTTCCGTCCACGCTGTATGTCATCGGCGTGGCCTGACCACCTGCGGGCAGCTCGGTTTCCCAAAGCTTGGTGCCGGTTTCGATATCAAAGGCGCGGAATTTGTCGTCCGCAGTGGCCGCGATGAAGGCGATACCGCCTTTCGTGACGATAGGACCGCCGGCCATGGGCGTCCCCATTTCCAGCGGTATCGGCAGGCCTATCGTCTGTTCGGCGAGCATTTCAATCGATCCCAGTGGCACCTGCCAAAGCACCTCGCCGCTGGATAAATCAACGGCGGACAATCGACCCCATGGCGGTTCCGTGCAAGGTGCACCCAAGGGTGAAGTTAAAAAAGAAATCTCCGCAAGATAGTCGGTACCCTCCATCGGAAAATAAAAGTACGGACCGCGGGTTTCCGGTGAATCTGTCTCTCTCGGTACCAGTCGGTGAACCTGGGCCATATGCAGAGTCGGCACGATAAGAATATCTGAACCCGGCATCACTGCACCGCCTCCCCAGTTCATGCCACCGGCGGAGGCAGGCATGACGATACTGCCCTGTTCAGAAGGCGGCGTGTAAGTACCTTCACTGCGTAGTGATTCTATGCGCTTCTTGCAGGCGTTTCGATCCCAGAAGGTGAAGCCCCAAGCGTCTTCTGGCGTCATGCCCTGCTGTACCAGCGCGATCTCGGAAAAAGGTTGGGTGGGTGACAGGCTGGCTCTAGGGTCGTCGCTGGACTGCGGTACCGGGCGCTCCTCAATTTCAAACAGAGGTTCGCCGGTAATGCGATTGAAGGCGAAGACCATCCCTTGCTTCGTTAGCTGTACTACCGCGGGAATGGAATTTCCCTCGTGCGTCAGATCAGTGACGATGGGTTGCGCCGGTAGGTCATAGTCCCACAAATCGTGGTGGACGAACTGATAGTACCAGCGCACCT
>JBCCNJ010000168.1:0-8595 GCA_039025905.1 Pseudomonadota bacterium | reverse complement strand
GGCACATACGCCCTGAGAAAGCGTCGCTAGAAAATTAACGCGATCCGCTGACATGGCAGCCAGCGTATCGGCAAGCGCTTCATCCGTACCGCCATGCGCATAATCGGATTTCTGCAAATAGCAGGGACTGGCGGCACAGGTTAGGAACAGACCCACGCAGCGCGCTTTCAGTTGGGTAGCCGCCTCTACGGCGACAGCACCGCCCAACGACCAGCCGTTCAACACCACGCTTGAAAGCTCAAGTTTTTCAACCAAGGCCACCACGTCACCTGCAATCGCGCTAATACCCACGTCATCAAAGTCTTTGTCTGAGCGACCACAAGCGCGATGGTCTATGGCGACTACCCGATGCCCATCATCGATCAAAGCATCCAGGGAATAGTCCCAGGCGCGAACGCCAGCGCCCCAGCCGTGAATCAATACCACGGCGTCTGCACCCTTACCGTAGTCTTCAAAGTACACCTTTTTATTATTATCTCTCTCTAGAAAAGCCATGACCCATCCCTCTATTTGGTGAGTAGTCTGACAACATTTGAATCGTAATCCTCAAACAGCGCATCCAGATCTAAGGCATCTGCCTTCACCAACCACTGATACACCGTGCCGAAAATGTAGGCACAATACTGCACGGCAAACTGTTCCGGATCGATATCGGCGTGGATCTCGCCATCAGCGATGCCCTGCCGAACCCAGGTGGCCGCGTCCTTGCGATAGACGTCGTGATGATCCGATAGGCGACTGAGTATCACGGAGTCGTGCCCTAGCGACTCATACCACAGCATATACATCGCGCGCATATAGCCCGACTCCAGCTTGAGAAAATCCCGCAGTGCTTTGGCAGCGGCACGAATCGCTTCGATGCCGGTTTTTTCCTCGACGTAGGACTGAATATGGGCCTTCCAACGTCCATCAAACTGCGTGAATAACTCATGCAAAAACGCCTCTTTGGAACCAAAGCGATAATTGGCAAGTCCGCGGCTATAGCCGGCCAATTCACCTATCTCTTTCAGCGTGGTCTTCTGTGTGCCATGCTGATTGATCAAGTGGATCGCAGCGTCGAACATCCGCTGGTCAGATAAGGCCGTGCGCTCCGCCTGGGTCATGCGAGTAGCCGCCTTTTTACTGGCCTTCTTCTTGACGACGCTCTTGGGGGATTTGCTTACCAGCTTTTTGGCTGTCTTGGTTGTCATAATCAAGTCCTTACTTGAATCCGGTGTAGCCCGCGTTAACGGACGTAATCCACCGCTAGTTCACCCTTCTCGCGTGCTAGTCGCAGGGACTTCTTATCTATCTTGCCAACACTGGTCAGCGGGATCTCGCTAACAAACGACCAGTACTCGGGTATCCAGAACTTCGCAACACGATCTCGCAAGAATTCCTGCAATTCCTGTGCCGTGAGGGAATCTTCGTTGCGGACAATGACCGCTAACGGCCGCTCCTGCCAGCGTTCATCCGGGGTCGCCACCACAGCCGCTTCCGCTACTTTAGGGTGCGCCAGCAGCTCGTTCTCCAAATCCACTGACGAAATCCACTCACCGCCCGACTTAATGACGTCCTTCGTGCGATCCGTCAGATGCGTGTAGTAGCGCTCGTCGATATGTCCGATGTCACCGGTTCGCAACCAGCCATCTTCAGTGAACGACTCAGGTGACTCATCGCGGTAATAGCTGCCCGTGATCCAGGTACCCTTGAGCTGCAACTCACCCACCGATTGACCGTCGTGCGGGACTTCATCGCCGGCATCATCCACCACCCGAACCTGCACACCGGATACCGGTCGCCCGCTTTTGGTGCGCCAGTACAACTCGCCCTCCGGTTCTGGTGCGCGCGGCGGATGTGACAGCGCGCATAGAGGACTGGTTTCTGTCATGCCCCAGCCCTGCAGTACCGATACATCCCAGCGTGTTCTGGCGGATTCGATCATTACTTCAGGCACAGCCGAGCCACCGCAGACAATCATTCTAAAGCTGCTCATATCAAGCCCCGCGTCATCGCCGGCAGCGAGGAGATCACCCAGCACCGTCGGTACCATGGCCGTCATCGTCGGGGCTTCAGAGGCAATCATTTTTTTTAAGCCATCGAGCTGTACATGGGGGCCGGGCAACACAAAATCGCTGCCGCTCATCCAGCCGGCGTAGGGAAAGCCCCAGGCGTTGGCATGGAACATGGGCGGCAGCAGCAGAACGCGATCGCGCTCGCAGATGCCGAAGGTATCCGTTGCTCTGGAGGCCATGGAATGTAAAAAGGTGGTCCGGTGACTGTAAACCACACCCTTTGGATGGCCTGTTGTGCCGCTGGTATAGCAGATGGCAGCGGCGGCGGTCTCATCGATTTCAGGCCAATCAAAGCTATCTGTTTGCTCAGCCACCAGGGTGGCATAGTCGCTTGTATCGATATCGGGCAGCGCTTGCGCTTCGCCAAACACTAAAATGTGTTCTACCGTCTTCAGCAGGGGAACGACCGGCGCGAAGATATCCCGCAAGCTCGCGTCCAGAATAATCACCTTGTCTTCGGCGTGATTGATCACGTAGGCAATCTCTTCCGGTGCTAAGCGGATGTTAACGGTGTGCATGATCGCGCCCATGGATGGAATCGCGAGATAGGCTTTCATATGCGCGCGATTGTTCCAGCTGAAGGTGCCAACCCGATCACCCGAGGCCACGCCCAAGGACTTGAGTGCATTTGCCAGACGTGACGCATCGGTGGCGACCTCGGCGTAGGTGCTGTGCTGAACTACCTCGCCGTCGAATATACCGATAGTGCTATCAGGGAATACCCTGGCTCCATACTGCATGATGACTTGCACCGTCATCGGGGTGTGCATCATGGTGCTGTGCATCTGCATCTACCAATCTCCCTCTCGCGCTAGCTGCGCTTCTCGCAATAACGCCGGCACATCATATTCCAAGCCTTTGGCGTAAGGTGTATCTACCTTGCCCGCCACGTACAACTCGTAAGCTCCCTCGACAATCGCCGCAAGCCGCCAGAAGGCAAAGCATAAATAGAAGTCCAGATGATCCAAAGCGAAACCCGTACTATCTGACCAGCGTGCTGCCAGGGTTTGTCGACTGACCGTATCTACCTGACGCGTCACCGCCTGCACATGTTGAAAGCCCGGCGGTTCAACTTTGCGCGGCCCCCAAAACATCAGAAACAGGCCGAGATCCGCGAGGGGATCGCCTATTGTTGCCATCTCCCAGTCTATGACCGCTAGTAGTTCAGGTTTGTCCGCATGGCACAGCGTATTGTCCAGATGATAGTCGTTATGAACGATTCCTACCGGGGAGGATGTCGGCAAGTGATCCAACAACCATTGTCCCAACGTTTGCAGTTCAGGTAGCTCTCGTACCGGTGCGGCAGCACGCACCTTCAACCAGCGCTCGATCTGGCGTTTGACGAAGTCCTGTGGGTTGCCAAAGTCTTGCAGACCCAGTTCTGACCAGGGAGCTGTTGCGATGTCGGCGAGCGCATCTGTCAGCTGCTCACCTAAGCTATTGACGGCATCCTCACCACTATATGACGCGGGAAGTGTATCGGTGATGGAGAGACCATCCACGTAATCAATAAGCGCGAAAGGACGGCCGATCACGGTATCGTCCGGACACCAACCAAGGACAGCCGGCACCGGGGCATGCCCGCTGAGCGCAGACATGACCCGGGCCTCTCTCTCCACGCCGCGATGGGCATTGGGGGAAATTGTCTCAGCCGGTGGCGTGCGCAGAACGAGTTGCCCCTCATCCGTATCCACCAGCAGCGTCACGTTGGAGTTACCACCGCTTAGCTCTCGCGCAACTTTCGCGTTCTGGCGACCCAGATTGTTGCTGACCCATGCCGCCAGTCGGGGATACGTTTCAGACACTTCGCTATCCCAGGACGCCGAAGCTGCTCATCAAGCCACCATCAACCGGTACAAACGCGCCTGTCATATAGCGGGCTCTTGCCGTCGATTCCACCACTTCAGCGATCTCTTCCGGTTTACCAAAGCGTCCTAGGGGAATTTTCTCGCGCATGGACTCGAGCGCTTTATCAGAAAGTCCCTGGGTCATATCGGTGAGTACCAGCCCTGGAATCACTAGATTAACCGTAATACCCTTCGGCGCAAGTTCAATCGACAGCGCGCGCGTGAGCCCTGCGATACCGGATTTTGATGCAGCGTAGGCCGCGTCACCCGGGAAACCGCGAAAGCCAACCACCGCACCAATGTTGATGATGGCACTACCCGCTGTGAGCTCTGGTGTCGTTGCGCTAATCACATTCAATGCACCGGTCAAGTTGGTATCGAGGACAGTCTGCCAATCCTCCAGAGACAAACGATGCACTTTACCGCCGCGATGCGCCCCTGCGTTGTTAACCACAACATCGATTTGGCCCCACCTGGATGTGATGTCCGAAACCGCCGCATCGATCTGCCCACGCTGAGTGACATCAACACAGCAGGCCAGGCAGTCGTCGCCGAATTGGGTGGCTAATTCTCGGGTTTCTTCGCCCCTCGCTACAATGGCAACCCGGTCTCCACTAGCCAAGGCACGCTCTACTATCGCCAGGCCAATACCACGCGAACCGCCTGTTATCAGCCACACTTTTTTACTACTCATGGGGTCCCTGGAATGCGTTTTTATTTGCTTGTTTGTGTCTAGTAAGTTTAAACTAGGTTATCGCGAAGTCAACCTGAACACACTTTGCGCAATCCGGAAGCAGCCAATTTGCGTTTGCTACCGTATTAATCGGGACAGTTAGCAGAGGAACGGCGCGTGAGCTGGAGCTTTGAAACAGACAGTGAATTCCAGGCCCAGTTAGACTGGATAGACACCTTTACGCGGGAGGAGATCGAGCCCCTCGACCTGGTATTCAGGGGGCCGGGCGATCCCTGGGACCCGAACTCACCTGCGGCTGCCGCCATGGCACCGTTGAAAGACATCGTAAAAGAGAAGGGCTTGTGGGCCTGCCATCTTGGCCCCGAACTCGGCGGCGGTGGGTACGGCCAGGTCAAGCTCGGATTGATGAATGAAATTTTAGGGCGCAGCCGCTTCGGCCCCAGCGTCTTCGGTTGCCAGGCACCGGATTCGGGCAACGCGGAAATCCTAGCCCACTTCGGCACGCCGCAGCAGAAAGAACAATTTCTGCAGCCGCTGCTCGATGGCAAGATCGCCTCCTGCTATTCCATGACCGAGCCGCAAGCTGGTTCTGATCCTGCGGAATTTACTTGCACCGCCAGGCGCGTTGGTGACGAATGGGTTATCAACGGAGAAAAGTGGTTCGCCTCGCACGCGCGCTTCTCCGAATTTTTGTTGGTCATGGTTGTGACCAACCCTGACGTACCAATCCACGAGGGTGCTTCCATCATTCTGGTCGAAAAAGATCGCGCGGGCATGGACATCCTTCGCAACTCAGCTGTGGGCCCTTATGTAGAGCAAGGCGACGGCGTGCACGCCTATATTCGCTTCACCGATTGTCGAGTGCCGGCTGACAATTTGCTGGGCGAGGAAGGACAAGGCTTCTTAGTCGCACAAACTCGTCTCGGCGGCGGTCGCGTACACCACGCGATGCGCAGCGTTGGCGTATTAAAAAAAGCGCTGGACATGATGTGCGAGCGCGTGCAAAGCCGTGTGACTAAAGGCGAAGCGCTGGCTACGAAACAGCTCACCCAGGAGAAGATAGCGGATAGCTATACGCAAATCCTGCAGTACCGTTTACACGTTTTGTACACGGCTTGGTTGATCGACAAGCACAAGGAATACAATCGCGAGGTACGCAAAGAAATCGCAGCCATCAAGGCGGCCACCCCCAAAATACTGCAGGAAGTCGTCTATCGCGCCATGCATTTACACGGCAGTCTCGGCACATCCGACGAAGTCCCCTTGATGAACATGTGGGCCAATATCCCTGAACTGGGTATCGTGGACGGCCCCTCTGAAGTGCATAAGATAACGGTCGCACGCACTGTACTGCGCGACTACAAGCCTGCGGAAGGCTTATTCCCCAGCTACCATACGCCCACACAGCGTGCGGCAGCGATGAAAAAATACGGACACTTTTTAGAGAACCTAGATTTAGAGAACACAGACTAGAGTAGCGCTATTCTCCGACTCATCCGGTTGCTAGCTTGCTCAACGCACTATCGCAAGGTGCGCACTAGAAACATAACATGAGGTCCACCGCTATGAACGCTAAGCAATCAGAGCAAACAGATTACGATGCCATTGTTGTTGGCAGCGGCTTTGCAGGCCTCTGTCTCATTCACTACCTACGCGAAGCGGGCCTTTCCTTTAAGGTTTTCGATAAGGCCTCGGATATCGGTGGTACCTGGACCTGGAACCGCTACCCAGGCGCAGCTACCGACAGCGAAGGCTACTATTATTGCCTAACGTTCTCGAAAGAGATTCTGCAGGAATGGACCTGGTCACAACGCTATCCCGGCTGGGAGGAAACCCATCGCTATATGCATTTTGTCGCCGACAAATGCGACATGTGGCCCCATATCCAGCTCAACACAGAAATTGTTAGTGCCACCTTTCAAAATGATACCGGTAAGTGGCTGGTAAAAACCGCAGCGGGCGAAGAGTTTACCTGCAAGTACTTTATCAGCGGCATGGGCATGATCTCTGAGCCCAATATTCCTAATCTCAAGGGGCGAGAGAAGTTTAAAGGGCCGTGCTTTCATTCCGCTCGCTGGCCCCAGGAAGGTTTGGACTATGCGGGCAAACGCGTAGCCATCATTGGTGCGGGAGCAACGACTGTGCAAATGTTGCCGGTGATGGCGGAGACCGCTGGCAGCGTGACGGTATTTCAGCGCACGCCCAACTTTGTGATGCCGGCTGTACAAAAAGAGATGACCCCCGAGTGGGAAAAAGAAATCAAAGACAACTACGACAATATTGTCGATAAGTGTCGCAATCATGTTTTTGGCATGGCCTTTGACAGTCCCGTTGGGCGCGATTTGGCAGACACGCACGAGAGTGATGTACAACGGATTTTTGAAGAGCACTGGCCCCGAGGCAGCTTCCGTTTTGTGTTTGAAACCTTTGACGATCTGCTCACGAATGCAGAGTCAAACAAAGCGGCCGCCGATTTCATCATCGGCAAAATGAAAGCCATCGTGAAGGACCCAAAAGTCGCGGATTTACTCACACCGAAGGGCTACCCTCTGTTTGCGAAGCGACCCCCGCTGGACCATGGTTTCTATGAAGCATTCAACCGCGACAACGTAACGTTGATCGATATTAAGGATGAAGAGCCCATCGTTGAAATCACGGAAACGGGCATTCGCACCACCAAGGACCACTACGAATTTGACATCATAGTGCTAGCTACTGGCTTTAAGGCCTACACCGGTGGCGTTGAGGCGGTGGATATTCGCGGTCGCAGCGGTGCACCTTTAAAAGACAAATGGAAATCGGAATCGAAATCGATCATGGGAGTCTGCGTTGCTGACTACCCCAACTTCTTCACAGTGACCGGGCCGCAAGCACCTTTCGCAAACCTGCCTACATCGATAGAACAGAACGCGATTTGGATTACCGATTGCATCAAGAAGATGGAAGACGAAGGCTACGATGTGTGTTCGCCACTGGCGCAAGCAGAGGATGCGTGGTCAGAGCATACCGAGGAAATTCACAACCAGACGTTGATGGCGGAAGGCCATAAAGTCAACTCGTGGATGATGGGCGCTAATATCGAAAACAAGAAGCCGCGGGTGCTCATCTATTTTGGTGGAGCCAATGTGTATTACGATAAATTGCGCGAATCGGCCGACGCCGGCTTCCCGGAGCTGGAGTTCGATAAGCTCGCCTCTTGAAACGGCCTTTGCTTGGGTTTGCTAAAAGCGTTTAGCTTTCCAGGCCGCTCTTTCCTGCTTCACGGATAATCGGCGCATACTCGGCAAAGTTCTGCTCTCCCACGGTAGCGCCAATGGTCATGCCGGCATCTGTGGTCAGAGTGTGCCCGGTGGTATAGCCCGATTCATCACTGGCTAGCCACAGGGCCGCATTGGCGACGTCCTCCGCCAGCCCAGGCCTACCGACTAATGGGGACGCCTCGGTCAACGCCGCTTTCGCACCTTCAATATCACTTGGATCGCCGGTTAACACAGCAGCCACCATGGGCGTTGCCATACTGGCCGCCGCAATGGTGTTGACCCGGATACCACTGTGACACAGCTCAGTTGCAATATTTTTGGTCAGACCCACCACCGCATGTTTGGCCGCGGCATAAGCGTGTGGCCCCAATCCGCCCTGCACACCTGCTGTACTCGCCATGCTGATAATCGAGCCCGATCGGTTCGGTAACATCACCCGGGCAGCATGCTTGAACGTGTAAAACGTGCCATGCAGCAATACATCGATACTAAACAACCATTCTGGGGTGGGTGTCGTCGCAATAGGGCCCACTGAACCGACGATCCCCGCACTGTGAAAGACAATATCCAGTTTGCCAAAGCGCGCAACGGCCTCATCCATGGCGGCGGCCACCTGCTCTTCTTTAGTCACATCGCACAGCATAAAACTAGCGCTATCACCGCAGGATTCAACGAATGCGATACCAGTCTCTTCTTGAATATCACATACCAGTACTCTTGCACCCTCTTCGATAAATCGG
>JBCCNJ010000167.1:0-8644 GCA_039025905.1 Pseudomonadota bacterium | reverse complement strand
TCGAGATTCAGTACGCAATCACAGGCGTGTATATCGGTGATGAAGGTATGAAAGCCATCGAGCTATTGCCTGTAGCTGCTGTCATCGGCTTGGGGCAGGCAGCGACTGGCACGCGGGACCAGATAGTTCAACTAGTGGTGGAAGGCAAGGCTACCGATAGTGAGTCAGGTAAGTCGGTCGCCGAGGCCATCTACAAGGGTGTGGGGAAGGACTTACCGAACGACACCACTCAATTGACGGCGGATGATGTCAAACCTGTGTTGGACAGTTGGGCCGCAAACATGGCTCAACAGGCTAAAAATCTTCTCACCGGTGAGAGAAGCAGCGAGTGATAAAACAGCTACAGCTAGCGTGATGGCACCTTGGCTAAGTCACTGAGATCGGTAAATGGACTTATACGAAGTCATGCGCACCACTTTTGCCTGCCGCGAGTTTACCCCGGAGCCCGTTCCCGATGATGTGCTTCACAGGATCATAGAGAACGCGCGCTTCGCCCCAAGCGGTGGCAATCGGCAGGGTTGGCGAATTATCAATGTGACTGACCCTGGAGTGCGGGACGAGTTGACAGCGCTATCACTGCCAGCGGCGACACGTTATCTGTTGCAGCTGCAGGCGGGTGAAGGCCCGTTCAATACGGTTAAGCCCAGTATAGTCAGCGACCAGGAGGTTGCCGCGGCAGAACCTCCTTTATGGCTGGTGAAGCATATTCAAACTGCGCCGACACTGTTGGTGATCTGTGTTGATCTCAGCGTTGTAGCGAGTATGGACAAGGATCTGGATCGAGTAGGTTTAGTCGGAGGCGGTTCTATTTATCCACTAGTGTGGAATATTTTGTTGGCTGCACGCAATGAGGGTTTAGGCGGAACGATGACGACCTGGGGAGTCGCTTGTGAGCCGCAAATCCAGAAACTATTGCATATTCCCGAGAATTGGGCGATCGCGTCGCTGGTGCCCCTGGGTAAGCCGGTTAAACAGCTGACTAAGTTGAAACGTAAGCCCGTTGAAGAAATACTCTTTACCAATAGCTGGCTAGGTAATAAGTCTGCAAACCCTCCCTGAACCGGATAGCCGCGGCTATCGTATTCCTAAAGTGGAGGATGTAACCAATGAGTAAAACCGTCACGCTAGACGAAACGATTGTTGTCGACCGGCCCCTGACCCAGGTTTTTGCCTATATTTCTCACTTTAATCGTATCGATGAATGGGACCCAGGCGTCGCCAAAGGCACTCGTATCACGGATGGCTTACCTGCTGTAGGCAGTGAATTTCAGATTGATATGAAAGCTGGTTTTTCACTGAATTACACGATCGTTGAGTTCGAAACTAACAAGCGAATGTTGATGACAGTGGACTCCAGCGTTTTCACGGCGCTCGAAGAGATCGTGTTTGATGAAACCGATGGTGGCACTAGCGTCCGTTACATCGCCAAGTTCCAATTCAATACCGCTCTGGCTGCAGCAAACCGGATTTACCCTGCGATGATGGCGAAAGTGGCAAAGAGCACCATGGACGGCATGAAAGCGGCGCTGGAGGACAAGTTCGATGCCCCCCAGGCATCGGCATCTATCGCCAGACAAGACCGCTGTATTTTCCCAGGGCTTTGGCGCTTTACTCGACTCGGCTACAAACGGGCCAGAAAATCCTGGAAACCGGTCTCCGCCTATCTTGAAGGCAAACACGCGATTGTCACGGGCGCTACCTCCGGTATAGGCGAAGCAGCAGCCATGGCGCTGGCTGGCTTCGGCGCATCCATCACGCTGGTTGCCCGCGATCCACGAAAAGCGGAAGCGACTGCTGAATCAATCAGAGCGTCTACTGGCAACGAGAACGTCGCCGTTGAAATCGCGGATCTGAGCCTGTTGAGCGAGGTGCATGCCCTTGCTGATCGATTGTTGGCCGCGGATACCGCAATCGATATTCTGGTGAATAACGCCGGCGCACTCTTCAATCCACGACAGGAAACGGTGGAGGGATTTGAGAAAAGCTTCGCACTGCTATTGTTGTCACCGTACGTGTTAACGGAACGCCTGCAGCCGCTACTTGCGAAGGCGGATGAGGCTCGGGTTGTCAACGTTTCGTCCGGCGGCATGTACACTCAACGAATCCATCCCTCGGATCTGCAGAGTGAGCAAGGGAGTTACTCGGGTTCGGTCGCCTACGCACGCGCGAAGCGTGGCCTGATGATATTGACAGAAGAGTGGGCCCAGTGCTGGGCGGAGGATGGCATCATTGTGAACGCCATGCATCCTGGTTGGGCAGACACACCCGGGATTGAGGACTCACTTACAACCTTCTACAAAATCACCAAGCGCTTGCTCAGATCGCCCGAAGAAGGGGCCGATACCGCCGTCTGGCTGGCCGTTGCGACAGAGGCTGGTAAGGTCAGTGGAAAGTTCTGGCTAGACAGAGAACAACATCCCAGCCACGTCTTTAAAAGTACCCAGGAGACGCCTGAGCAACGCGCACAACTTCTGGAGAAGCTTGCAGAGCTAATGCAGTCGACTGCAGAGCTCAATAGCAGCGCCGACGCGCCGGCAGCAAAACGCGCCTCCTCCGCCTGACCCTCGTGAAGATCAAACATAGCAAACTTTACCACTTCCCTAACTCACGTAGCGCTCGAGTGAAATGGTTGCTGCATGAGCTGATGGGGGATGGGTTTGAGGTAAAGGAAATGGCGCTGTTCGAGGGTGAGCACTATCAGCCCGATGCGCTCGCTAGAAATCCGAATCACGGGGTGCCCGTGCTTGAGCTCACGCTGGAGGATGATAGCCTGTTTACGATGATAGAAAGCGGCGCAATGGTCTCTTTGTTAGCCGACATCTATCCGGAGAAGCAGCTGGCACCTGTCGCTGACGCGTTTTCCACTGCTCGAGCAGATTATCTACAGATGCTACATTTTGGTGCCAGCTGGGTTGATATGATGCTCTGGCAGCTGCGACTTCATACCGATCTGCTGCCGGAGACTGAGCGCGACGAACACACGATCGCTCGCTACAAGACCAAGTTCACAGATGAAGTTGAACCTCAGCTCGCAAAGCGATTCGCTGAGGGCGGTTACATCAGCGGAGATCGTTTTACCGCAGCAGATTGTGTTATGGGGCAAAATGTTCGCTGGGCGAGGGTCTACCAATTATGCAGTGATGAGGTCTTCACCGTCTACCTGCGACGACTGGCAGAGCGCCCTGCTTACCAGTCTGCCTTTGACGACAAATAGCAGATCAAGCCTACAGTGTTTACTAAGCATATCATCTGCGATCAAATTCAATTCAACGCCTTAGGAGCACAGCTGCATGAAAGCCTTGTGGAACAATCAAACCATCGCACAATCCGACGACACCGTGGTGGTAGAGGGCAACCACTATTTCCCTATTGATGATGTGGATCAGACCTTTCTGCGCGCCAGTGATCACACATCTATTTGTGGTTGGAAAGGTACGGCGGAATATTACTCGCTTGAAGTGGATGGCCAGACTAATACTAACGCGGCCTGGTACTACGCTGAGCCAAAGTCGGCAGCTAGTGAAATTGCCGGCCGGATCGCTTTCTGGAAAGGCGTGCAGGTCGTTGAATCCTAACGCTTCTCAGTAGCCTTGTTCAGCGCTACCCGGTTACTGTGCAGCGCGCAGATAGTGCACGCTAAATAGCTGTTCCTCATCTATCCAGCTCTGCGAAACACGCAAACCTGCTGATTCGGCGAGCTCGGCGAACCCTGCTGTGGTGTATTTATAAGAGTTCTCAGTATGGATACTCTCCCCCGCTTGAAGTTCGATCACACCTGACGGGTAATGCACGGTCTGTGTTCGCTTGCTTATCAAATGCATCTCGATGCGCCGTCGGTCTACGTTATAGAAGGCGCGATGGGTAAACTGGTTTGTATCAAAGTCTGAGTCGAGGATGGAATTCACGTTATTCAAAACGTTGAGGTTGAACTCAGCAGTAACGTTTTGCGCGTCGTTGTAAGCCGCATTCAATACGGATGACGCTTTGTGTAAGTCGGCCCCGATCAGCACACCACCATCCTCTCCCATCACCGCTCGGATTCGTTTCAAGAAAGTCAGTGCGTTGGCTGGGTCGAGGTTGCCTATTGTCGAACCGGGATAGAAGATGACGCGTTTACCCGTGGGTAGATCATCAACAAAGGACCAGCTGTCGTTGAAATCGGCGCAGATAGCCTTGATAGTCAGCCATGGATACTCTCTACCTAATTTGGTCGCTGCCTGTAGCAGGAAGTCCGCTGAGATATCGACGGGCACATAGGCTTGTGGCTGCAGGGCATCGAGCAATAGGCGCACCTTTTCACAGCTGCCGCTGCCGGGTTCGATGAATAAGCAACCTTGCCCACAGGCCTCGCTGATTTCTGCGCTATGCTCAGTCAAAATCGCGATCTCGGTTCGAGTGGGGTAGTACTCTGGCAGACGCGTGATCTCATCGAAGAGTTGCGAGCCGCGCTGGTCATAAAAATATTTTGGGCTGATGAACTTCTGTGAGCTATTCAGTCCCTCGATCAGCTCCGCAGTGGAATCTCCTGCATCGGGGTGTTCATTGCGAAAGCGCACATTGCCAGGTGCACGTTCGGATGGATCAAAAGCGTCGTTTTCTGGCTTATTCATGAATTGCCACTCGTATTGCGCGCCAGGCGTATGCCGCTGAACTGCCAGCGATCCTGGGGATAGAAGAAATTGCGATAGCTTGCTCTAGCCTGATCTCGGTGAGTAACGCAAGAGCTACCTCTCAGCACCCACTGATTGCTCATGAATTTGCCGTTGTATTCGCCGATAGCGCCTGAAGAGGGCGCAAATCCCGGGTATGCGCCATAAGCGCTTTGTGTCCACTGCCAGCAGTCACCGTAGAGTTGCCGCAGCCCGGCGTGTCCGTTGGACGCGTGCGGATGGAAGTAAGCGACTTCGCTGCTGGCGACTGAGTCGGTGGCAGTGTCGCTCGTAGCTGAGACAGCGGCCAGCTCCCACTCGAATTCGGTCGGCAGGCGAGCACCTGCCCATCTGGCGTAGGCGTCTGCCTCATAGCCGCTTACGTGACATACGGGGGCATCAGACTCTCTGGGAACAACGCCATGCAGTGTGTACTCAGCAGCTACGCCTGCATGCTGCAACCAGTATTGTGGCGCTTGCCATCCTTGTTGATTAGCAGTGGTCCAGCCGTCAGACAGCCATAGCTCAGGCCGTTGATAGCCACCGTCGTCGATAAAGGCCTGATACTCGCTGTTTGTTACCAGCCGATCAGCCAATTCAAACGCGGCGACAAACACTTTGTGTCGCGGCAGCTCATTGTCGAAACAAAACTCGCTACCAAAGTGGCCAATCTCTGTTAACCCACCTTCGTAGCGGTGCCATTCGCTCGGTCGGTTCGGTATGCGTGAACTTGGGGTGCCTTCAATATAAGTGGGCAGAAGCGGGTTGACTGCAAGGGAGTATTTGATGTCAGTAAAAAACAACTCTTGATGTTGACGTTCATGCTCTACACCCAGTGTGGTGCGCGCGGCAATCGTGGCCTGCTCTGGATGAGCCCGATCGCTCAGTAGAGTATTCATCGCAGCGTCCACGTGTGCTCGGTATGCGATAACGTCTGACCGTGTTGGGCGCGACAACAGGCCACGGTTTGGGCGAGGGAACTGCTCTCCTACTCCATTATAGTAGGAGTTGAATAGCACCTCGTATCGCGAATCTGGCGTAAGGTAGCCGTCAGCAAAGGGCTTGAGCAAAAATGTCTCGAAGAACCAGCTAGTGTGGGCTAGATGCCATTTAGGTGGGCTCACAAAATCGGCTGCCTGCAGCGAACAGTCCTCGTCGTTCAGAGGTTCGCAGAAGGCCAGCGACTGCGCTCGAGTTTGTTTGTATTGTTGTTCAATGTTGTTGCTCAAAACTTGCACTCTCCTTTGCGTTGCGAGCAATCCTGCCGCCT
This sequence comes from Pseudomonadota bacterium, assembly GCA_039025905.1. Lineage (GTDB taxonomy): Bacteria > Pseudomonadota > Gammaproteobacteria > Pseudomonadales > Halieaceae > JARRPM01. The sequence continues at coordinate 2,725 of JBCCNJ010000167.1, read as the reverse complement.
ATCCATACCTGAGGTCCCTGCAGCCGGCTCAATAGTAGTCCACCTTCCTGCGAACACTGATAGGCCTTCAGGAGACTATCAGAGCGGAGCTCTGCCCAATAGCTTGCCAGTATTCTCAGCGCTGAGCCGGTCGCGCTGTCTTCAGCCACACCATACTGGGGTGCGAAATATCGATAGTGGATATCTGCAATCGCACTCTCAGCACCCCGGGTAGGGCGGGTGACGATGACAGCGCGCTGAGTATGGTCCACTAGCTGTTTTCCCGGTCTTGGAAGTAGCTGCAGCTTTGAGTCTGGCGGCCACTGTAACACCAGATAGTCAGTTTCGGACCCGGATGTCGCCGCGGCAATCGCGCCTTGGCCGAACACTTGTTCGCACCAGTCTGGTACTTCACAGGGCGTGATGTCAGCAGCCTGAAATTGCAGCCAGACCGTATCGCTATCGCCATCGCATATGACGCTGAGCCCATTCATATGCAGGGTGCCGCTTCCGTCCCATTGCTGCATCCAGATACTGGCACTGCATAAAAGACCGTGTCCGCAAAGATTGATTTCCTTGCCTGCGGCCGTGAAGCATCGCACCGCCGCGCTGCGTTCGCCTAGCGGCCAACTAAAGCACTGAGTTAGACCTGAGGGCTCCGGTGCTTCCATCATTGACGAGGTCATGAGTGTGACCTCGCAAGGATTGCCGTGCGCTTTAATTGCGAGACTCGAATCCTCGACGCCACAAAATGCGCGCAGCTGATGTGTCGCGAAAACAGTGTTTGCGGGGGGCATCGATTGCCCTGTTCTATTAGCATTTAGGAGAGAGAGCCTAGCAGCTTTTTGTAACCGCTACACGCTGCTGGTTTTAGTTTCGTAAATGGGGAGGCACTGTGATGCGCTCAATGCTTTCAAAAACTAGCTCGACGATAATCGCAAGGAGGGCTGCCGGAATGGCGCCTTCCAATATCCGTCTGTGATCGTTTAAGGTCAGTCCGGTGATGATAGGCTCCCCCAGACCTCCGGCGCCGACAAACGCCGCGAGAGTTGCCGTACCTATACTGATGACGGCTGCGGTCTTGACGCCTGCCAGTATCATCGGGCCTGCAAGTGGCAGCTCTATCTTCCACAACTGCTGACGGGGTGTCATGCCCATGCCCGCCGCTACCTGCTTCACGAGTGGATCTACGGCGAACAGGCCAGTCACGGTGTTGCGCACAATGGGTAACAGGGAGTAGAGAAACAAGGCGATAATTGCAGGTATCTCCCCCAGTCCCACGATTGGAACCAGCAGTGCCAGCAGCGCTAATGCTGGTATGGTTTGAATCAAGCCGGTGATATAAAGCAGGGTCTTTGCCATTGCGTGGTGTCGGGCGAGCATCATCGCTGCGGGTATGGCGATCAGGCAGGCCAGCAGCAAAGCGATGAACGTCAATTTCAGATGCACGATGGTGTATCCGAGGATGCGCTTTGCGGTATTCGGTGCGTCGCTACTACTGACGGTAACCAGCCCCGCTTTTTTCAAGAATTGCGAAGCGACGAGCTGTGGTGAGAGCTTGTCATTGGAGACGCGGTAGTTCAGCGATCGCATTGTATTAGCGTCTATCGTCCCTTGTAGCTTCGCGAGGACCTGATTGACCCTCTCGGGCAACCCCTCGCGCATCAGGAGTACGGCGTCGTAATTGGGAAAAAACGATTTGTCATCCTGCAAAAGGCGCAAGTCGTAGGCTTCAAGTTCACCATCGGTTGTATAAGCGTCTGTCGCGTCAAGCTTATTATTGGCGATCGCCGCGTAGGCCAGTGCGTGCTCTATACCCGATGCGCTCTGAGGTAAATTGTAGGCTTGTTTGAGCGCGGGCCAGCCGTCGCTACGATTTAGAAACTCGAATGAAAAACCGAGCCTCAAATCAGGGTGATCAGCCAGATCGCTGATGTTTACGATACTGTCCTTACTGGCAATCGGTCCCGAAATCGCCACAGCGTAGCTATTGTTAAATCCGAGTTGCACGCCGAGTGCCAATCCCCGTTTGGCAAGCGCCGCTTTGAGCTCGTTTGAACTGATACCGGGTGTTTTCAGTATTACCTGGCTGATAGTGCCAGTGTATTCCGGATAAAGATCGACAGAGCCACCCTCGAGAGCGTCGTAGGCGATGAGTGTGCCGCCTAAGCCCAGTTTTCGATCCACGCGAATGCCGTTGGATTCCAGTAGCTGAGCCGTGACCTCGGCGAGCACATAGCTTTCCGGAAAGATCTTCGAACCTATGCTGATCGCGCCGGGGCCTGTGGACCTGGTGAGTACAAACAGCACGCTCATGAGTATGACCACAACCAGCGCGGAGATCGCCAGCGTTTTCTTAGCTGAGCTCACGTCTTATCCGCTGCCATTAACAGCGGCAGCACATCCTCAGGGGATTTGCCAGGGTACTCTCGACGCAGCTGCTCCGTTGTGGTGGTTATCAAAATCTTTCCAGAGTCCATGACCGCAATGTAATCTGCCAATAGCATGGCCTCACGCATATCGTGAGTGATCAGTACGGCCGTGCTGGGTTCCGCCGCGTGTAGTGTTTTCAACTGTTGGTGAATATCGTCGCGAGTGATAGGGTCAATCGCGGCGAAAGGCTCGTCCAGCAGTAGGATGGGGGGTTTGAGCATCATTGCGCGACACAGCCCCGCTCGTTGTTGTTGTCCTCCGCTTAATTCGTAGGGAAACTTGCTTATCTGCTCGTCACTCAGCTGCGTGAGGC
>JBCCNJ010000166.1:0-8765 GCA_039025905.1 Pseudomonadota bacterium | reverse complement strand
GCGCTGATGTTTCTGGAAAGCAACAGGGCTCATCCCACGCTAATCAAATGCATGTCGATTCTGCGCCAATATCAGCTGCCGGCGGCAGACGCTGTCTACCATATCGCCAATCTGCACGGAGACTACAGCTATCGCCTGACAGGGCATCGAGGTTCGGCGCGCTGCTTTCAGCTCACCACCTGGAAGGGGTCTTGTGCGAACCATGAGGGCTACGCCATGGTGGCTGAGCACGATAACTTGACCAACCCCGAGATGCTCGGGGATAACCAGGAAATCGATATCGTGCTGAGCGCCACACCTCATGAGGGTCATTGGATTGCCTTACCTGAAGGAGACTGTGAAATATGGGTGCGCCAATACTATTGCGATTGGGAGACTGAAGAACCTGCTACCCAAATGAAAATCGAGCGCATCGGGGGCAGCTACCCGCCGCCACCGTTAACGCGAGCGGAGCTAGAAGCGAATCTCCAGCTCACCCAGGACTGGCTGCACTTTCAGTCGGATTACTTTTTAGCAAAGGTCAGAGAGCATCTGCAGACAGACCCGGGAACGCTTGCCATTGTCTCCCATCCCACCGCCTGGCAATCCAATCAATATTTAAGTGGGCACTATCGTTGTCAGCAAGACGAAGCCGTGATCATTGAGTTCGACGCGCCCCAGGCGTACTACTGGGGCATGCAGCTGGCCAATCTGCAGTGGGAGGCAATGGAGTACTACATGCGCCACAGCTCTCTCAACAATAAGCAGGCTCATATCGATGATGACGGCAAGGTCAGAATCGTGATCTCTCATACTGATCCCGGTGTAGTGAATTGGTTTGATACCAGCGGCAGGACCCTGGGTTTGATCTCGGCGCGCTACTTTAAGTGCCCGGAAGCTGCGCCACCGGTTCTACGAAACGTTCTTCTGAAAGATCTCAGGCAACATCTGCCGGACAACACGCCTGTCGTCACTCTGCAGCAGCGACAAGGGCTCATCCAATCCCGGCTGGCCTCCGTTTTTCGACGGCTGGCTGCGGACCAATAAGCGTCATCACTGACTGCCCGTCCCGGCTTCGCACAGCTTAGTTGGCAGCATGGCCGTCGGGTCGGTTATTCAGAAGACGATCTTCAAGCTTGGAGGCGAAACCAATTGACATGTCTCAACGTCGCCTCGCGCCTAGGTCACCTTGCCCGCTCTCCTCGTTGCTGCGTGAAGATACCGTACTTGCATAGGCATCCCAGCCTGCATGGCGCCGCTGGCGAGCTGGCCATCGTCATATATTGACATATCATATGTCAATATATTACCCTTGCCGCCAGTTTCCGGTCAGCTGGTAAGAGCACGCGGTCTACTTACTGACTCTCTGTGAGAGAGCTTGCTGACAGACGGTAAACAAGCGGCGCAAACTACCTGCGTATGACACTGCGCTAAACGGAGCCGGCGAGCGTTTCTACTCGAATGTATCGCCATAGCGGTGGGATGTCTGATGAAAACCCGAGTTGCGATCACAGTAGCTGTTCTGTTTGTCATTGGCGCTGTCGTCTATGCGAACCAAAATGCACTGTTGCTCAGCTATGTGAAATACCGTGCCCATAGCGAGGCGGATATAGCACCGAACCTTTCCATCGATTGGGACCAGGGGCCCACTGAGGCTGTCGATCGATCCGACGGTCCGCCTAATATCATTCTTATCGTAGCGGACGATCTCGGCTACAACGATATCTCGACATTTGGCGGCGGTGTAGCGGGTGGTCGCGTGCAAACACCACATATTGATCAGCTCGCCGCCCAGGGCATCGCGTTCACCCAGTCTTACTCCGGAGCCGGCACCTGTGCGCCGTCGCGGGCGATGATGATGACGGGGCGTTATCCCACGCGCACGGGCTTTGAATTTACGCCGACTCCCCCCGGTATGATGCCCATGGTGTCGCGCATTGCAGCAGACATGGACGGCGGTCGCCCAACGGGGATTTTTTATCCTGACGTGGAGGAGGGCAAGCCGCCCTATGAGCTGCAGGGTTTGCCTGCTGAGGAAGTGACTGTCGCGGAGCTGCTCAAAGAGACGGGCTATCACACGGTGCATATAGGCAAGTGGCACCTGGGACGCAAGAACGGCATGAGCCCTCATGAGCAGGGCTTCGACGAGAGCCTGCTGATGTCCAGCGGACTCTTTTTGCCAGAGAACGACCCGGGGGTGGTGAATGCCAAGCTTGAATTTGATCCGATCGATCAATTCCTGTGGGCAGCGATGACCTATGCGAACAGCTTCGCGCGCTCTGGTGAACAGGGCGAGGGCGAACGCTTTGAACCGGATGGCTATCTCACGGACTATTGGACCGATGAGTCAATAAAGGTGATCGAGGCCAATAAAAACCGGCCGTTTTTCCTCTATCTGGCGCATTGGGGGGTGCACACACCGCTGCAGGCAACCCTCGAGGACTATGAGGCTGTGGGGGACATTCAACCCCATCGGCTACGCGTCTATGCCGCGATGATCCGCTCGCTCGATCGCAGTATTGGCAGAATCACTTCTGCCCTGGAAGAGGCCGGTATCGCAGACAACACTATCATCCTCTTTACAAGCGACAACGGTGGCGCGGGTTATCTCGGATTGGCGGAGGTTAACGCGCCCTTCAGAGGTTGGAAGATTAGCCAGTTCGAGGGGGGTATCCGGGTCCCGCTATTGATGAAATGGCCTGCAAGAATTGAAGCGGGATCTGAATCGGAGGTTCCCGTGGCGCATATCGATTACATGCCCACCATGCTTGCCGCAGCGGGCGCTAGCGTGCCGGAAGAACTGGACATTGACGGCCGCGATCTATTGCCGCTGACCTCGGAGGAGGGCATTGCCAACTGGGACAGGGATACGCTGTTCTGGCAGAGCGGGCATTACCGCGTGGTACGACATGGCGATTGGAAACTGCAGATTACTGAGCGACCGAATAAGCAGTGGTTGTTTAATCTCGCAGAAGATCCGACTGAACAAGTTAATCTAGCGTCTTCACAACCCGAAGTAGTTGCCGAACTGCTGGCGCTGCTGGATGCACATCAAGCGAGTGGCAGGGGGCCTCTCTACCCTTCGGCGGCTGAAGCTGCGATTGCTATAGACAAGGATTTAAGCGTGCCTTTCGAAGAGGGCGACGAATACATTATGTGGCCCAACTAATCGGGCCTAGCGAGTCAGCGCAACGTGCTGTAAAGCTAGGCCAACTCTCCTTTTTCAGGACCGCGCAATGCGATTTGCCCTAGATAGTAGTAAGGCGTCCAGCAAGGCGGTGAGTGCCAGCAGTATCAACGCGAGCAGCAAACGCGGATCACTGAGGTAAAGCACGGGCTCGATAGGGTAGGCGATGGTCTTACTCAACGCGGCTACTTTGAACTCGTGTCTGGCCTGAAATTCAGGGTCGATGACGATGTCCAACAGATCTTGCCTGCTCCGATAGCGCATCAGCGCTGTCTGATCCCAACTTTGAGCGCCCTCGATGCCCACCAGATCGAGACTGGGTGAGACCGCCACGCCCGCCAGCACAGGATGGCTGGCGCGAGATAATAAGGCCGGAAACATATATTGCATATATTCGCTCATGAGTTGTTCTGAGCTAGATCCGGGCTCCGCGCCGGCCACGTCTGGCGGGCTCCTGTTCATTTCTATGTTGTTCACCATTAGAAATTGGCGGCCGGAGTCTGTTCTGGCGAACTGCTCGATCAGTGCGATCTGCTCCGGGTCCGCACCAGCCGCTGTCATACTGGTGAGGTAGCGCTCTATTTCGACTTCGCTCAAGGCACCCTTGAAGCTGGTATACCAGAAAAAAAAGACGGCGTAGAAAACGGCGGGGATAAGCCAGATTAGAGCGCGTTTGGGCATAGATGGGTCCTGAATGGTAGGGCCGTGGCGGAGGAGTTTAGCGCTTTTTTAGTGATATCGATTTTTCGGAGCTTTACATATTGGCACAATATGTGTCAATTAGTATCAAATATGTAAAATTACATTAATTGATATTAAGATGCCATATATTGTAATATACGGGTGTGAATTCGATAGCGCGACTGAACAAAAACGGGGCTCTCACACCTCGGCAGCTGATCTTGGAACTGCTTGACGCCGACGGCGAACTCATGGGTAGAAGCAGGCGCTTGTTGGCTGCGGGCGAGGTGTTCGGCTTAAGCGCCAACCAGATGCGTGTGGCACTGACTCGTCTGGTCGCGGATGGACTGTTGTACAAAGCGCAGCGCGGACAATACGCGCTATCCGGAGCGGGAGCTGCACTGCGAGAGGAAATTCAGCGCTGGCGACACCTAGAAGATCAACTGTGTGAGTGGCGCGGCGATTGGTGCGTTCTCATCACTGCGAATTTAGCGCTAGAGAGCAGCACGCGATTTCGAGCGCAAAACCGCGCGCTGCGCTTGCGAGGTATGCAGCGTTGGCGTCCGGGTCTTTGGGTTCGTCCCAACAATATCGGCGGAGGCTTGCCCGCGCTGGTAGCCGATGTTTCATCACTGGGCTTGGATAGTTTGGCGGGAAGTTTTTTGATTTGTGAAACCGACTCAAGCTGTCGCGATGAGTTGATCGGTCTGTGGGATATCGAAGCGATGCGCAAGCAGTACAAGCACTCCCTGCAGCGTGTCGAAGATGCACTCAACAGAATCAATCAAGCGGATCAGACCGCTGTACTGAAAGAAACTGTCGTGCTCGGTGGTGAGATGATTCGCTCGCTGCTCACGGACCCATTGCTGCCCGCTGCTATGTTGGGCTGCGATACCAGAGCTCGCCTGATGACGATGGTTAGAGACTATGACGCCGCAGGAAGACTGCGCTGGCGCTCATTTATGGACAAACTGTATGAGGTATAGCTGTTATGGATAAGCCTGACTTTACCGATATTTTTGGTCGGCTGCTGGAGGAGGTGCGCGCAGGCTATACGGTCCCGCCGTTCCTGGGGTACTCAGATACACGTTTTTATACCGACGAAGCCTGGTTTCAAAAGGAGCGTGCAGCCCTGTTCAATGACAAACCGATATTGGTCGGGCATGTTTCCATGATCCCCAATCCGGGCGATGTGATTACGCACGATCTTCTAGACACGCCGATTATGGTGGTCAGAGGTAAAGACGGTGTGGTTCGTGCCTTCCTCAACGTGTGTCGGCATCGCGGCGTGCGTCTGGTCAATACCGAAGAAACCTGTAACAAAACCAGTTTTGTCTGCCCCTATCACAATTGGGTTTACAACCTGCAAGGGGACCTGACCCATATCCCTCTGCAGGAAGAGGGTTTTCCGACTCTGGATGCGAGTTGCCATAATCTGAAGGCATTGCCTATGGGTATTTCTCAGGGCCTCATTTTTGTCTGCCCCAACCCAGAGGGCAGCGTTGATATCGAACGCCATATGGGCATGCTGGAAACGGACTTCGCCAATTTCAAGATGGCGGATCACGTATTTTTTCGGCAGAGCGTCAAGCACCTCAAAACAAACTGGAAGCTATTGGTAGAGGCGTTTCAGGATAGCTATCACGTTCAGCGCCTGCATCGTAAGACGGTCGCGCCGGGCTTTTTGGATGCGGTGGCGCTGTCAGAGCGCTCGGGCGACCACATCCTCGCGGTCGTGGCGAGAACGGAGTTTGAAGAGGCCCTGGAGTTGCCGAAAGAGCAGTGGAACCTTCGCCGCCATGCATCCTGCGCGATGTATTTGTTTCCGAACGTAGAAATTATCGTGCACCCAGATTACATCAGCTACCTGGCCTTCTTTCCTACAGCTGTAGATGAAACTACGGTTGTGCACGCCTGTTTTATTGAAGAAGAGCCCAAAGATGAAAAGGCGGCCGCACACTGGGAGCGTGCCTTCGACATCATTGAAAACGGCGTGTTCGGGCCTGAGGACTATTTTGTTTGCGAGCAGGCGCAAATCGGTCTAAAAAGTGGGGCCAACACCCATTTCACCATGGGAGCGTATGAGTCTGGTGTCGCCCAATTTCATGAGATATTGAATGAGCATGTGGGCGAGTTTAATCACCGGCGACCGGTACAGCTGAAGTCTGTGGGAGGTGGCCAGAAGACATAGGTTCCGCTGCTGTGCCATCCACTCTGCGCAGGGCGCAGGGACCGGACTTTTTGCGATCGACCTGCTTCGCCCTTGACGCGCTAGTGGATGGAAAAGTCCACCGCCCTGCCGGTTTCCAGCAGCGTTTTTAATCCGGCCAGCACCAGCGGCCAGCCGTCGCGCACCAGCGCCAACATCTTGCTGTCTTTAATGAAGCGGTCGTGGGTGATACTCAGGCGCGTATGGTCGCCGAGTGGTTCCAGCAAAAACGTCACGCGCGAGGGCGGTTCATCGGCCACCTCCGGATTGCCCGGAAATTGCCAGGTATAGCTGAGTTCTCTTGGGTGATCGGCGAGCAGTATTTCGCCGCAGCAACCCACCGCCTCGCCGTCGGGAGTGTCGACCCTAAACTCAATCGCGCTGCCCTCGCGCCAGTCCGATTGCACGCGAGTCGAGTGCCAGTACTGGCGGGTAAATTCGGCGGTGGTGAGTGCTTTCCAGACCTGTTCCGGAGTTGCAGCGATCACTGTCACGTAATGGTACTCAGGTAGTGTCATCTGAGGAATCCTCGTGTCGGCCAGGACCATCGGTTTTCTCAACAGCCCGTTTGAGATTCAGCACCGCATCACTGCTATGCTGGGTGAATTTATCTATCCATCGCCGATTGATCTCGGCAAGTGGCATTGGGTTGAGGTAGTAGTGCTTTTCCCGGCCGCGCCAGATCACGCTGACCAATTCGGCGCGCTCCAGAACACTCAAGTGCTTGCTCACCGACTGCCTGCGTATTGCCATCTCGTCGCACAACTGCCCCAGGGTTTGCCCCTGTTCAATAAACAGGCGATCAAGCAATCGACGTCGCGTTTTGTCTGCGAGTGCCTTGAAGACAGCGTCCATAATCGTAAATGCAGCCAAATGGGTGCATAATTATATGCAGCCATATGGCTGCATGTCAAGTGTACAACAGATCCGCGCGATCAGGAATCCCGAGAATGGCCCCGAGTAGGGCCGATAAGCATTGCATTCACTGACGCCCGGTAGGTCCGGCACCGGCGTATGGAATGCACAAGACAACGCTTGTTCGCCAGAAAGTAGGTCAGGGTCGCCGTTCCCCCTGCTGGCTATAGCGGATTTAGCGTGACTTCGGCCTCGCTTGTGATGAGGAGTTCGCCAGACGTTTGTGATGCCGTCAGGGTCTGTATTTGGCGCGTGATCGTGACTGGGAGCGCAACCCCCCAGCTGACGACAGTATCGGCGGTGCTCGCCATGATGATAGTGCGGATTGCGGCAGGCACGGTATCAGCCTGCATTTGATAGTACTGGTCTGGTGCGGATACCGGCACTTTTTGACCGTTCATGTCGACGGACCAGAAGCGGTCTGCCTGGCGGATATAAAGTTGGATCTTTCCTGTCTGCAACAGCTGTTCCAGCGCCTGTACTGACTCGAACTCCAGAGAGAAACCCGCCCTGGTCTCGGGTGTGGATTCAGCTCTCGCTGTCAGCGCACTCTGGGTAGGACTGAGTGTTGGCGTCGCTGGCGATGTTGGCGTTGTCCCGGGCGAAGTATCGGGTTGCGGGGCAGTTGCTTCGCCGTGGCGAGCGGGCGCAGGAGTGATCGGGGCAACGGTTGGCTGCAGCGGGGATGTTACCGGTTCCGCTTTAGGGGAAGAGGCCGCGAGCGCGATGGGGTCAGCCCTCGAATCCGCGCTTGCTATCGCGATAGGATGCTCATCCGGGGAATTCGACTGTGGCTGCTGCGACGCCGAATGTACCAGAGAAAAAATCGCCGCGAGACACAGACCGAGGATAGCGATAAAGCGCATTACATCGGTGTGCAGAGACTCTAGCTCCACGTCCTCTCGTGAAGGACCCAACCACGGCGGTTTCACAGCGACGATGAACGGTCCTTGGTCGTATTGCGCGCGAGCAAACTCTCAATGCGACGCAGTATGGCCAGGTTATCTTTACCCGGTTGTTGAGCGGCATCCATATAGAGATTGTTCATTGCGCGACCAAGTGATACCGATTTCACGATGCGCATCAGGTAGCCGCCCACGCCGCCGACAATAGTGGTGCTTAAGGCCAGCAGAATACCGCCATCGACCATGCGCTGTAGCACGGTAAATGCGCCTTGCGCTGCGGCTGAGTTGGGATCTCCCAGGGCATACAGCAGGGCATCGCGCATACCAATCGCCGTCCAGATGACGCCGATACCAAAAAACAGATTGGCGCAGAGATCTAGCAGCTGTTCGTGATGCACCACGCGCTGCATGTCGGGTTTGGCGACTTGGAAACGCTGGTGTAGCTGATACAGCTGATAGCAGTACACGGCAAACACGAGAGCAAATGGTAACGTAGAGCCGCGCAAATTCTCTCGGGCCAGCGCCCATAGCTGCAGCAGCTGTGCGCTCAGAGCGCTATACCATTGCCCTGTACCGTCCAGCCCCAGCCACAGCACGGGCGCTAGCATCATGGCGAATCCCAAGATCATGCCCCAGCCGAGACCAGCGAGGAAGCTTCCCTTTTTCCTGCGCGCGCCCATGCGATCTAACTCTCTTGCATACAGGCGACTTCAACGGCATCAAACACCATATGCATGTCGCTGTAGTGGCGTTGTGCCTCTCTGAAACGAGACTCATCATCAAGAATGTCCAGCATGCCCTCCCGCTTGTAGGCGAGTTCGACGCGCATGGCGGCGTAGAGCTCATCCTTGCGTCGCAGTGAGGTACAGCTGCTGCGCGCTTCAGACTT
>JBCCNJ010000165.1:0-8834 GCA_039025905.1 Pseudomonadota bacterium | reverse complement strand
CCAGTTATCCACTGCAATCTCCTGATGGGGTTTGCTTACGATACTTTGATCTCTTTATAGTGCATGTGGCTTATCGCGCAAGGTCTATTCCCTATTAATCCCGGTGTCTTTACTAGCTGCACGTATAGTATTCTGACGAACGAATCTAGTTTTTGGCTTGCTGATAGCTTCGAGAGGTGCACACTGCTGTCCTGACCAAGTCCCGGCAAGGAGGTAGATATCAAAGTTGTCTATCTGGTGTTAAAAGCGCGTGCACCGTCAAGAGCGGCATTCTTATACAGAGTCCATTATTAAGGTGTCAACCATGATGCGAGCGATCAGCTACCGATTTGCAGGGGGCAGTTCAGTCCCCGATATTGCCTACGCTGAGGTGCCGAAGCCGGAGGTGAGTGCAGGCGACGTACTGGTCCGCATTCATTTTGCAGGCCTGAGCAATTTCGAACGGGAGACATCTGAGGGCAAACGCGAACGATCGCTGACCCGCGTGATCAAAAAAATGCCGGTCGTATCGGGCATCGAAATGGCCGGGGTGGTGGAGAGTGGCGGCGGAACGTTTAACCCCGGCGACAAGGTCGTCGGCTATACCAACATCTTCCGCGGTCCTTTTTTTCACAGCGACTATGTGGCGATACCCCCGTCCAAACTGGCATTGATACCTGACAACGTGTCCCTGCAAGGTGCCGCTTCGATTGTCGGTGGCGCACTGACCTCCATCACGGCACTAGAGCGTATTGCCGGGATCGCAGCTGATCAAAAGCTGCTTGTGACGGGCGCCACGGGCAGTGTCGGCATTACCGCAGTGCAGCTCGCATCGCATCTCGGCGCACAGGTATGCGGCGTGTGTCATTCCTCCCAAACGGGTTTCGTAGGGGAACAGGGTGCGGTGGAGGCATTTGCTTACGACAAAAACGAATTGCCTGACAAGAAAGGTCAGTTCGACATCGTGTTTGATACCGCGCCCTCATTGGGATTTGCTTCAGGTAGCGGGTACCTCAAGCCTCAGGGCACGTTTATCTCGACTATGCCACAGCTCGACTTAACGGGCTTCTTGCGCAGCGTGTTTTCACGAAAGAAGTGGGGCTACTTGATGGAGTCAGATACCGATCGTGCGCGTATGTCGCGTCTAAAGGAGCTGATGAAGGCCGGCGCTTTCAGCGAGGTTATCGACAGCATCTATCCGCTAGCTAAAGCCGGTAACGCTTTCTCTCATCAGCTTGAGCGAGGAAAGCGTGGCAAGATTTTAATCGACTTTTCGGAGCACTGATCAGATTTAACTGGCTGTGGTAAAGGGCCAAGCTAGAGGCACTTGATTTAACGCTCTGTCAATTTCAAGCAAACTCAAAACTCTCGAATTGCACGATAATCCAAATTTCCTAAAACTTATCTCATGCGCCACTAAGCTATAGTTCGCAAGATTCGTAGACGCAACGCTTATAATGTCCAAGACATGATCGTGCCTCATACTCGAAACCGCAGATGATATACCGTATCATTTTTACATAAGGTTTTGCGCTACATTAACCAGCAGGTAAGCACATGTCGACCGCACGCACTTCTGATACACGTCTGCCAGTTACCGTTCTTTCGGGCTTTCTCGGTGCGGGTAAAACAACGTTGCTCAACCGGGTGCTGAACAATCGAGAAGGAAGACGCGTTGCGGTGATCGTCAACGATATGTCCGAAGTGAATATAGACGCCAGCCTGGTGCGCGCCGGTGCAGAGTTAAGCCGCACAGATGAAACGCTAGTGGAAATGTCCAACGGCTGCATCTGTTGCACCCTACGTGACGATCTTTTGGCTGAAGTCAGGAAACTCGCCGAAGAGAAGCGCTTCGATTACCTGTTGATTGAGTCTACTGGCATCTCGGAACCCTTACCGGTTGCTGCGACGTTTGATTTTCGCTCAGAAGACGGCGAAAGCCTGTCCGACGTTGCCCGCCTCGATACCATGGCAACTGTCGTTGATGCGGTGAATCTGCCCGACGACTTTTCCAGCTATGACTCGCTCCGCGATCGAGGAGAAGTCATGGGTGAGGAAGACGAGCGGTCTCTCGTTCATCTTCTCACAGATCAGATCGAGTTCTCTGATGTTGTGATACTCAACAAGGTTGACGCCGCACCACCAGAGCAAGTGGACACCGCTCGCAAGATCATTCGCAGCCTAAACTCAGACGTAGAAATCATAGAGACGAACTATTCTGACGTGCCGGCGGAGTCGATACTCGATACCGGCCTTTTTGATTTCGAGAAAGCACATGAGCATCCCATGTGGGCAAAAGAGCTCTATGGATACGCTGATCATACACCCGAGACCGACGAGTACGGCGTGACGTCCCACGTCTACCGTGCTCGTCGACCCTTTCAACCGGAGGCCATTAACGAGCTTTTGAGTAATCCGCTATCTGGTGTGATTCGTGCCAAAGGCCACTTATGGATCGCCACGCGCCCGAAGTTCGTCGTGGAATATTCACTGGCTGGCAAGCTGTCAAGCTTTGAGCCCATCGGTACCTGGTGGGCAAGCGAATTGCGCGATCGCTGGCCCGAAAGTGAAGAACTGGATGCGTACATCAAGCAGCACTGGCAAGAACCCTTTGGGGATCGCCGACAGGAGCTGGTTTTTATCGGCGCCGACATTGATTGGCCAGCGTTGCAAGCGCAGTTGGACGCAGCCTTGTTGCCAGAGGATATTGAGTATTCACCCAATGCCAGGATCCGAATGCCGGACCCGTTTCCACGCTGGGCGATGCAAATGGATGGCTGTGCTCCCGGTTAGCGAAAATATACCGCTACTGCGCGATCAGCAACGCGATATATTCTAATCTCCCCAGCTCAAATGCCGCTTTCGCATAAGCGATAGGCCATGTGCCTGATCGTAATAGGCAGCCTCGTTTACAAAAGCCACAGAAACCGCCTCTGGATAATCAAACGGCACGGTCTCGCCGTTATTCAGAATAAAAAGAGGCTCACCGGGAGACAAGATATGGTAATCCTTGTCCTGCACATCCGGGTGAATCATGCCGCATATCTCACCGCTACTATCGCGAGGCAAATGCAATTTTTCTATAAACTGATAGACCTCTGCCTCGCGCGTCTCAGGTGCTGCGCCGCCTCTCCGATCATGTAGTTCGATAAAGTCCAAACAGTGGGATAACGCCAGCCGGGTTTGCTCGAATACCTCCCACCGCAGTAATCCTTGCGCAATGGGGCCTACCTCAATCAGTACGCCATGATTGGCAATCGAACACAGAAACGGATCGACATCAGCCGCATTATCTTCGTAAAAGATGACCGCTTCGGGCATTTGCTGTTGTACATAAAGCAGCATATCCAGCACCACAGGATCATGCTGCTGAGTAACCAGCGTCACCCCCATGTTTGCGGTAGTGGTGTGCAGATCGATAATCCAATCGGTTGGACTATCTTCACCCTTGGGGCCAAACAGCCTGTTTATTTCTTGCGCGCGTTCTTGCTCAGTATTTTGGGCCACGCCATCTAGTAACGCAGTGCTAAAGCAACGATTCAAATCTTGCTCCAGATAGCGTCGATTTTCCGCAATCGCTAATTCGTTGGCTAAAAACGCCTCCGCTTTGAAACTCTCGCGTTCCAACTCCTGGGGACGAGCCCGAAACCGACTAACCAACTGCACTCCGGTAAGTTCGTTTCCGTGAGTACCCCCAACTATTACGACACGCTTGGACTGATCCACCTTGCTATTCCTCGATAAGGGGAAAACCACCGCTACTCAAAGTATCGCCATTCTTTGCGCAACTCCTGGGCACGCAACCCGAACAACGTAATCCTGGCTAGTTAATTCTGAGTCTAGACAGCGCTTTTGCCGTCGCTAGCACCTTACCAGCACCTTTGCATAATTATACACCCACTGCTGCCAGCCCAACGCGTGCACCGCGCAGCTTAGCCCATCATCGTGAATTTTACCTCCGCACGCTGTACCAGCGTGTGAAATAGTTGGATTCAGACCACTTTCCAACCCTACAAGACGTAATGGTATAATGTTGGTTTTACAACCAAGCGGCCTTTCGTCGGGGCCGCCACTGATGAGAGATACATCATGCCTAACGTCACACTGCCTGACGGTTCTTCACGTCAATTCGAAAAAGCCATCACTGTTCATGATCTTGCTGCTGATATCGGCCCGGGGCTAGCAAAAGCCGCTCTGGCGGGCAAGGTAGACGGTCAGATGGTCGATACCTCGCATCTGATTGAGCAAGATGCGGAAGTCGCAATCATTACCGATAGAAGCGATGAAGCGCTTGAACTGATTCGTCATGACGCCGCACATGTGATGGCACAGGCGGTTCAAGAGCTGTTTCCTGGCACCCAGGTGACCATCGGGCCAGCCATTGAAGATGGCTTTTACTATGATTTTGCCCGAGACGAGCCGTTCTTACCGGACGACCTACAGAAAATCGAAGAACGTATGCGCGAGATCGTAGGACGCGATCTGCCTATCAATCGCGAGGTTTGGGATCGCAATGAGGCCATCGCAACGTTTCGCTCGATCGGTGAAGATTACAAAGTCCAGATCATCGAAGACATCATTCCCGACGGAGAAGAAGTCTCCGTCTATCGACAGGGCGACTGGTTTGATGTCTGTCGGGGTCCGCATCTACCGAGCACTGGCAAGTTACCCGAGGCGTTCAAGCTGACAAAGGTAGCGGGTGCCTATTGGCGCGGCGACTCCGACAACGACATGTTGCAGCGTATCTACGGTACTGCCTGGCGTAACAAGAAAGAACTGAAGGCCTACCTGCATCGTCTGGAAGAGGCTCAGAAACGCGACCATCGCAAATTGGGCCGCAAGCTTGATCTGTTTCATTTCAGCGACGATGCCCCGGGCTCCGTGTTCTGGCACCCAAAAGGCTGGACACTGTTTCTGCAACTGCTGGAATACATGCGCAAGCGCCAGCAAGCGGCCGGGTATGTCGAGGTTAATACACCAGACGTGATGGACCGCAACCTCTGGGAGAAGTCTGGTCACTGGTTCAACTACGGTGAACACATGTTTACCACCGAGACTGAAGATGGCGGCGTGTACGCGCTGAAACCCATGAATTGTCCTGGCTCGGTATCCATGTTTGCTCAGGGGCTGAAGAGCTATCGCGACTTGCCCCTGCGAATGGCTGAGTTCGGTAAGGTGCATCGCTACGAGCCATCCGGCGCTCTGTTTGGCTTGATGCGAGTTCGCCATTTCACTCAGGACGACGCGCACATCTACTGCACCGAAGATCAGATGGAGCAGGAGTGTATCGATGTCATCAAGCTGGTGCTCGACATCTACAAGGATTTCGGCTTCGATGATGTCATTATCAAACTCTCTACCCGACCCAAGAAACGCATCGGCAGCGACGAAATCTGGGACCGGCTTGAGGGTGCCTTAAGCAATGCCCTCAAGGTCATGGATCTGGATTACGTTCTGTATCCGGGCGAAGGCGCTTTCTATGGCCCCAAACTCGAATTCGTATTGCGCGATGCGATCGGTCGCGACTGGCAGTGTGGCACCCTACAGGTGGACATGAATCTGCCCGAGCGATTCGATATCTCCTATGTGGATCAGCACGGAGACCGCGGCAAACGCCCGGTGATGCTGCACCGCGCACTGTTTGGATCACTGGAACGTTTCATCGGCATCCTCATCGAGCACTACGAGGGTAAATTTCCCGTATGGCTGGCACCAGTGCAGGCGGCGGTTCTGAATATCTCCGACAAGCAATCCGCCTACGTCAGCGAGGTCACGCAACGTCTACAAGCCGGTGGTTTGAGGGTGATCTCTGATCTTCGAAACGAGAAAGTCGGCTTCAAGATCCGGGAACACAGCCTGCAGGCAGTCCCTTACCTGCTGGTGGTCGGTGATCGCGAGATGGCAAATGGCGAAGTTGCCGTGCGCACCCAAAGCGGCGAAGACCTGGGCACGATGTCTATCGACGACTTTCTGGCTCATATGCTGCTGGAAAAGGTGGGACGCCGTAGTGAACAGGAAACATCTAAGGTCGCGTAACGGCATGCCTGCCAGGCTTTGGCTAAGGGCGTAACGCCGTACCCGTACCGCTAAGGACGCCCGCACATTCCCACTACCGAGCGCCGAAGGCGCCCTTTCCCACACCTTCGAATGCTTTAACTAGAATGTCACCCGGTGTGTCGCTCGCTATGCTTTCAGCCAAATGGATGGCGATATTTTCCACCGTGCTGACATGGGGCACGGTAAACACCTGTGCGCTGGGCAGACTGATCGCAAATTCTCCCTGGGCGGCTGTGTACGCCAGGCGCAGGTGCGCAATGCCATTGTGATCAAACTGTTCAACAATGTGGCTCTGGGTAGCAATGTAGCTATCGGCCAGACGCTTCGCCCAGAGCGTTTCAAGCTCTCCGTTCCGTCTATCATCTATAGCGATTTCTAGTCGCGAGCGATGGCCATGCGCAATTCTCTGGCACTGCCCCTGGTGCTTCTGTAGTCCATGGGTGTAGTGGAAATACGCGCCTTCAATCGCCTCGGGCCGCAGCTTGATCAGCACGTCGTTTACGTTCTCTGGCAAGATACTTTTTAACTGCGCCTGCAGGTCTGCTGCAATCTGCTGGGCATTGACGGTGTCATTTGCCAACAACAACACTGCATCTCTGGGCGAGTCATGCCGAATGACGGCTCCAGAGTTCAACTCGAACTCCACCAATAATTGTTCACCAGAAATGCAGGTACGGCACCCTGTCGTCGCGGCAGGCACCAGTAGGCGATGGTCGGCTTGTGCATCGATAAACTGCTTGATCTGCTTTTTGACATGGCCGAAATCAAACACCATACCCTGCTCGTCGAGCTCGCCGGTCAGTTCAATGTCGACGATCCAGGATTCCCCTACCACCCCTCGCTCTCGATCGAGGAAGGAAAAGTCCATCACCGTCAGGTTTTCTACAAACAACTTTGCCACTCTAATCCTCTAGCTCTGCTCTATCCCCGTACCCTACTCAGTTTTGGTACCCACCGAGGGTATAAGGTCATGCGCTTCCTGCCAAAAATGATATGTTGTATCATTTTGCCCGCCAGGCAAGTTGCGGTGCACCCACAACAACCGACCCAATAGAGAGGGCAACTGTCACCTGGGTATGTACCGTCGCCCACCCAATTCAGGCCCAAAAGCCTGATGAATACGCTGCTGTGCCTTAGCCGCGCGATAATACCGAGGGAAAAGTAGCATGTCCGCCACGCTTATCAAACACGCGCTTCTCGTCAATGAAGGCGAGGCCATAGAAGCAGACTTGCGTATCAAACATCAGCGCATCGAGGCCATCGCCTCAGACCTCAGTGCGGATGCCGGCGATGAGGTGGTGGAAGCCAATGGCTGTTACTTGCTACCCGGTATGATTGACGATCAGGTGCATTTTAGAGAGCCGGGCCTGACTCATAAAGGAAGCATCGCAAGCGAATCACGGTCGGCCGTGGCTGGCGGTATTACCAGTTTTATGGAGATGCCCAATGTAAGCCCTGCCACCACCAGCATCGACGCACTGGAAAACAAATTCGACCTGGCATCGAACAATGCCATGGCGAACTACTCCTTTTACCTGGGGGCTACTGAACACAATCTCGAGCAGATCAAAATACTCGACCCGAGTAAACACTGTGGAGTCAAGGTTTTCATGGGAGCGTCTACGGGCGATCTTTTGGTGGAAGCACCAGATGCACTCGAGGCGATCTTTCGTGAAGCGCCCACGCTGATTACGACGCATTGTGAGAGTGGGCCCGTGATGGCGGGCAACGCAGCCAAGCTCAGGCGAACCAAAGCAACGCTGACGATAGAAGACCACCCTGTAGTCCGAGACGTGGAAGCCTGTTATGCATCGTCTTCATTTGCAGTGGGCCTTGCCAAACGTCATGGCAGCCAACTACACGTGCTGCATATCACCACGGCTAAAGAACTGGATTTGTTTGCACCTGGGCCAATAGAGGGTAAGTCCATAACCGCAGAGGCCTGCGTTCATCACCTGTGGTTCACCCAGGATGACTACCCGCGCCTGGGCAACTTTATCAAATGCAACCCCGCCATCAAGCAGCAGAGCGACCGGGACGCTATTATGCAAGCGCTGGGCACGGGTCAGATCGATATTATCGCCACGGACCACGCGCCGCATACACTAGATGAAAAGCAAGAGCCCTACGAGAGCGCGCCGGCTGGACTACCCCTGGTGCAACACGCACTGTTAACCCTCATGGATCATGTTCACCATGGCCGACTCTCTCTAACCCAAGTGGTTGAGAAAACCGCTCACAATCCAGCGAAGCGCTACAGCATTGTAGAGCGAGGCTATCTCCGTGAGGGCTACTACGCCGACCTTGTTTTGATCGCTCCCGATGCTGCCACCACAGTGACCGATAGCAACATTCTCTACAAATGCGGCTGGTCTCCTTTCAGCGGGCACAGATTCGCATCGGCAATCAAAGGTACCTGGGTGAATGGCACGCGGGTGTTCGACGGCGAGACGGTTGCCGAAATTGAGTCACCCGCACTTCGGATGGCCTTCGACCGCTGAATGCGACACTCGATACAGTGACCCGAAGCAATTCTGAGTGAGTTTAATCAGGGGCGTAGCCTTTTCTCCCGTTGATGCAGAACCTTGTTACTCTGTAAACGTACCGGGCTCTGATCAGTCCAGGTATAGCTCTAATAAGCCCCGCGTGTCTTTTTGTTCCTCCAGAGTCGCTCGCAGAGCGTCTGCGCTATCCGGTTACTGATCGAATCAACAATGCTAGGTGAGCTAAAGCCGACGGCTGCAGCATTGATATCACTCAAGACGTACTGGTCACGTCCCGCGGGGATGGAATCCATG
>JBCCNJ010000164.1:0-8856 GCA_039025905.1 Pseudomonadota bacterium | reverse complement strand
CCGGAAAAATTGAAAGCCTATGGTCGCGCGCTGTTTGAAGCTCTTCGCAGCGGAACAACCATTCAGCCACTGACCGAATCCGAGCCAGGCATCACAGTGGATGATGCCTACCGAATATCGCAGCATTTTTTGCAGTGCCGCCTGTCGGATGGCGAGGCGCTTGTAGGCAAAAAAATCGGTGTTACCAGTAAACCGGTTCAGGACATGCTGGGCGTGTTTCAACCCGACTTTGGGTTTTTAACGGATGCCATGGAATATACCGATACGGCAGAGATACCCATCGAAGGCCACCTCATCCAACCCAGGGCCGAGGGCGAGATTGCTTTTCGCCTGCAGCGGGATCTGAAGGGTCCTGGCATTACTGAAGCGGATGTGCTGGCGGCGACCGCTACTATCATGCCCTGCTTTGAGATAGTGGACTCACGCATTGACGACTGGCGTATCAAGATTCAGGACACGGTGGCTGATAACGCCTCTTGCGGCGCTTATTTATTCGGCGCTGATGAGGTCGACCCGCGAGATTTTGATCTGCCCGCGCTTAAAATGCGCATTTTTAAGAACTCTGACCTGATAGCGGAAGGCGAAGGTAGTGCCGTGCAGGGTAATCCGCTTACAGCTGTCGCCTGGTTAGCCAATACGCTAGGCGAGTATGGAATACCATTCAAAGCCGGAGAGGTGATTCTTTCCGGATCGCTGGGACCACTGATACCGGTGGTAGCGGGTGATGAAATGTCCCTTACCCTGGAAGGGGTTGGAGGCTGTAGCTGTCGGTTCGTATGAAAACACCCATGTTACTTTACGAGAGAAAGCTGGCGTTGCGAATCGGTGACACCTATAGCGATGACGCAGAAAATCAAGGCAGGTTAGTATGAGTAGCAAAATCAAAGCAGCCATTATTGGCCCTGGCAACATCGGCACTGATTTACTGGTGAAGGCAAAGCGCAGTGAGCTCATCGAGCCGGTATGGATGGTCGGTGTGGAAGCGCAGTCTCCCGGCCTGAAGCGCGCACAGGAGATGGGATTGAAAACGACCGCCGAGGGTGTGGATGGCATGTTGCCCCACCTGAAAGAGGACGGTGTACAAATTTGCTTCGACGCGACGTCTGCATACGTGCACGCGGATAACAGCCGAAAAGTGAACGCGCTGGGCGCAGTGATGATTGATTTAACACCGGCTGCCATCGGCCCATTTTGCGTGCCGCCAGTGAATCTCGCGCAGGCGGTAGAGGCTCGCGCGATGAACGTCAACATGGTGACCTGCGGTGGACAGGCAACCATACCCTTGGTGGCCGCTGTCAGTCGCGTGCAAGCGGTGTCCTATGCTGAGATTGTCGCGACTGTTAGCAGCAAATCGGCGGGGCCGGGGACGCGCAAAAACATTGATGAGTTTACGCGCACCACCACACGCGGGATCGAAGAGGTAGGTGGGGCGCAACGTGGCAAGGCTATTATCATTATTAACCCTGCGGAGCCGCCGTTGATCATGCGCGATACTATTCACTGTCTTACCGTCGACGATCCAGATGAAGAGGCGATCGGTGATTCAGTTGAAACGATGCTGCAGGAGGTGCAGCGATATGTGCCTGGGTATACGCTAAAGAACGGTCCCGTGTTTGATGGCAATCGGGTCTCGCTGTATATGGAGGTCGAAGGACTTGGTGACTTCCTGCCCAAATATGCTGGTAATCTCGACATCATGACGGCTGCAGGACTGCGAACGGCCGAGATGTACGCCGAGGAAATTCGCGCAGGCAAATTTGTACCGGAAGCGGCCTAAATCAGACGGGAGAAGTTGATATGGATCTGAAGGGAAAGTCAGTTGTTGTGCACGATATGTGTTTGCGCGACGGTATGCACCCAAAGCGACATCAAATCACGGTAGAGCAAATGGTGGATATCGCCACTGCCATGGATGAAGCGGGTGTGCCCATGATCGAGGTGACCCATGGCGACGGTCTGGGCGGCGCCAGTGTTAACTATGGCTTTCCTGCCGCTTCTGACGAGGATTATTTGAATGCGGTCTGCAAGAAAATGAAAAACGCCAAAATATCCGCGCTACTGCTGCCGGGTATTGGCACTGTAGACCACCTAAAGATGGCGGTGGATTGTGGCATCTCTACCATCAGGGTGGCAACTCACTGCACCGAGGCGGATGTTGCCGAGCAGCACCTATCGATGGCTTCCAAGATCAATGGCTTAGACAGAGTGGGCTTTTTGATGATGTCACACATGATCGAGCCCGAAGATCTGGTGGCGCAACTCAAGCTCATGGAGGCATTTGGAGCCAATTGCGTTTATATCACGGACTCGGCCGGTTACATGCTGCCAGATGACGTCTCCGCTCGGGTTGCTCTGGCCAGAGCGGAGCTTCGCCCTGAGACCGAGATCGGTTTTCACGGTCACCACAATCTGGCGATGGGTGTCGCCAATTCGCTGGCTGCTGTCGAAGCGGGAGCCAATCGTATCGATGGTTCACTGGCGGGTTTGGGCGCGGGGGCGGGCAACACGCCTCTAGAGGTTTTCATCGCAGTTTGTGAGCGCATGGGTGTGCACACGGGAGTCGATTTGTTTAAGGCAATGGATATTGCTGAGGACAAGATCGTGCCGATGATGGATCACTTGGTGCGCGTTGACAGAGACGCCCTGACGCTGGGTTACGCTGGGGTTTACTCGTCCTTTTTGCTGTTTGCGAAACGCAGTGCCGAAAAATACAAACTGTCTTCAAGAGATATTCTTGTTGAACTGGGTCGCCGGCGCACGGTAGGCGGTCAGGAAGATATGATCGAAGACCTGGCTCTGGACATGGCCAGAGCCAGGGGCACGATTTAACTCTCTTCCGTCTTCTTGTCATCCGGTGAGGTGTCGACCTTAGTCAGCGGATAAATCTCCGTGATAAAACAGCGCTCGGGCCCGGTGGGTGGGTTCGGTACCACTATCGCGTCCAGGCCCGCTCGCACGGTACTGGCCGTATTCGTAAGTCCGATGGTTTCTGCGAACATCAAATTGTTGCAACGCCTCTGCAGAGTAAATAAATAGGGGCGGTTAATGCCAGTCCAGATGATGGCCGCCTGTGGATTCACGGCGCGCCAGTTGTACAGATTCCAGTCATTAACCTGCTTCACTGGATCTCCCTTGATATAGCCCAGTTCATTAATGGCTGTGTCCACAGGTTCTGTCTCCAGTGCATGGCGTTCCTGTTCTGCCTGTTCGACAGAGGCACAGCCTGCGAGCAAACCAAAGCTTATCAATAGTGCGATGAAAGGCTTGTTAATCATGGCGTGTACTCCTTGTGTTGCCCGTAGTGCGTTGTCTTCAAACCACAGTTATTTCAGTCCATTATTGACCGCGTTTCGATTTAGAAGATCCCTCCCAGCGAGTGACGTGACCGCAGTCGACTCCAAACAAATCCAGCACACGTCCGACAGTGTGATTGATCATGTCGTCTATCGTTTGCGGGTGACTGTAGAACGCCGGCATGGGTGGGCAAATCACGGCGCCCATTTTCGCCGCTTCGTGCAGCAGTCGCGTGTGGCCAACGTGCAGGGGAGACTCTCTAGGCACAAGAACCAGTTTGCGCTGTTCCTTTAGCGTGACGTCGGCGGCTCTCACGAGAAGGTTATCGGCGTAGGAGTTCACCACTCCCGACAGGGTTTTGATCGCGCAGGGAATGACAACCATGCCATCGATGGGGTAGGAACCGCTGCTGATAGCGGCGCCGAGATCGCCATCTTTGTAAACGACATCGGCAAGCGCGCTGACATCGCTTGTCTGCCAATCTGTCTCCAGCGCGATGTTGAGTTTAGCGCCGCTACTAATGACTAGGTGTGATTCAACCTCTGGAATCTCTCGTAGCATCTCCAGTAGGCGTATTCCGTAGATCACGCCGCTCGAGCCCGAAATGCCCACTATCAAACGCATACCAATTGCTCCCGCTACGATTTGCAGTAACGGCTAAACTCAGGTTGAACTGCGTATCTGCAAACCCACTTTGTGAGGCAGCAAATAGTAGCGCATCGCGCAGGTGGACGACCAGTGCAGTAAGTTTGCTCATAGCTCGTTCACCCAGTTATCGACCAATAGGATAATCACGACTGCCTGCATCATTAGCAGGTGGCTGGCGACTGCTTTGTACTCTTGCATGAGCTTCTCCTTTGCCCTTTGAGCATCAGGCCGTTTTCCTACGGTTATTAGGCCGCTTTAGGGCCTGAAAAGGCATTGCAGGAAACGACAGCGGCATGGCATGCGGCGCCAGGGTTGCGATTAACGGACCGGTTTATGCAAGCGCGTGTGAACGTGAACGATCCTGGGCGATTTAGCCGCCTGGGTTGAACATTTTTTGCGCCACAGCGGTCAAAGCTGTAAGGACCGTCGATGCAGCTTTTACGCCTGGACAGGCGACATTTGCCGATAGTCCATGGATGAGAAGAAAAAGGTTTGCGACGTATTTGCCGAAGGAATGCATCCCGCTGTCTACAGGCTGACCGAAAGTATCGCTATACTCACACCCCAATTTGAATCAACGTATATATGAGCATCGAGTTTCAACCACCGATCCCAGCAATCGCTTTCGAAACACAAATATGAGTAAAGCATCCCACGCCCGATGGCACTTCATCCTGCCCCTGTTTGGCTTTGGCATATTCTGTATTGCTATTTGGGTGCTCGTGCGTGAGGTTCACCATATCTCGCTGGAGGATGTAGTAGCCGAAATCAACGCGATTTCACCGGGTGTGTTTGCGTTGAGCATTCTGCTGGCATTCGTTGGATATATCGTTCTCACATTTTACGATGTGTTAGCGCTGCGTTACGTCGGTGACAAAATCCCTTACTTAAAAGTGGCACCGGTTTCGTATTCCGCCTTTGCTATCGGCCACAATGTCGGCTTAGCCTCTTTATCAGGGGGCGCTATTCGCTACCGAGCTTATAGCCTTGCTGGTGTATCAGCCACGCGCATAGCGATACTCGTCGGATTTATTCCACTGACTTATTTCCTCGGTGGGTCGCTATTGATGGGTATCACCGTGCTGACCTATCCTGCTGCCTTGAAAGTACTGCCATTGAGTCCGCCCATACTCGCAGCGCTGGGATGGCTATTGGTTGCGCTGCCATTGCTCTACATCGGCCTGAATGCGGTGCGGCGAGAACCTATCACGGTTAAAAACTGGATCATTCGGCCTCCTGGCCCATCCATCAGTGTTCGTCAATGTCTATTGGGGTGTCTTGATCTCACGGTTGCTTCGCTGCCGCTCTTCGTTGTACTACATGCGTTTACCGATATTAGCTTTCTGCACTGCCTGGGTGTTTATGTGTTGGCCATGCTAGTTGGCGTGGTCAGCAATGTGCCGGGTGGCGTGGGCGTCTTTGAGTCCGCGCTCATCCTGTTGCTACCAGAGCTGCCGGTGGCGACGGTGCTGGGCGCGGCACTGACTTACAGGCTGGTGTACTACCTGATTCCGCTCGTGCTGGCCTTGTTGCTGGTGGTGTTGCACGAGGGCATGGAGAATAGAAACAAACTGTTGTCTTTATCGAGCGCCAGTGTCAGCTGGGGCGCGCGCTTGGTGCCACCAACCATCGGCACCGTGGTGTTCCTGGTGGGGGCGTACCTCACCATTGGTGCGGCGATACCGCTCGAATATTTTTGGGGCCCGGCGGTAAGTTCGGCTATTCCCCTGCCACTATTGGAAATGTCTCATCTGACGAGCAGTGCGATAGGGCTTGGGTTGTTGCTGTTGGCGCGAGGCTTATTCCGACGGCTGCAGGGTGCGCATAGAGCGACCATTGCGCTGCTGGTTGTGGGTGCACTGTCAATCTTCTTGCATCGCGACAGCGCGATGCAGGCGGCCCTGCTACTGGCCCTGGCGCTACTAATGTGGACGGCACGCGCCGAGTTCTATCGCGGCAGAAGTCTGCGGGAACAACTATTGGATTGGGTGTGGCTGCTCAACATTACCGCGGTGTTAGCGCTGGGGATTGCCCTCGGCATGTTCGTACACCGTCACGTGGAATACTCAGATCAACTTTGGTGGGAGTTTACGATCAGTGGCGATGCATCGCGCTGGTTGCGAGCCAGCCTGTTAATGATGATTCTGGCAGGCGCCTACGCTGGTTTACGCTTGCTGCGTGGTCGACCAACAATTGAAGCTACCTCTGATGAGGCACAGCTTGCACAAATCGGGCCGATTGTTAAAGCCTCTACCAATAGCAATGCTAACCTCGCGCTATTAGGAGACAAGCAGTTCCTGGTTCACCCGCAGGGTGAAGCAGCGATCATGTATCAGCTCTCCGGTCGCAGCTATATCAGCATGGGGGATCCGCTGGGCAATCCTGAATACTTTAATGAGTTGGTCTGGAACTTTCGTGAGCTCTGCGATCGACAGAGCGTTCACTGTGCCTTCTATGAGGTCGGCGAGAAGTATCTGCCTCTTTATGTTGATCTGGGGTTGTCGCTCTCCAAGCTGGGCGAAGAAGCGCTCGTTGATTTGGTAAATTTCAACCTCAGCGGTAAGAAGCGTGCGAAATTGCGTAACGCCGTGAGCCGCTCAGGCAGGGAAGGCGCTGAGTTCGCAATCCTGCCTGCTGCTGGAGTGCCCACAATTTATGACGAGCTAAAGCGAGTGTCTGACGAATGGCTCGCCGATAAACATACTCAGGAAAAGGGTTTTTCTCTGGGCTTCTTTGATCGCGAATACATGTTGAATTTTGACTGCGCTGTGATGCGTGTTGATGGCCAGCTAGTGGCCTTCTCCAATCTTTGGTCTAGTGCCGATCTCCAGGAGTTGGCTATCGATCTTATGCGATTTAGTAGTGCCGCTCCTTATGGCACGATGGATGCGATGTTCGCTCAAATCATGTTATGGGGTCACGAGCAAGGCTACAAAACCTTCAGTCTGGGTATGGCGCCGTTATCAGGCCTCGATAATCGCTCACTGGCACCCGCCTGGAACAAGCTTGGGAATACGATTTATCGCACGGGGGAGCATTTTTACAACTTCGAGGGCCTGCGCGCCTACAAGCAAAAATATCATCCCGAGTGGTCGCCTCGCTATTTGGCCTGTAGAGGTGGGTTTGAACTACCCGGGGTGCTGCTGGACACAACAGCCCTGATTTCGGGGGGTGTAAAGGGTTTACTGGGTCGAAAGTGAGCGACATCTAACACACTGCTTTTATAGGGTGGGTTCTATATGTGACACAGTCGTGCTTTGCGGATTTAGAACAGTATTATTGGCAGGTGGAAAATAGCCTGCGCCGGAGTATACTAAAACCGCACCGAAAGTAGGACAAGAGGCGATAATAATGAAGTATCAACCGGATTTGCATAGCCTTCAATGCCCCAAGTGCTCCCATGGGATGGAGGAAATTGTCCATGGCGAAGTTGCTATTGACCGGTGCACTAACTGTCATGGTATCTGGTTCGATGCCGATGAAGCTCATCAACTGAAGATTATCGAAGGCAGTGAAGCGCTAGATATTGGCGACCCAAAGGAAGGTTGGAAGTGGGACAGCCACGCAGATATTGATTGCCCGCACTGTGGCAAGCGACTGGACAAAGTCGCCGACCCGCAGCAGAAACACATTTGGTTCGAAGTCTGCCCCGAGCACGGCATGTTTATGGATGCGGGTGAATTTAAAGACTTCAAGGAAGAGTCTGTGCTGGACTTTTTCCGCAGCCTCGTTAAGGGTAGCAGGGATGTTGTTGCCCCCTAAACCTTGTTCTGCAGACCGAAAATCTATCGACTAACGTAAATCTTGCGTTGGGCTGGGCCAAGGCCGGATATTTAGGCTGTTATTCAGGCAGAGTGGATCCCATTAGTTAGCTAAGGCAAGACCCTCCGTCAGCCCCGATAAAAGCTTGGTAGCCGCGCAGTGATCGAAACGAAAACGAGCGCCGCAAAGCGCTTAGTCGCTGATCTTCTGCAGCTCGCCGAAAAATCCAACCACGCAGGAGATAAGCTGGTCGCTGTCGGTTACCGCCACATCGAATCCCGGTAAAAATAACGCTCCGTTTCTGTCGTGAATAGCCCAGTGATAGCGATGAAAACCGTGTTGAGAGTCGATCTCGCTTATTCTGGAATAAACATTCCCTGGAAATTCGTCGTGCACTTTGTGCACATTGGCCTCGAACCCATCTATACCGGTCACATCGATGGAAGGGTCGACAAATCGAATATTGGGTGCCAGCGCTTTATCAAGATGGGCTCTTACTCGCTCGGGATTTGTTTCATTCCATGCCGCGAGCATGTGATCAAATGCCTCGGGATAGTTCGACATCCTGCGCTCCTCTTAGTGTCAGTTAAAATACCGACACAAAGTCGGTATTATTTGGGTAGACTAACAAACCGACACAGTGTCTGTAAACTGGTGTCTGTAAAAAAGCTTCTCTAAATAGGCTTCTGTAAATAAGTATCTGTAATTGGACTTCTGTGAATAGGCGTCTGTAAATATATGGCGACCAATAAAGAGCGGCGGGAGTCAACCCGAGCAAACATTCTTGCCGCGGCTCGAGAATGCTTCACTGTTGATGGTTATGAAAATACGCATACCAGCAGTATTCTCGAGCGGGCTCAAATCTCCCGCGGCGCGATGTACCACCACTTTTCGGGTAAGCGAGATGTTTTTGAAGCGGTGTACGTGTCCATGGTTGAAGAGAGCATTGAGCATGCGCTGGGTGCAACTCGGGGTAGTGGCTCACCGCTGGAGGACTTGATAAGCGCTTGCATTGCGTGGCTGAACTGGGTGCGCAACCCCGCAGTCGCAGCGATTTTGATAGAGGTTCCGGCTGCCCGCGCAGCTTTTCGCGGCGACAGCCGCGCGAGTCTCCTGGCATGCCCCCGTGGCCTCTGCCACGCCCGGCGCTGT
>JBCCNJ010000163.1:0-8875 GCA_039025905.1 Pseudomonadota bacterium | reverse complement strand
TATCATTTTCGTCAATTAGGATGTACCGGGAATTTTTGGGCCGCATACTCATCTAACTCCATCGTTGTCAGCGTAACGCATTCATTATGGGAAAGACTGTTAGCAAAGCGCCAGGATTCGTCGCACTATCGGCGGCTATGGGAATGATGATTGCTGCTGCAGACTCGTCTGCGCAAGCAGGTCATGGCGCCCACGTACACGGCGTCGCCGAACTCGCGCTGGTGCAAAGTGGGGATGATGTAGAAATCGAACTGACCTCACCGGCGGCAGATATTGTTGGTTTCGAACACAAAGCCGACGCCCCTGATGAACTGTCCGCAGTAGCCACTGCTGAGGAAGCACTAAAACAGGCGACGAACTTGTTCTCTTTCGCTGGAACTGGCTGCGATTTGCAGGCTGTGACTGTTGATATGTCTGCAATCCTCAACGGCGGCGACCACGCCGACTCAGTTCACGATGAGCACCAAAAACCCGAGGCGCACGACGACCATGACCATGACCATGACCATGACCATCATGATGATGACAGCGCTCACG
Source organism: Pseudomonadota bacterium (assembly GCA_039025905.1). Taxonomy (GTDB): domain Bacteria; phylum Pseudomonadota; class Gammaproteobacteria; order Pseudomonadales; family Halieaceae; genus JARRPM01. The sequence goes on along the minus strand of JBCCNJ010000163.1, from coordinate 8,338 downwards.
GTGATGTCGGCGCGCAATATACATTTTCATGCGACGACGGTAGTAACCTGCAGTCCGTTCGCGTCGGCTCCGATGGGCTCCCTTTTGGATTAGAGACCATCAACGCTATGTGGGTAACAGACGCTGGCCAGGGCGCTGCCGCGCTGACCTCCGGGCAACAAGTCATCCAATTAAAATAGATAAGGAAGCCCGCAACCGGGCTTACAATAATAATGCGCGATCAAGCTAAGAATCTTAGACCGATTGCGGACAAAGCGGCGATAGGTCTGTCTGCTTTGTGCGCTGTGCACTGTCTGGCAGTGCCCATCATCGCGGTCACGCTGCCCTCCCTGGCGGCCATGGGCCTGGCAGACGAATCGTTTCATATTTGGCTGGTGATTTTTGTCATCCCATTTAGTGCATTCGCCCTGACACTGGGATGTACAAAGCACCGAAACATGACTGTACTGTTTCTGGGCGTACTGGGAATGATCTGTCTCTGTCTCGGGCCGATTTTGGGCCACGACGTACTCGGCGAAAACGGTGAAAGACTACTGACGCTTGCCGGCGCGACACTTATAGCGGTCAGTCATATTAGAAACTTTACTCTGTGTCGCGATTCGGACGGCCGCGAATGCCAGGACGCCCGCAGCGAGGCATAAGCCAAGATGTTGCCTACTCTGTGTAGAGCTCGTACGCCCTCAGGCTCATCGAATACGCAGAGGTGGCCATATCGTTCTCACTCATGGTGGTGGAGAGCTCTCCAGAAATCCAAAACGGCATATAGAGCTCCCTCAGCTCAAGGCCATCCGGATAGTCCACCAAAATGATCTGATTGGGCGGCGGGGGTGGCATATGAATGCAGGCGCCGAAGTAGGGCACGAGGAAAAACTGGGTCACACTCTGTTGCTCGTCAAATTCCAGTGGCACGATGAAGCCCGGGATTCTCACCTTAGCACCGTCCATTTCGGCGCGCACTTCGGTTGACACGAGCGCCTGCTGATAGGGGTCATCCTTAGCCGCAGCGATGGTATTGCTGATTTGACTGCTGATTTGATCCTCAAGCGAACCATCTTCGATCTCATAGAGGTACTCTGGCGGATTCATCAGAATTTCCAGAATGTGCGGCGGAATGAGATCAATCCATTCGATGGTGTTAAACGCCCCATCTAGCGCGCCCTCTGCCTTGTCAGCCGCGTGCGCTGGGATGTAGGCACAAACCCCCACCAGCGCTATGCAAAGCGCACTAAGTAATGTTCGCCAACTCCCTTGTATTGCCACCACATGCACAGGATTGTCCTCTAAAGACGGTATGATATATTGACGCTTTGACGGCTTTCAACACGCCGAGTTCAACGCTCCTCTGGTATTCCCTTCCCATGGCCATCGAACTCAAACAGGTCCGGTTCGCGCACGGACAATCACCCGAGACACCGGTACTCCAAATTGCGCATTGGGTCGTTGCTGCGGGTGAGCGAGTCTTTGTTCACGGTCCGTCTGGCATAGGAAAGTCTACATTACTTAATTTGATCAGCGGATTGCTCAGCGCTCACGAGGGTGAAGTGTCTGTACTGGGTGATCGGCTAGACATCATGAGCAGCCGTCAGCGTGACCGCTTTCGCGCCAATCATATCGGCTATGTATTCCAGCGCTTCAATCTTATCCCCTATCTCAATGCCATTGAAAATATCGAATTAGCCAGCAGCTTTTCTGCCAGAAAAAGCGAGCAACGCGACCCCCCTAGCCCCCAATCGCTGCTGGAATCTCTCAATCTAGAGGCGAGCAACTGGCACAAACCCACCGCGGCTCTCAGTATGGGTCAACAGCAGCGGGTCGCTATCGCGAGAGCGCTGATCAACCAACCCGAGCTATTGATTGCAGACGAGCCGACGTCGTCGCTTGACCAGGACAATCGCGACAGCTTTTTAGCGCTTCTCATGCCGCTCGTACAAGAGCAGAAAATGACGCTGTTGTTTGCCAGCCACGATATGACGCTGGCAAAACACTTTTCGAAAGTCCAAGCCTTCACTGAGATTGGTCAGGGATAATGTTCCTGCGAGTCGCTCTCAAAAGCCTGATGAACCGCAAGGGTTCGGTAATCATGTCCATGCTGGCAATCGCGGTTGCGATTTTCGTTCTCCTGGGCATAGAACATATCCGTCAGCAGGCCAGAGACAGCTTCGCCAGCACTGTGTCCGGTGTCGACCTTATTGTTGGTGCTAAAACCGGCAGCCTCAATCTACTGCTGTATTCCGTTTTTCGCGTCGGCGCAGCCACTGACAATATCAGCTGGGACGCATACCAGGAAATCGCCGACAGAGATGACGTGGCCTGGACAGTGCCTATCTCATTAGGTGACTCGCACGCTGGCTACCGGGTGCTAGGCACTAATCCTGGATACTTTGAGCATTTCAGTTATGGGGACAAGAGACGCCTGCAGCTGGCCGAAGGTGAACCCTTTGAGTCCGCTTACGATGTGGTATTGGGATCGGAGGTGGCTCGCACGCTAGGCTACACCCTGGCGCAAGAGATTATTTTGTCCCACGGCGTAGTTAGTACCAGCTTCAGCCTGCATTCGGACCACCCTTTTACCGTTGTCGGCATACTCGAGCCCACGGGAACACCTGTAGACCAGACTGTGCATGTGCCATTGCAGGGCTTGGAAGCCATTCATACGAATCCTAGGCGCCTCGCTCAAATCGAAAGCCCGGATGAGTTAGAACCGCAAAGCATCACCGCGTTTTTCTTAGGACTCGACTCCAAACTGGCGACCTTTCGCGTGCAAAGAGAAATCAACGGATTCGCACAAGAGCCCTTGATGGCGATCTTACCGGGTGTCGCCTTGTCAGAGTTGTGGCAGATGGTGGGTACATTCGAAAACGTTCTACGGTTTATTTCATTGTTAGTGCTGGTGGCGGCGGTACTGGGCTTGAGTGCCGTGTTGCTGGCGTCGGTGCGCGAACGTCGTCATGAAATCAATCTGTTACGGGTGCTCGGCGCTCCGCCCTCGTATCTTTTTCTACTATTGGAGCTGGAAGCGTTGCTGATTAGCCTGGCTGGCACGTTGCTGGGTGTTATCAGTCTCTATGTGTGCTTATTGCTTGCCAAGGATCGTCTTTCCACCACGGTTGGGCTGCACCTGGATCCCAGCGTATTCACCGCAGGAGGTCTGATGATCATGCTTCTGGTCTTAGGTGCGGCACTGGTTGCCGCTGCTATTCCAGCGCTGCGCATCTATTCCCAAGCCAGAACCCAATATGATCATTAGCTGTGCATGATCTGCGAAGCAGGCAGGTTCTCGATATGCTTTAATTATTGTGCGAACGGCTAAGGTCGCGCATCGCCAGAGGCCATGATCTAAATCGCGAACAAAGAGGCACTGCAGGCAAAACGAAACCTTACTCTGCGGCAAGAGTAGGCGTAACACAGGGAAACCGGCATGGTAAATGTAGTTGAGGCACTTGACGAGGCAGAACAACGCTGCAAAGCAGAGGGCGCGAGGCTCACGGATAAACGCAAGCAGGTGCTGGAAGGACTGCTCAACTCCGACACGGCGCTGTCTGCTTACCAGCTAGTGGATTACTGCAAAGAACGTTACAACCAGTCCATCCCTGCGATGTCGGTTTACCGAATTTTGGATTTCCTACAAACTCAAAAGCTTGTGCATAAACTCGAGCTGGCAAACAAGTATGTCGCCTGCTCACAGATCAGCTGTAAACAAGACGAATGCGTGTCACAGTTTCTGATTTGTCAGAACTGTCAGCGGGTTGAAGAGGTCGATATCGATAAATCCACGCTGCGCGCGATTGAGCGCAGCGTCAAGGCGGCGGGCTTTCGTCTCGCGAGCCAACAGTTGGAAATGCACTGTCTGTGCGAAGAGTGCATGTGACAGCCCGTACATTAACGTTTATACGGCAGCTCGCAAGCAGAGCACCGCATCGCGGTTAGCACTCACCAAGATTTAGCTAAGACTACTCGCCTATGCCCGAGTGCTGGGCGATAAATCGATAGGGTCGTGCCGCATCTTTTCCCGCGTAGTCCACACCCACTCGCGGCCCACTCGTCACCGACGCCGCAGCCACCGTTATCCCCTGATCCTCCAGCCACAGATCCTGTGAGAGCAGACTGCGCCCTGTCATGACAGTCGAAATACCGAGCGCTTTTGCCAAACTACCAGGACCTGCCAGCAAGGTTTTATCGCGTTTGCTTTTCCCTCGGCGCGCAAGCATTAAGTGCTCGCCCTCGCGCGGCAGTCCAGCACGGATCAGGACTGCATGCGGTGTGCCTTGCCCAGCGGTAACCACATTAAACAAGTGATGAATTCCGTAGCATAGGTAAACATAGGCGATACCGCCCGCCAGGAACATGGGTTCCGTTCGCTTCGTACGCCGTCCGCCATAGGCGTGACTGGCGCGATCATCTACTCCAGCATACGCCTCCGTCTCTGTAATCACCGCACTGGTAAACCCGTCCGGCGAGCGCGTGCAGATCACTTTGCCCAATAATTCCCGGCTTATTCGAAGCACATCGTCACGGCGATAAAAAGCGGCAGTCAGGCGCACCGAAGCTCCTGTATGCATCCGGCGATTGAGTCAGCCTGAGCAAGCAATTGAGCACGGCCGTTACACTCGCTTTCTAGAGATGGGGTAATCGACCGTAAGCTTGCAGCATCAGAGCGCACCAACCAACGCTGCCTCAGCGGCGCTGCTGTCGCGACGAAAAAACCAATCTGGAGAAACTCAGACTGCACTGTGAACATAAACTTCCTGTTGCGGTACCGCCAGAGATAGCTGCTCATCAGCACGGGCGAGCGCGACCAGCTGCAACCACAGCGAGCTCTGGGTGGCCATAAAATCAGCATTGCTTGCCCAGCAGTAAAGCACCAGATCCACGCCAGAGGCGTCTGCACCGGTGGCGTAGATCACGGGCGCTGGATCGTCCAGCACTCGACTCTCGCTGGCTACCCGCTCTAGCAAGCGCGCCTTCATCATCTCAGGGTCGCAACCGGCAGCTAATCGCAGCTTCAATTCAATGCGACGATTGGGTGTGTAGCTGAAGTTCTGAATACGCGAGGCCATGACCAAGGCATTGGGTAAGAACACAATGTTGCCGTCAAACTTTCGTAAGGTGGTATGAAAGCTGGAGATGGAATCTACCACACCCATCACACCCCCTGTTTCAATCAAGTGGCCTGGCATAAACGGTAGTCGGGGCATAAAGGGAATCAAAAAATACACCACCACCGCTCCGACAATCACGAGGATGATAATCGTGGGTCCAAAGGGCCCCGTGTCCAGACCAATCTTGTTCAACGCCATGAGTACTGTGACCACCAGCACCAACAGATACAGCGTGCCGAAAATGACTCGCGGCAGACGGGCATTGGGCATATAGGGGTACAGAAACTTAGATGCCAGGGTATGTAATAAATAGACCGCCAGCATGCCGGCGACAATCAGATACAGACTGTCTCCGACCACATACCCATACTCGCCTACCTGGCGGGCAATCTCATCAGAATTTTCCCTGATGTAGTCGAGGGGGCTAACCGCTTCCGATTCTTCTGCCATTTTATTCTCCATATAGCTCGGCTGTCGCAACCAGAAGACTAGCAAAAATGCTACAGCCCGGGACGCCCCTTCTCGGCTGGTGCGGATCTGCTATGGCTTTGCAGTTGGTGTTTGGCTTGAGATTGTGATCGGACGGCGTGGATCCCTCGGCACCAATTCTGCAATGATTGCTGACTGACAGTGGCCAAGGGCATGCAGAGCGCCTACAAGCAGCTCTGCCTCCTGAGCAGGCACGGCAATCAGCAGCCCCCCTGAGCTTTGCGGATCATGCAGAATATCGACCAGTGCAGGCGCCACAGCGCCGGCAATCTCAACGGCTGGTGCGGCAGTCTGATTCGCTGCATGCATCGTGCTGCGCACGCCGCTGGCAAGTAGCGGCAAAGCGCCATCCAATACGGGCAAACGCGGTGCCCAGAGCTTCGCCCCCAACCTGTCACCCAGCATCTCCTGCAGATGCGTAAGCAGGCCAAAACCGGTGATGTCCGTGCAGGCGCTAGCATTATAAGTGAGCGCTAACTCCGCCGCTGACCCGTTACTTATAAGCATTGATTCAATCGCCTTGGTGATATCCCTGCCATCGGCTAACAACTGCATAGCGCCCGCAAACAACACACCAGTGCCCAATGCCTTGGTCAATACGAGGCGATCCCCAAGCTGAGCCGTCTGCTTGCCGAGACGCCGACCATCCTCTGCGATAGGCACGCCATTAACCGCGAAACCCATATTCACTTCTGGCCCTTGCATACTGTGGCCGCCAGTCAAACGGCAGCCAACCATCCGAAATTCGTGTAGTGCGCCCGCCAATAATTGCTCAAGCTCTCTTTTCAGTATTTCATTGCTGGCAAACTCCACCACCACCAGCGCAAGCGCCGACAGCGGTTTCATTCCGCTCGCATACAAATCGCTGAGCGCATGATTGGCTGCGATTCTGCCCATGACCCAAGGGTCTGACACCAGCGGCCGCAGGGCATCGATAGACTGATAGATCACGGCCTGATCGACGCGGGGGATAGGTGAGACATCGTCGGATTCTGTTGGATGCAAGAGCTGTTCGTGAAAGTCCTTAGCCAGAGACTGCAGCGTTTGCAGCAGCATGTCAGCACCCACTTTGGCACCACACCCTCCACAGGGGGGTTGAGCAGTCGCGGGCACCAGAGCACCCCGGTGCCGTCGTGACATGGCGGAAGGCAGATTCTCGAAACGCGCCATAAACTTGCGGTCGATGTAATCTTTCCAATGCCAGACCCAGCTACCACTCGCGCTGAGTGGCCCTCGGTCGGCCGTAGCGGACTTATCGCCCAGAGAGAGCAGAGACAGAAAACGCTGCTGTGGGCGATGCTGGCGCAGCGGTTCATCCAACAGCGCGGCGCAAAGATTGTGAGCCAGCACAGGGCCCTGGCGCACCGCATACACACCTGCCTTCGGCCGGGGGTGATCGACTTGTGTCGCGATGTCTCCGGCAGCAAAAACAGCGTTATCAGCAAGCGACTGCAGAGTATCGCTTACCTGTAGAAAACCCTGCTCGTCCACCGGTAAACCACTGGCAGCAAGCCATGGAGCGGCCGTCGCGCCGGTACACCAAAACAGTTCATCGAAGCTTGCGTGCTGCCCGTCGGACAGCTGCAAGTGCCCGGCGTCTACACTCGCCACGCGCGCGTCCGTGAAAACCCTCACCGCTTTGCTATTCAACGCCTCCACCACCGCCTGACGTGCCCGCGTGTTGTAATCTGGCAGTATCTTCGCTGCACCGCAGTACAGCGCTATCTCTACAGAGCCCCGTGGTAGCCGATGTGCCATCGCCAGCGCAAGCTCTACGCTGCCGGCTCCACCACCGACTATGGCAATGCTCGTAGCATGTTCGCTGTTTCGCTGTTCGAGACGAAGGCGCAACGCTTCCCAGCGCTGCCACAATTGCGCGACCGGCTTCACCGGTACGGCATGGGTGGCAGCGCCGGGCACAGAGTCCAGCTCCGGCTGCGAGCCAACATCCAGGCTGAGTAGATCGTATTCGATGGCCGGTCGCCCGCGCAGGCTCAAGCACCGCTTCGATGGGTTCAGACCGACAACCTCACCCACGATAAATCGAACATCCGCCCACTGACACAGGCGCGAGAGATCGATATGGGCTTCTTCAAAGCGGTAATGACCCGCAACCATCCCTGGCAACATGCCTGAATAGGGCGTATGACTCGCCGCTGACACCAGCGTGATGCGCAATCCTGCCACCGGCCGCATCGCCAGAATGCGAAGCACAATAGCGTGGCTATGACCGCCGCCAACCAGCACCAGGTCTTTAACCTTTGGAATGGGAGACTTCACCAAAGCGGGCTCGATGCAAACTCGATGACGGCATTGCGATCACCTCGAAAGAGTACCTTACCGCTGCGCTGACTGAGCTGGTAGTCGTACATAGGGTCGTAGTATCGCTCTAACAACTCGACTATCCATCGCCGGTGTAGCGCTAGATCACCGTTGGCCGCTTGCCGCGCAAATGCCTCCTCCATCAGCGCGCTGACCTGTTGGAATTTAAGACCACCCAAGCGCTTGCGAATTCTTGCGAGATCGCTCTGCAATTTTTTGGCGTGCCGCTGTGCACCACAGCTGCCAAAGCGCGCGCTGTAGTCATTGCCCAGATCCACAACATAATCCTGCAGAATGATATCGACGCGATCATCGATGCTTTGTTCGACAATGACCATGGGGCTCGCTTTCATTTTCTCTCGCAGCAGCTCAGGCAGGTACAGCTTGCCAATCAAGCGTCCCTCGTCTTCAAGCACCACTCGTTTATC
>JBCCNJ010000162.1:0-8909 GCA_039025905.1 Pseudomonadota bacterium | reverse complement strand
GGGCTCTAGCCCGTAGAGTCGATTTTCTGTCAGTGGGCAGCAACGACCTCACCCAGTATTTACTCGCCGTGGACCGTAATAATGCGCGCGTGGCAGACCTTTACCACGCCCTGCACCCTGCTGTCCTGCAAGCGCTGGCCAGCATTGCGTCAGCGGCGCGCGAAGAAGGCAAGTCAATCGGCATCTGTGGTGAGTTGGCAGGGGATCCGGAGGGAGCGGTTCTGCTGCTGGCAATGGGCTATGACGTGCTATCGATGAACTCCACCAGCTTACCGCGTGTCAAGAAGGCGTTGAGAAATATCGACTTTTGCGAAGCCGAGGAGCTGCTCGCTGAAGTAATTGGAATGGACGAGGTTGGTACGGTCCTGCATCGTCTGCAACAGTTCTTAGGTGATCACGGCCTGGAGCAGTTTATCCACGACCCTGTAGAGTAGATGGTCGGCCCTGGTTCAGCCATTGGCATCTACGTCGAACTGATGCGGTCGCTGCCCTGTCTCTTGCCCCTCTGAGTTATAAGAATTTTCGCGCCAATGTGCTTCCCCTGACGCTGTCATCCACATGGTCGTCGTAGAGCGTGTGCCGTAAGGAGGCGTGACAATAAACTGCGAAGACAAGGTGTGCTCCATTTTGCCCGTCAGTCCCAAACTTTTAAGATCTGACGGTTCGGCGAGATGGCGGTCGGCAACGACCTCAGCTAGTGTCTCGTGCGACATCTCTCCTGACTCCATAATCGCTGTGAGTCGCTTTTTGCCGATCAAAACCTTGGGCCAGGGGGTGTCCAGGCTGGCGTTGCTCAGACCATAGAGACCGGGTGGCAGGCACCGGGGTAAATCCTTATGGACGGGATTCGAATTAGTGAAGTACCACAACTCGTCGATATTGCCGACGAGAAGATTAAATCCGGCATACTGATCAGCTCGCGCTCGCAGTGAATTTAGAAATGCCGATGGAGTCTGCGAACCTATGAGGTAATCCAGGGGCAGTTCTCCGCGAGATCTGGGGGCGGGTTGACTCTGATCTGGATCTCTCGTGTTGGTAATCGCCGCAAATCGTCCCTGACGAGTCATGCCCATCCAGGTGCCCCCCATCTGTAGATCCTTTCCCGCCAGCAGCTGTGGGGCATCCAGCCAGAACGATGCGGGCGCTGTCGGTCTAGCATGAAATTCATCGCGATTGGCAGCAACAACCAGTGGGAAACCGGTATCTAGTCGGTAGGAAAAGACAAGCAGGCACATGCTGTTATTGAGTCCTTAATCCTGCGCAAGGGAATTGTGCATCAAAGGCGGCTACATGATAATAACGCCTTTGCATCCCGAACGCCCTGCCAGCCTCCGCACAGGGATGAGGTTTCTGTCCACCAACTAAACAGGCCGAAATGCTGCCCTACCCTCAGATAGACCCTGTTGCGATCGCCATCGGGCCGGTTCAGGTGCACTGGTACGGTCTAACCTATCTCGCTGCCCTGGCTTTTGCATGGTGGTTGGGTGCCCGCCGCAGTCGTCTTCCCAGTTCGCCTATTAGCCGAGAGCAGGTGGATGATCTGATTTTCTTTGGCGCTCTGGGCGTCGTACTCGGTGGTCGAATAGGCTATATCCTCTTTTACGGTTTGGACCAGCTACTGTCGGATCCGACCTGGGCGCTGCGGGTCTGGGAGGGTGGCATGTCTTTTCACGGCGGTTTTCTCGGCGTCCTGGCGGCCATGTATCTGTTTGCCAAGCGCCGAAAAATCGTTTTTGGCGATGTCATGGACTTCGTTGCGCCGCTTGTGCCCATCGGGTTGGCGTTTGGTCGTCTTGGAAATTTTATTGGTCAGGAACTCTGGGGTCGCGCCAGCGATGTGCCCTGGGCAATGATCTTTCCCAATGATGCGCTGCAGCTGGCCCGACACCCATCTCAGCTGTACCAGTTTGCGTTGGAAGGTCTGCTGTTGGGCCTTATCCTCATTGTTTATTCCGCCAAGCCGCGCCCAACCTGGGCTGTCTCCGGTGTATTTTCGCTAGGCTATGGTGTTCTGCGTTTTTTCGTCGAGTTTTTCCGAGAGCCAGACCGACACATCGACTACCTTGCACTGGGGTGGATGACCCGAGGCCAGCTGCTGTGCTTGCCGATGATCGCGCTGGGGGTTTTTCTTTTGATTTATGCCTACCGCGGTGTGGGCAACTGGCAAGGTAAGGCAAAGAGTACGCGCACATGAAGCAATATCTCGATCTGCTACAGGACATTCTAAAAAATGGGGCAGCTAAGTCGGATCGCACAGGTACCGGTACCCTGTCGGTGTTTGGACGTCAGTACCGACACGATCTCGCGGCGGGGTTTCCGTTACTCACGACAAAAAAACTACATTTTAAAAGCATCGTTAACGAGTTGATCTGGTTTCTAAACGGCGACACCAATACACGCTGGTTGCGGGAAAACGGTGTATCCATATGGGATGAATGGGCAACCGAAAGCGGAGACTTGGGGCCCATCTACGGTGCGCAGTGGACGGCATGGCCTACCCGCGACGGGGAAAGCATTAATCAGATCGACTATGTTGTGGATTGCTTAAAGCGCAATCCGGACAGCAGGCGAATACTGTTTCACGCCTGGAATGTGGAATATCTTCCAGATGAGCGGCTCAGCCCTCAGGAAAATGTGCTTGCGGGGAAAATGGCTTTACCGCCCTGCCATCTCCTTTATCAGTTCTATGTGGCCAACGGTGCTCTGTCCGCTCAGTTGATGATCCGCTCCAGTGATTCTTTCCTGGGTTTGCCCTACAACACGGCCAGCCTGGCTCTGCTCACGATGATGCTGGCGCAGCAGTGTGATCTCACTCTGGGTGAAATCATTATCAGTACGGGTGACTCCCACATTTATCGAAATCACCTCGAACAAGTCCAGGAGCAGCTTAGCCGAGCACCACGCAAACTTCCCCAGCTTCGCATCTTGCGCAAGCCCGCCTCCATATACGACTACAGCTTTGAAGATTTTGAGCTAATCGATTACGACCCGCACCCTCATATCTCGGCGCCAGTGGCGGTTTGAAGGCGCGCTAAATGATTCGAATTGCGATGATGGTCGCAGCCGCCGAAAACGGTGTGATTGGCAGCGGTAATGGTCTTCCCTGGCACCTGCCGGAAGACTTGCGCCATTTCAAACGGGTAACCATGGGTAAGCCTATTTTGATGGGCCGTAAAACCTTCCAATCGATTGGGCGCCCACTCCCAGGGCGAACCAATATTGTTATCAGTCGTGACCCGACGTTTCATGTGGAAGGCGTGACCGTATTGGAATCACTGGATCTCGCTCTCCGGGAGGCAACCCTTGTTGCCGAACGCGAAGGCGCTAATGAAATGGTCGTCATTGGTGGAGCTGAGATCTATCAGGCCGCGTTACCCCAGGTGGAGCGTCTGTACATGACGGAGGTTCATGCCCCGGTGGAAGGGGACGTAATGTTACCGCTGATCACATGGTCCCATTGGCGGGAAACACAGCGGGAACGGCATGCTGCGACCGCGGGAAATCCGTTTGATTACAGTTTTGTAGTCTACGAACGGCTTACTGAATCATGACTAAAAGATGACAGACTGTTGTTACCAGGCACTGTGGTGGTGCCACGCCGTGTTACCAAAATACACAACGACGGTCTTCGCTATTGCGCCCCTATGGGATTGATTGAAAATGGACGCGCTTTCAGTTAAAAGTCTTAGGCTCGGTTTACCGACTCCCATTTGTTAACTATATACATTGTAGCGAGTTCTAAGCTCGCAACTCTGAAACGCTTTGTCAGATTACAGGAAATACGATTCCCATGACCATGCATCGATTGAAAAATGTAGTGATCGCTGCTCTGGCTGTCGTTGGCACCACCCTTGGTGTTGCGGCGGCCGTGCAGGCCAGCACCCTCGATTCCGTCTTAGAGGTCGGAGAGAAAAAGAACGAAGCCGCCCGAGCCTCTCAGACCAGAATTGATAGGCTGGCCGATGAAACGCGCGACCTGCTGTCTCAGTTCAAGACAGTCATGAAACAGGTCGACGGTTTGATAGTCTACAACGAGCGCTTGCAGCGACAGATCGATGGACAGGTCGCTCGTATCGGAAATATCGATGAGTCGATTGACCAGGTCACCGTCATTTCCCGGCAAATGCTGCCCTTGGCCATCCGTATGGTGGATGGCTTAGAAACCTTTGTTGAGCTGGACGTTCCATTTCTGCTCGACGAGCGGACTCGGCGGATTGCGTTTCTCCGAGCAAACCTCGATCGCTCAGATCTGAGCATCGCTGAAAAATTCCGGCAGGTGCTGGAAGCCTATAAAATCGAGAATGAATACGGCCGCAAGATAGAGTCTTATAAGGGCAGCATCGAGATTGATGGAGTGGAGCGGGATGTGAGCTTCCTGTTGGTGGGCAGAGTCTCGTTTCTCTATCAAACAACCGATACCGAAATGTCAGGAGCCTGGGATCAGGCCAGCCGCAGCTGGGTGCCACTATCTCGCGGTGAATACCGAAGCGCAATTATGAGAGGCCTGCGCATTGCCCGCAAAGAGGCCACTATTGACCTGATGAACCTGCCAGTTGCTGCTCCGGAGGCTAACTAATGAGAACACCATTTGTTAAGGCCGCCGCATTTGCCGCAGCCAGTATGTTTGCAATCAGCGCACCCACTGTGATGGCGCAAGAAGATGAGCAGGCACGTTCCCTGGATGAGCTGTTGGAGTTCGTGAAGCAGGGCCAGGCCACCCAGGCGAGTCAGAACAGGCAGCGAGAACAGGCCTTTGCTAACGACAAGGCGAATCAGGCTGCCGAACTGCAGCGGGCTGAGGCCGAGCGCACACGGCAGGAAAACCTCAGTACCGAGCTGGAAAACACCTTTGAAGAAAATGAATTGCTGCTGGTAGCTAAGCAGGAGCAGCTGCGTGAAAAGCTGGGTACCTTGACCGAGCTGTTTGGCCATTTGACCTCAGCCGCAGGCGACCTGGCTTCAACCCTGGAGTTTTCTATCACCAGCGCCCAATACCCGGGCCGCGAAGTCTTTCTGCGAGATCTGATCAAAAAGATGAGCGAGACGGATCAGCTGCCCAGCATCGAGGAAATCGAGCGGGTTTGGTTTGAAATGAATCGCGAGATGGTCGAGACCGGCCGCACAACCAAGTTTACGACCGAGGTATCCGCTCCCAATGGAGATAAAATGGATCAGGAGGTGGTTCGCATCGGTGTCTTCAACATCATTTCCACCGATGGCGACTACTTGAGCTACGAGGCGGAGAAGGGCTCTCTTGAAGTGCTGGCCCGCCAGCCTTCCGGCCCGTATTTGGGATGGGCCAGATCACTGGCCGCCTCCAGCGAAGGCCTGCATCGCTTCGGTATCGATCCCACCGGCCCCACTGGTGGCTCTTATCTGGCGGCGATTATCAACAGCCCGACATTGGAAGAGCGCTGGCATCAGGGCGGCTATATCGGCTACGCCATCACCGCAGTGGGTGTTTTCGCCCTGCTACTCGCACTGTGGCGACTCTTCGCACTGTTCCGGGAGAGTGGCAAAGTCAGCCGACAGCTTAAGTCAGAAAAGGCTATGGAAAGTAACGCTCTTGGCCGCGTGTTGAAGGTACATGAAGACAACCCCACGATGGATACGGAAACCCTTGAGCTGAAGATGTCTGAAGCGATTCTTAAGGAAACTCCGAAGCTGGAGTTTGGTCTCAACTTATTGAAGATTATTGCGGCGATAGCGCCTCTGATGGGGCTGCTGGGTACAGTGACCGGTATGATTATTACCTTCCAGGCCATCACGATTTTTGGCACCGGCGATCCCAAGGCGATGGCCGGCGGTATCTCCAGTGCACTGGTCACCACCGTGCTAGGTCTGTTAGTGGCTATACCTGTTGTCCTGCTGCACACTGTGGTTAACGGTCGTGCCCAGCGCATTATCCATGTGTTGAATGAGCAGACCACCGGTATCGTCGCGGAACACACCGAGGGCAGCCAGAGGGCCTGATATGTACTGGTTGGATGAGACCTATCAAGCTCTCACTCGCTTCATGGAGATGGGCGGCGATGTACTGTGGCTGATAGCACTATTGTTGCTGGTGATGTGGACGCTGATATTCGAGCGGGTCTGGTACCTAAAAACCGGCTGGAAATCGGATGTCAGCAAGGCAATCGAAACCTGGGAGTCGCGCCCAGAGCGCAAGTCTTGGAATGCCAAGCAGATCCGGCAAAAATTGCTCTCTGAGGCGCGTTTGCAACTCAATCAATACATGCCGGTGATAAAGACGCTGGTGGCGCTTTGCCCCCTGTTGGGATTGCTAGGTACGGTAACCGGCATGATTGAAGTTTTTAACATCATGGCGGTGACTGGTGGTGGTGACGCGAGGTCGATGGCTGGCGGCGTATCGCGAGCGACCATTCCTACAATGGCTGGAATGGTGGCTGCGATATCTGGCGTTTTTGCCAATACCTACCTCTCTCGAAACACCCAGCGCCAGAGCGAGTTTTTAGAGGATAACCTTACTACTGATCACTAAGAGAGTTTGTAGATCATGCGCAAGACTAATCAAGCAGCCTCCGAGGATGAAGCCCAGATCGATTTGACGCCCATGCTGGACGTCGTATTTATTATGCTTATCTTCTTTATTGTCACCGCCGTGTTCATCAAAGAAGCCGGTGTAGAAGTTAATCGGCCGGAGGCGTCAACCTCCGACCCGGTAGACAACGTGAATATCCTGGTGGCTATCAATGCCAACAATGAAATCTGGATGGATAAGCGCCGCATCGATGAACGCGCCGTGCGCGCCAATATTGAGCGACTGCATGCGGAAAGCCCGGAGGGAGCGGTGGTAATCCAGGCAGATAACAAGTCGAGCACTGAAACCGTGGTAGCGGTGCTCGATGCAGCGCGGGAGGCTGGGGTGTATGATGTATCTCTGGCCACCGAGGATGATTAAGATATCATGACTGGTAACTTCACAAGACTGATACTAGGCGCCGCGCTGGGCCTTCCGGTTGCTGCCGCTCTATTCTTTATCATGCAGTATTTGATTATCTCTGCAACTCCCGATATCAACGATGAGCCGCGTACCCGCCTGGCCGATATTCATATGCCGGACAGAGAGATTGAAACTAACATCGAAGAACAAAAGCCCGACAAGGTGGATGACCCGGAAGAACCGCCGCCCGATCTGGACACACCGGATCTGGATATGGACATGGACATGAACATCGTCAATGTGGCCCCATCTGCGAAAGTGGACTTGGTGATCGACGGCACCGGCATGTCCACCGGGGATGGTGAGTATCTGCCGATCGTCAAGGTCGCACCGATCTATCCACGACGAGCGCAATCTCGAGGCATCTCGGGCTACTGCATCGTTGAGTACACGGTGACAACCTCCGGCGCGATTCGCGATCCCCAGCCGGTCGACTGCCAGCCCTCTGGTGTATTTGAAAGCGCTTCTGTGAAAGCGTCACTGAAATTCAAATACAAGCCCAGAGTCGTCGACGGCGTCGCTATCGAGGTGGCGGGTGTTCAAAACAAGTTTACTTACGAACTGGAGAACTAAGACCTTACAGAGGTGATGACAATGTTGAATGCCAAAACATGGTTGCGTGCTACGGCGTTAACGTTACCCGTAGTCGCACTGCAGGTGGCGGTGTCCCAGCTGCAGTTGGATTTCGATATGCAGCCCATGGCCGCGGCCGTTGCCCAGGAAGAGAAAAAGGCAGACACGCGCGAGACACGGCGCACGCCTGCGTTGCGCAACAAGGTGTATGAAAAGCTCGCGGAAGCGCAGGCTGCTGCGGAGGCTAAAGACCTTAACACTGCAGCCGAGGTGCTAGACGATATGCTGGCTGCGGGCGGTAAGAACGAGCTGAACAGCTACGAGCTTGCCAATGTCTACAACCTGTATGCTTTTATTTATTACTCTCGAGAAGATTTCCCTGCTGCGCTTAGAGCCTACGAGAATGTGATCGCGCAGCCAGACATACCACTGGCGATGGAGATCAACACGCGTTACACCGTGGCGCAGCTGTACTTTGTGCAAGAGCAGTGGCAGAAAGGCATCGATGCCTTGCTGAAGTGGTTCGCAATGACCGAGACCCCGAACGCAAATGCCTATGTGTTATTGTCCCAGGGCTACTACCAAACCAAGGACTATCCCAAGTCCCTGACCAATGTTAACAAAGCGATCGACATGTACACCGCCAGCGGCAAGGTTCCCAAAGAGCAATGGTACAACCTGGCGCGGTATCTCTATTTTGAAAAGAATGACGTCACTAATACTGTCGCTACCTTGGAAGAATTGCTCAAGCACTATCCCAAGAAGCAATACTGGGTGCAGCTTTCCCATATGTACGGCGAGCAGAAGAAAGAGAGCCTGCAGCTTGCGGCAATGGATACAGCCTACGTGCAAGGCATGCTCGACAAGGGCACGGAGCAGGTCACGATGGCTTACCTGTATTTGAATGGCGAGGTACCGTACCAAGCAGCCAGGGTGATGGAAAAAGGGCTGGATAACGATTCCATCGAACCCACATCGCGCAACTTCGAAATCGCTGCCAGCGCCTGGCGTCAGTCGCAGGAATTGGAAAAAGCGATGGAAGACATGGAAACGGCCGCTGCCAAGTCAGACGATGGAGAGCTTTACGCACGTCTGGGCAACATTTATCTTGATGCCGACATGAACGCTGAGGCCATCACCGCGATCAATAAGGGCCTGCAGCGCGGCGGTATCAAACGTCCTGATAATGCGCGCCTGGTACTGGGAATGGCCTACTTCAACCAGAAGCAGTATGACAGCGCCAGGAAGGCGTTTCAGGCGGCGGGTCGCGATGAGCGCTCGAAAAAGCATGCACAACAATGGATCAGCTACCTGGACTCTGAGCTAGACAGACAGGCTCAGCTGCGGGATAGCTGAGTAGCGCATCTGGCGG
>JBCCNJ010000161.1:0-8929 GCA_039025905.1 Pseudomonadota bacterium | reverse complement strand
TTCAACTCCCGATATGAGCCCTACACCGTTGCAGCTGCCGCCTTGCCCACTGGCAGTAGACCGCATTCTCTCACAGCTTAGAAACTATGGTCTGCCCGCTTAACCTGAACTTGCCTTATAAGTTCAAAAACACTTCCTTCACTGTAAAACACTGGGGCATAGTCAGCGGCGAAGTATATTGGCATAGTTAATGTCATCATGTCACGCCAGCTCCCACCGCGCGAGCTTACAAAGCACAAAAGGTCCAGCTCGAGCAAACGGTAGAGGCGTAAGCTACCACGTGGAGGCTTGATGATTAGAGAGACCGGTGAGGTTTTTCAAAGCCTTGTGTTGAGCCAAGACGGCACATCCTATAGCTTAGCGCCAAATTCCGCTGATATCATTCTGACTCAACAGTCCATCCAGACACCGAGGCCCGATCATGATTGACCTTTACACTGCGCCTACGCCTAACGGGCACAAGGCGTCTTGTACGCTAGAAGAACTAGACATACCCTATGAGACCCGTACGGTTGATATCAGTGCGGGCGAACAGCACAAGGAGGAGTTTCGCGCGCTGAACCCCAATGGTCGAATTCCAGTTATAGTTGATCGTGCCAATGAGGATTTCGCGGTGTTCGAAACGGGCGCCATCATGGTGTATCTGGCAGAGCAGGCAGGGCGTTTGCTACCTACAGAGCGCAAAGCACGCTCTCGGGTGATGCAGTGGTTGATGTTTCAGATGGGCGGCATTGGCCCGATGATGGGACAGGCAAACGTGTTTTATCGTTACTTCCCCGAAAAACTGCCATCAGTAATAAGCCGTTACCAAAACGAGGGCAGGAGATTATTTGAGGTCCTCGATACGCGTCTAGGAGAAAGTGAGTGGCTTGCCGACGACTATTCGATCGCAGATATCGCCAATTGGTGTTGGGTTCGAACCTACAAATGGTCGGGTATATCACGAGACGGCCTGGATAACCTTGACCGCTGGCTAGGTGTCATGAAGGAAAAGCCAGGCTTGCGACGAGGTGTTGAAGTACCCTTTAAAATACAGGGTGTTATAGACAATAAAGACAGGGCAGACGACTTTGCAAAAAACGCTCGTAAAACGCTGCAGACCTGATCCGCACCGCTAAGGATCGAGTTGCTAATTAGCCTTATCCGCTGCGTTTCGCCCCAAGCGCAAGGCTGATGATCTCACAAACTACATCCATGCTTGCCTTTTTGCTCAGACCCTGATGTTGGCGAAGTCGGTTCCAGGTCTCAAAGGATGCTGCTGCATCTATAGTTTCGCGTTTCACCGAATCTAAACTTGTCGTCTCAGGCAACCAGGATGCAAGGTCCTTGCGCAGTCCTTTTTGGTTTCTCGCGACATTTTTCTTGAGCGTAGGCGACCGCCACATCAACGCACGCGTTGACAGCATGAGCGGGCTGTATTTTTCATATGCGGTCGCCCGCCTCTCCACCGCCTGTCGAATTCGCTCAGAAAGTGCACCTTCTCGATCGCCGCCTTCGAATAGCTTCTCATAGCTATCACGCAGCTGCGAGTCCATGGCGAAATACAGCGTTTCCATATCGGCGAAATGCCGGAACACGGTCCGTATTCCAACACCGGCCCGATCCGCAACATTCTGAGCCGTGGGAATCAAGATACCCTCATTCACCAGCGCTTTCGTCGCATCTATAATCAACTGGCGGCTACGTTCGCTGCGCAATAGACGCCCGTCTTGCTTCTTCGCAGTCACCTTCGCATTGCTGTTGCTTGCTGAGTCTTGATCGATCACGGTTCCCATCTTCAACACTTCCCTGATGTCTATCGCGGCATACATTGGAACTCTGTACTCGCGCTCAGCGCAGTGTACATGATTTGGGCCAAGAAAAGCCTCTTGTATGCGTCTCAAAAAAATGGCATTGTTTCTGCCATTATCTTCGCAACACTCCCTACCCAGCTCTTGACTAGCTTCTTCAGATAACAATTCGGAGTAATCGATCATGGAATACAGCTTAGACGGCAATGTCGCGATCCTGCAGCGAGATGATGGCAAAGCCAATGCAGTAGGACATAGTTTTATCGATGGAATCAACGACGGTTTGGATCGCGCCCAGGGCGAAGCCAAAGCCGTAGTGCTGCGCGGCCGTGAAGGCATGTTTTCCGCTGGCTTTGACCTATCAGAATTCAAGAAGGGACCTGAGGCCACCATGTCACTGGTCAAACGCGGATTCGAACTGTTACACCGGTTGTATAGCTATCCTCTACCCGTGGTGGCTGCTTGTACTGGCCACGGTGTTGCGCTGGGCGCTTTCATACTACTTGCCTCAGATACACGTGTAGGTGCCGAGGGTGATTTTCGTATCACCTTGCCAGAAACTGCCATCAGTATGGACATACCTGCCTTAATGATGGCACTGGTGACTTCCAGAATTTCTCCGCGTCATCAAACGCGCGCCGCGATCCAGGCAGAGGTCTACAGTCCGCAAGGCGCGGTAGAGGCCGGCTTCCTGGATGAGGTGGTCGACGCCTCTGTGTTGCACGAGCGCAGCATGGTAATCGCAATTCAACTGGCCGAATTGCCACAGGAGTTCTACGCAAAGAACAAGCTGGCTACCCGCAAAGAACCCCTCGCAACGATGCAGCACTTTCTGACCAACACTTTTGGTTCTGATGCCTAGAACCTACAGCCATCGCTAGGCTCGGTCGTTCAAGAGAACACCTTTTTGCATGACTGAGAGAAAGCCTAGCTAACGCACCAGCGACTCTATACAGCTGGTGCTACCCGCTGCGGACACTCAGGTGGGTCTGCCGCCATAACTGGTATTGCGATCGCAAAAAAAGCGATCCACCCCGACTCAATTGAACATCACAATAGGTGCAACCAGCAGCCTATCTCCCAGGAAAGAACCAAGATAGACCTTGTCATCCAGCGGCACGGCGACCGTTGCTGCACCCATCGGTGGACCCTGGTGCGAAAAGATCACCCTGTGTTCCATCGTATCTGGGTCTAGTGCGACAATACTAAAGGCCATTCCGCAGGTCACAGTGCGGTCTTCGGTGCAGGCCATGAAGGTAGCAACATCCATGTCATGTGTCGCTACCCAAAGTTCGCCTGAAGGACCCCACGCACTGTTATCGGCATTCGCTATTGCAGCACTGGCGACCTCTATTTCCTCTTCAAGGTTATATTTTTGCACCTTCTGATCAACGTACTGATTGATAAAGACATAGCGCTCATCCGCACTTATTTGGATACCGTTGGTCAGGCTGCCTTCAGTGCCGGCTAGCAGCCTGGGGCCAGTCTCACTGCTCCATCGCCAGACATCGCCAGTCTGGTATCCAAGCATGCCTCGCCACACGCTGGCAAGGTCATCAGGTCGATACATTCGAGTGTAGACAATGTCGCCATTACTGAGTCCGACTACATCGTTTACGAACGTATTGTCCGCAGGGAAAACACAGCCCTGCCAGACTAACTCGGGTGAGCCTTCGGCGGGCAGCGTGAGATCGAACAGCTCAATAGCCTCACGGCCACCGTGATTCACCACCAGAAAGCGCCAGCGTCCGTCTTCCAGTTGAACCAGATGTATCCCGTGAGGGCTGAATTCAACGTCGGGTGCGTCAGTACACTGCGGATCGCCGGCGGGCATGGTAGCAACGTTGCCGGCTTTTAACGGGAATACGGTTTGCCAGGTCTCATCCTCGATGTCGAAAAGAGCAATACGGCCCGGCCCACCCTCCATACCGCCCATCTCGCTGAGGAGTAAAAATTCATCGCCGGGCACCACAACGATATCTTCAGGGCTCTGCAAGCCACATATAGGGTGAAGCTCCCCTACATCATCACATTCAGTGATAAGTGTTCCCTCGGGCACTTCGCAAGCGCTCAGCAGTACCCCCAGAAGAACCGCGAGCGGCGCGGTTAGTATTTTGCGGCATGTATACATAACCTTTATTCTCTACTGGCATTGTGAGTTAGCCGGTAATAGTCTCATTTGATGAGGCGGCAGGCTATCGTTAGATCCTACAAGCAATTCACTCTGATCGGCCCTTACCCATTTATCGATAAACCGTCGCCTCCAAAACAACTCAGAATCGGACTCATTTTAACCACTCACCGTCCTGATCAACTGGGTCAGCATGAGAATGACATTACCTCGCCTTCATAGCCGCGAGTAGAGAGTTTCAGGAGTAAATTGAGGCCCAGTCCTGGAGAGTGAGATTTTTCAAGCTCACCGCGATCTAGAACTAGTCGACCGCTAGACTTGCAAGCCAATACAAGACGTGGAAAATGATCCATCCACTAATAAGACCCACGCTATTTGGAGCGCAAAGGTATGTACGACGTATTAAAACAAACGTTCGCCGATATGACAGCGGACGGCCAGATGTTTGCGATAAAGGAAGTCGAAGTAAATGGGCAGCATCTAAAATCATGGGCGTCCGCACCCAACTCTCTAAGAGATATCTGGCTGAGCACAGCAGGCCACGCCGAGGCCGACTATCTGGTTTATCGGGATGAGCGTTGGACCTATGCCCAGGCCCACGAAGAGGTCGCCAAAATCGCGAACTGGATGGTCAGCCAGGGCATTGGCCCGGGAGACCACGTTGCTATCGCGATGCGCAACTACCCTGAATGGATGCTGAGCTACTGGGCGGTTGCCTGTGTGGGTGCGGTGTCCGTGGGTGTGAACGCCTGGTGGGTTCCCGAAGAGTTGAAATACGGCCTGCAGGACTCCAACAGCAAACTGCTGATCGCAGATCAGGAACGGCTAGACCGCTTCGCCGAGTGTCGCGAGGACTGTCCAGATATCAAAGTCGCGGCGGTCAGAGTGGATGAAGTCCCCGATTGGGCAACTCCCTGGTCTGAAGTCTTAGCGGCAGCGCCTGACTTGCCCGATGCCGATATCGATACGGACGACGTCGCCTCAATTTTCTATACCTCCGGCACGACGGGCAAACCCAAGGGTGCGCAACTGACTCACAGAGGTTGTGTTAACAATATTCTCAGCGTTATGTTTGGCACCCTCGCGCAGGCGACCGCCCAGGCAAAAGCAGAGGGCAATGAAGCGCCCAACCTGCTCGGAGGTAGTAACAATCAGATGGCCGCCATTGTAGCGACTCCGCTGTTCCACGTGACTGCCAATAACTGTCTGGCGCAAACCACCACAATAGCCGGCGGCAAACTCGTACATATGCACAAATGGGATGCGGGCGAAGCACTGCGTCTGATTGAGGAAGAAAAAATCACGGTGTTCACCGGTGTACCCACCATGACTCGCGAGATCATTCTGCATCCGGAATTCGCTACTAGAGATACCTCCAGTCTGAGTGCACTTAACGGCGGAGGTGCAGCGGTGCAGCCCGATCTAGTGGGCAAGATTGATAAAGCGGGTCGCGGAGCCAGACCGGGCCAGGGTTATGGCATGACCGAAGTCAGTGGCATTATCAGCACCTCTGCTGGCTACTTCCTTTCCGACAAGCCCAGCAGCCAGGGCTTTGTAGTCCCTATCTTTGACGTTAAATGCATCGATACTGAGGGCAACACACTTCCCAAAGGCGAGACGGGTGAAGTTTGCGTTAAAGGCGCGCAGGTCATCAAAGGCTACTTGAACCGACCGGAGGCGACTGCAGAGACCATCGTAGACGGCTGGTTGCACACTGGCGATATTGGCTACATCGATGAGGATAATTTCATCTATTTAGTCGATAGGGCCAAGGATATGGTGATACGCGGCGGCGAAAACGTATACTGCTCCGAAGTGGAATCTGCACTATACAAACACCCCGACGTTGCGGAGTGTTCTGTTTTTTCAGTACACGATGAGCGTCTGGGAGAGGAAGTAGGCGCTGCCATTTTTCCCGCGTCCGGCACCTCCCCGAGTGCGAGTGAGCTGCGAGATTTATGCAAGGAGCAACTAGCGGCTTACAAGGCACCTCGCTATATCTGGGTTTTGGAAGCACCTCTACCGCGCAATGCCAGCGGCAAGTTCGTCAAAAAGGAGTTACAGAAAAGCTTGGATACCGCCGCGGCTGGATAAGGTTAAGTCGTTGTATCTTTCCTGATTATTGCTTTTTTGTCGTGGACTCAGCGGCGTCAGTGCGACGCCGCTTTCCTGACTCAATAGAAATAAATCAATAAAAAGCAGCAAATCGCTGGTGAACGATCGCATCTGCTTCAGCCATTATGCGATCGATGAGTTCCTTTACCGTGGGAATATCGTTCACTAAGCCTGCGACCATACCGCACGACCAGGCCCCGGCATCCATATCGCCCTCCATCATGATGCGTGGATAAACGCCGGCCACCTCTTCAATGATATGTTCGAAGGTTAAGTCTGAGCCCAGTTCCTTTTCCTTCTCGAGCAATCGCTCCACGGCATCATTGGTCATGACCCGTTCGGTATTTCTAAGTGGTCGCATCACCAGCCGAGTATCAAGCTCAGAGGCCGCGACAATCGCTTTTTTCACATTTTCATGCACCGGTGCTTCCTGAGTCGCGATAAAGCGCGTGCCCATATTCATACCGTCAGCTCCCATCGCCATAGCAGCTACCAGACTACGTGCATCTGCCATACCGCCCGAGGCCACAAAGGGGATTTCTAACTCATCGGCAGCCCTAGGCAATAGAATGAAATTGGGAATATCGTCTTCGCCGGGATGGCCGCCGCACTCAAAGCCATCCACAGATACAGCATCGCAGCCGATCGCCTGCGCTTTCAGCGAGTGGCGTACCGACGTGCACTTGTGAATGACTTTCACGCCCGCATCTTTCAACATGGGCAGCCATTTAGCCGGATTATTGCCGGCTGTTTCGACGATCCTGACACCACCATCTATGATGACCTCGAATAATCCTGGATAGTCGGGCGGCGTCAGAGTGGGAAGAAACGTGATATTCACACCGAAGGGTTTATCGGTCATGGTTTTACAGCGATCGATTTCGGCTTCGAGTTTTTCAGGCGTCCCCTGAGTCAGACCGGTGATGATGCCCAGCCCTCCGGCATTGGAGACGGCAGCAGCCAGCTCCGCAAATCCTACATAGTGCATGCCGCCTTGGATGATTGGATGCTCAATCCCAAACATCTCGGTGATTTTTGTTTTCATTTTTGTCTCCTCATTAGTCCTTTCGGCTCTATTCCCGAGTTGGACCCGTTATCACCCAATAGCTTGAACCAGCTACGATCAACTGCTATTTCAGCTCACCGGAACTTTTGCCAAGAACGTGACGGGCAACGATAAGCTGCTGAATCTGCTGTGTTCCCTCATAGATGTCGATAATCTTTGAGTCCCGAGCAAATTTTTCCAATAGCTGGGCTTTCGAGTATCCCAGCTGACCACATAGCTCTACACACTTTAGCGCCACCTGGTTACCCATTCGCCCAGCTTTCGCCTTGGACATGGACGCATTCATGGAATTCGGTTGATCATTGTCAGCCATCCATGCGGCTTTAAGCACCAATAGTCGGGCAGACTCGTATTCGGCCTCGAGTTCGAAAAGCTCATCCTCAAGTGCGCTCATCTCATGATACGCCTTGTTGTGATCGAGCTTCACGCCCTCTTCATGTAGGAGTTCCGCCGTCAGATCCAACGCAGCTCTCGCTAAACCCACTGCTTGCGATGCAACCAGGGGGCGCGTGTTATCAAAAGTCTGCATAACGCCGCCAAAGGCCTTCTTGCGTTCGTCAGCGGTTTTCGCAATTTCGGGGTTACCCAACAAGTGATCTTTGGGCACGCGGCAGTTATCCAGTACGATTTCTGCGGTGTCGGAAGAGCGAATACCTAGCTTGTGCTCAACCCGAGTGACCGTCATGCCTGGCGTGCCCTTCGGAACCAAGAAGGACTTAATCGCAGCCTTACCAAGCGATAAATCCAGTGACGCCCACACTACAACCTGCTTGCTTCTGTAGCCGTCAGTCACAAAGATCTTGGTGCCATTGAGAACGTACTCATCGCCATCCAGAGTCGCGGTGGTTTTGATATTTGCCGAATCCGATCCCGCGCCGGGCTCAGTAATCGCCATAGCCGCATACAGCTCGCCCCACTCCGCTTTCTGCTCGTCACTGGCTACCGCGCTAACGGCAGCATTACCTAGTCCAACATTGGGCAGAGCCAGCATCAAACCGACATCACCCCAACACAGCTCGGCAGAGCCAACAACCATCGACATGTTGTTGCCGTTGACGTTGGCACCGTTGTTTTTTGGTTTCTTAGGCGCCTCAAGACTGTCACTCCCACCACCCAAGAGCTTGGCCAGGTCATATAGCTCTTCGGGCATTTCCCGCTGCTCGAGTAAGTCGTATTTACGCGAGATAGGTCGAAAGCCATCTTTTGCGAACTGGTGCGCAAGCACTCGTGTATCTTCAATTTTTTTCGGTAGTTCCAGATTAATCATGTCGTTACCTTGTCCTTGTCTAGTCTGCGATTCACTCGTTTTTTAATGGGTCGCGTTGATCAAGAGATCAACATACCGTCCAGAGTCGAGAGCGCGCGCAAATTGCGATACCACAATTCTACAGGATATTCACGGGTAAACCCGTGACCGCCTAGTAGCTGCACACCATCAGCGCCAATTTTCATTCCATACTTAACGGCACTCCGCCGCGCCAGGAATGCACTGCGAGCAAAGTCCAATCCATGCTCAGCCTGGGCGGCAGCGCGGTAGACCATTAAGCGTAATCCCTCGAGTTCTGTCGCAATATCCGCGACCATGAAAGCGACAGCCTGACGGTTGGAAATAGGTTCGCCAAATGCTTCGCGTTCGTTGATGTAGGGAATAACGTAATCTAAAACAGCCTGGCAAGTTCCCACCGCCAACGCGGCCGTGGCGACGTTACTCAACGCCATGAAGCGATCAACATCGAAATCACCCGAGAGCCTGGCAGAATCGGGTAAGCTCACTTTATCGAGGGACATAGCATATAGCGGCAACGGCCTGAGCCCCATATAGTCTTC
>JBCCNJ010000160.1:0-8962 GCA_039025905.1 Pseudomonadota bacterium | reverse complement strand
CTTCCCGAGCAACCCACCGATTTTATTGAAGGCTTGCAGACTATCGCGGCTAACGGCGACGCCAATACCCAGTGCGGCCTGGGTATTCACCTTTATGTTGCGAACCGTTCGATGGTGGACCGCTATTTTTATTGTGCAGATGGTGAATTGCTTTTTATTCCCCAGTCGGGCGAACTCGTGTTGCGCACCGAGTGCGGTAAACTCAGATTGCACCCTGGCGAAATTGCCGTGGTGCCAAGAGGTATGAAGTTTGCGGTCGACCTATTAACTGACAATGCCCGCGGGTATTTAGCAGAAAATTACGGCGCACCACTCACGCTGCCCGAGCGCGGACCGGTGGGTGCGAACGGTTACGCCAACGATCGCGATTTTCAGTACCCGCAAGCGGACTATGAAGATCTTGAGGGTTCGTTCGAACTGTTATGTAAGTTCGCGGGGTACTTCTATCGCGCCGACATCGATCACTCGCCGCTAGACGTGGTTGCCTGGACGGGCAACTCAGCACCCTATAAGTACGATCTGGCACGATTCAACGCCATGGGCACCGTAAGCTATGACCATCCGGACCCCAGCATTTACACGGTGCTGACATCGCCCTCGGATACGTCGGGCACTGCCAACATTGATTTTGTGATCTTCCCACCGCGCTGGATGGTGGCAGAGGATACCTTTCGACCACCCTGGTATCACCGCAACGTCATGAGCGAGTTTATGGGTCTGATTGAGGGCACCTATGACGCGAAGGAAACCGGCTTCGTACCGGGTGGCTGCAGCCTACACAACTGCATGAGCCCCCATGGCCCCGAAGCTGCGGTATTCGAGAAGGCCAGCAGCGCCGAGCTGAAACCGCACCGCTACCGCGATACCATGGCATTCATGCTGGAATCACGCTATGTCATTCAGCCGACCCGCTGGGCACTGGAGTCACCGCTGCGCCAGCAGGATTACGTTCAATGCTGGAACGGCATCCAGAAACATTTTACCCACTAGTCTAAGCAGTAAAGACAGGCACTCAAAACAGCCACTCAGACTAAACACTCAGGACACCAACATGAAACTAGCCAGCTTGAAATCGGGCCGCGACGGCGAACTGATCGTGGTCAGTCGCGATCTCAGCCGCGCCGTCTCTGCGAAATCCATTGCGCCTACCCTGCAGGCAGCACTGGATGACTGGGCGCAGTGTGAGCCGAAGCTGGAGGCTTTATATAAGCATCTGCAACTGGGGGAAGCCAAAGGGACGTTCGACTTTGACCCTGCGGCAGTCGATGCTCCCCTCCCGCGGTGCTATCACTGGGCCGACGGCAGTGCCTACGTCACCCACGTGCAGCTGGTGCGTAAGGCGCGCGGTGCCGAGCTACCCGACTCTTTCTGGACTGACCCATTGATGTATATGGGTGCATCCGATGCCTTTATCGGCGCATGCGACGACATACTCGCGGAGAACGAGGAGTGGGGCATCGATTTTGAAGCTGAGGTGGTGGTGGTTACCGATGATGTGCCGGCTGGCACTACCGCAACGCAGGCGCGTAAACATATCAAACTGATTGGACTGGTAAACGACGTGTCCCTGCGCAATCTCATTCCGGCTGAATTGGCTAAGCAATTTGGCTTTTATCAGTCCAAGCCGCAGACCTCGTTCACACCAGTGCTGGTGACACCCGACGAGCTGGGTGACGCATGGGATGGCGTTAAGCTACATCTTCCACTTATTAGCACACTCAACGGCGAGCAAGTTGGCTCACCCAATGCTGGCATCGACATGACTTTTGATTTTGGTGAGCTCATTGCCCATGCAGCCAAGAGTCGCGATCTTATGGCCGGCACTGTGATCGGCTCTGGCACCGTGGCTAATCAAGGCAGCCCCGACGGCTCTTCCTGCCTGGCAGAGGTGCGCTGTCTCGAAACCATTGCTGACGGCAAACCCACTACTCCGTTCATGTCTTTCGGCGATCGCATCGAGATCGAAATGAAAGACCGCGCTGGCGATTCAATTTTCGGCAAGATAGATCAGGTGGTGACCCAGTACTCACCCCCTGACTGAGCACGCGCGCGAGACGCTCACGTCTTCCCAAGATATTCTCGCGCTACAGCACAGGCTTTTCCCACCAGCATGGGTGTCAGTTCCTTGGCAGTTTGCGTCTCAAACCGGGTATGCACCCAGCCGAGATAAGTAAATGAGCGCGCCAGCATAAAAAGCGGCAGCTGCGCGAGCTGCCTGTCGGGCAGGTCTCGAAACTCGCGGTAGCCTGCGATCAGTGCCTGGTAAGCGTCCTCGTAGTAATCGGCTTCCGTTTCGAAGTAGAGCGCTGTAGCCAGCTCAAACAGATGCCAGCCAAAACCGGCATCGTCAAAATCGATCAGGCGCACCCGCCCCTGATCGACCATCAGGTTCTCCGCTACAAAGTCCGCATGAATCATGCTGTAACGATCCGCATTTGCCGGATCAGCCGCGTAGGCCTGCATGTCCTGCTGCACGCGTTCGCGCGCCTCTCCAATAAGATCACGCTGCTCATCGCTCAAGGCCTGCAACTCCCAGAACGGACCCCAAAACGGCTGCGCACCGACTAGCCCATCCGTATCCCAGGCGTGTCGGGTGAAGCCAGGGGGCAGTGTCCAGCTAGTGGCCTGGTTGTGGAGCTTGGCAGCAAGCTGGCCAATCATATGATACGTCGCTTGTATCGTCTCAACCTCAACCACGCCCTCCTCTGCTGAGCCCAGCTGCTCGCCCTCGATCCACTCGAACAGATCGATCTGTCTCGGCTCGGGTACGTCACCTCCCTGCACCACCTGAAAAGGTTCGCCGTCCTGGCTCGGCACCAGTGTCGGCACTTCGATACCGGACTCAGCCAGCGCTGCCATCCACTGCAGTTCCGAGCGCAGTTCGTCGTCGCTGTGGTATCCCGCCCGGTGGATGCGCAGTGCGTAACAGGTAGCGTCAGGCAATTGCGCGCGGAACACCGCATTCTCCCGATACTTGATCAGATCGAGCTTCGCTTCCGAAATACCCCAGCGGGTCAGGGCGATTTCACCTAGCGCTGCCATGCAGGCCGCCTGTCCCGCGTCATCCAATTGATAGAAGTCGCTCATATTTTCCTCTTCAATGCCTTAAACGTTTTTAGTTCTCTTGCCCGTAAGCCAATTTTGTCGAGCTGTTTTTGCGAGCTATCTTTTTTGAACAGTCTTTTCAGAGCTCTCGTTCCGGCCGCTACGGTTTCCTAACGCTATGCTCTGCTGAGGCCGGTCTATTTCGGAGTGATCCCCTGCTGCCGCCTGCCTTGTGCTCAACACGCCTGAATTAGAGCGCCCCAAGGCAGTCATCCAGCGTATTCAGTAGCAGATCTGCATGCTCCTTGCCGAAAGGCATTGGGGGTCGCATTTTTAATATGCTGTCGTGTCGGCCGATTTTAGAGATCAGCACACCGCTGCGCCGCATGGCATTGACCAGGCGCAAAGTGGCCTCAGTCGCGGGCGCTTTGCTATCCCTGTCGAGCACCATCTCAACTGCGAAGAAAAGTCCCATATGGCGCACTTCACCTATCACTTCGTGACGTGCCTGCAGTTGACGCAAACCCTCTGCCACGTAGTCTCCCGTACTGACCGCATTCTTAAGCAGATTCTCTTCCTCGAGTACATCAAGTACGGCGTTAGCAACCGCACAGGACACGGGATTGCCGCCAAAGGTGTTGAAGTACATGGCCCAGTCACCAAACTCATCGAGCAGGTCGGCGCGCGTCACGACGCCAGACACAGGATGACCATTCGCCATGGGTTTGCCCAAGGTGACGATATCCGGCACTGCGTCGAACCACTGGTGCGACCACCAGTGACGACCGGTGCGGCCGAAGCCACCCTGCACCTCATCTGCAATAAAAAGACCTCCCGCTGCGCGCACATGGGCCAATGCTTTATCAAAAAAACCTTCGGGGATATTGAGCAGCCCTTCGTTGGCGAAGGCCGGGCACACTAACAGGCCAGCAAAGCCGATACCCTCAGATTGAAACGCTGCGATCGCCTCAGCAATCGCATCGGCGTAATAGTCAGCCAGCGCGTCAGTCGCGACCCCCTCCGGCACCCTATAGGTATCGGGAATGGGAAAGTGCCGGACGCGGCGGGTGCTTTGCGCCTCGGGCATAAAGCCCGTTCCCAACTCCGCTACTGCCTCCGTATTACCGTGGTAGGCAAAATCGGTCACGATGATACCCTCACCCCCGGTGTGGTGCCTCGCCATGCGCAGCGCGATTTCGTTGGCCTCACTGCCGGTGCAGGCCAGCATGACTCTACTCAGCGACTCGTCAAACTTGGCGGTCAGTTGCTCGGCGTAGTTGACGATATTCTCATGCAGATAGCGTGTGTGAGTGTTGAGGGTAGCCGCCTGCGTCGTTAAGGCCTCCACCACCCGCGGATGACAGTGTCCGACATGGGGTACGTTGTTGTAGACATCCAGATAGCGTCGGCCGTCGGTATCCCACAGCCACACGCCTTCGCCACGCGCAAGCTGCAGAGGTTCTTCATAAAAAAGAGGGGTATGGCGCCCCAGTACCTGAAAACGCCGCGAGAGTAGATTTTCATCCATAGTAGCTGTCCAGCCCCAACTGGCTTTCTATCAACGTGGAGCCACCGTCGACCACGATGGTCTGACCGGTGATGTAGCGCGCTTCGTCTGATGCCAAAAACAGCATTGCGTTAGCGATATCGGTGGGGTCGCCCAATCGACCCTGAGGTATGGCTGCAGCCATCGCCTTCAATTCCTCTTCATCTCCCAACGTCGCCATAGCCTCAGTCTTGATAAACCCTGGCTCGACCCCGTTGACTGTAATGTTCTGGCGGGCGTACTCCAAGGCGGCCGTGCGGATGAATCCGTTTAGGCCTGCCTTGGACATCGCGTAGTGTGCGAATCCGGGCATGGCGACCGTTGGCCCGGTCACAGATGAGGTATAAATCAATCGACCCCATCCCTGCTCACGAAAGTGGGGGACGCTCGCTTGAGCGATCCACAACGCGGCCTTCAGATTCACCGCTAATGTCTGTTCCAGGACGTCGTCCGTGAGTTCATCAAGGTCATGCATGGGATAGATCGCGGCATTGTGTATCGCGATATCGAGACGCCCCCATGCCTTAACGGTATCCGCCACCATCGCATCCAATTGCTCGCGATTACCGACATCACATTGAATGCACATCGCTTTGCCGCCACTCGCATTGATGTCATCGACTGTTTTCTGACCGTTGACGCTGGATCGCGTGGCAACCACCACGCTTGCGCCAGCGGCGGCAAATACCTTCGCAATGCTTTCGCCAATGCCTTGGCCGGCACCGGTGACGATGACGACCTTCCCTTCTACGCTTCCCAACATCTGCACGCCCTCACGTTGACTCATTCAAGTGCGGCTCAACAAGGCAGTATTGTTACAGAGAGCATGAGCCGAGTGTATCGGCCAAAAGGATGAGAGCGTCAGCCGCCGAGAGAGCCCAACACACGTGCGCTAAGGGCGGTGCGCGAGGTCACATTTAGCTTTTTGAAGACATTCTGAGCGTGGGTCTTCACGGTGGCCAGACTGAGACCAAGTTCATGCGCGATGAGCTTGTTGTTGGTGCCGGCGATAATCAGCTCCACCACATCCAGCTCTCTATCGGTGAGGCCATACGCAATCTGCACGCTATCGCGTTCCCGGTAGCGTTTGGGCAGATAAACCGTATTCAACGCAAACTCCATAAACGGCTGTGTATCGCGCAGCACCTTCAGTTCTTCCCCTGAAAAAGGTCCAAGCGAGGCCATGCGCAACATGGTCACCACAGCGATAATGTCCTGGCCTCGCCGGAAGAACATATCGGCAACGTGCCGGTGCTGCAGCGGCCGCATGAATTGCTGGTAATAAGGAGAGGCCAGCAATTCCGTTTCATCGAGCTGCTCGTCGATACAGGCAACGCGCGTGTCCGTGCCTTCAAACAGCGAGGGCCTCAGAGGATCGATCTCCTGAAACTTTCGACGATAATCGCGCTCCACTGATGCCTCGATATTGCGCAGCAATATGCCTCGATGTTGCATATCGGCGTTGACCAGGTAAAACGCAGAGGAGCTCAAAGGCACGAGACGGTTCACCAGATCGAGGCATTCTCGCTGAAAATCAGTGGGATGATTCTCACTAATGCCCGACTGTTTAATACCTTTGGTGGATACCATAGAGCGCGAGACTAGCAGATAATGCCTGGGATGATCACGCGCGGAGCCGCAAATGAGCCCTAATACAGAGCAGAACAACCCTGGCCTGAACATCAACAGCACGCGCACCATTGCCGCCACGATTTACATTAGTATCGTCGGGGCCTGCATTTTTATCGTGCAGCCCGGCTTTATTCAGGGTTTGGTGCAGCTTCTGGGCTTCAGCGATCAGGAGGCAGGTTATACCGCTTCAGCCGAAGTATGGGGTATCGCGCTCACTACCATCTTGATGGCGCTAGGCGGGCACAAACTCAGCTGGATACGGGTGTTGAAGTGGTCGATCGCGATCTTTGTCTTGGGCAACTTATTATCCTTGCTCGATAGTAGCTTCGCCGTGTTCAGCCTGGCGCGATTTCTGGCAGGCGTTGGCGCTGGGGGGCTCATATTGCTGGGCTTCACCATCATGGGCATTACCGCCCTACCCGATCGCAATTTCGCGTTTGTCATCATGGGTGTGCTCACCTATGGCGCGATTGGACTTTGGGTCATGCCCACTGCATTTGAGCTCGTAGGGATGACCGGGATTATTATTT
The DNA here is from genome assembly GCA_039025905.1 of Pseudomonadota bacterium. Taxonomy (GTDB): domain Bacteria; phylum Pseudomonadota; class Gammaproteobacteria; order Pseudomonadales; family Halieaceae; genus JARRPM01. Next base: position 2,209 of record JBCCNJ010000160.1, on the reverse strand, counting down.
TCTTTGCGTTATTCGCCGCTTCGGCCTGGTTTTGCCTACCCTATCTGCCAGACTCAGGTGAAGAACACGTGCAGGTTGAACAAGATGCCGTCGACCTGAGCACTAGCCTCCGGCTGTTGGCGATCTTTGCCTATTTTATCTACAACGTCGCCCAGGGCGTGATCTGGGCCTACCTCTTCCTGATCGGTATGAACGGCGGCGTGGGTGAACAGGAAGTTGCCAACGGCTTGATGGTATCTCAGTTTCTCGGCATCGCAGGTGCATTTCTTGCGGCACTGGCCGGGCGGCGCTTCGGGCGCATCATTCCCCTGGCGATCGGTGTCATCGGTGGCGGTATCGTACTTGCGTATCTGTACGGGACATTTACGGCGTTCGTTTATGCGGTCACTGTTTGTATCTACAACTTCGCCTGGAATTTCAGCATGCCCTATCTGCTGGCGGCCATGGCCAGCTTCGATCGTTTGGGCCGCGTTGTCGTGCACGCCGTCGCAGCGCAAATGCTGGGCCTGGCAGTCGGCCCGGCGTTCGCAGCATCACTGCTATCCGAAGACGATTTCTCGCGCGTGATTACTGCGGGCATTGTCCTGTTCATTGTCTCTTACATACTGATACTTATTCCCTTGGTTGCGCACAAACACAAGATCAGTGAATCGCCCACTTTGGAGGCACCGCAGCAGTCCTAGACTGTCGTTCGCGCGCTGCAGATTGCTGGTGCCAAGTCACGCGAGAAAGTAGTGGCGAACAGGGCTCATTCGGCCTGTTCGATCGGCCCTCCGGCCTTCTTCCAGGAGGCAAAGCCATCGGTAATATGCGCGATGTTGTCCATACCCATATCAACCAGGGTGGCTACAGTCAGGGCAGAACGCCAGCCGGAGGCGCAGTGAAAAATAAAGGTGGCGTCGCGATCGAAGATGTCTTTGTAGTAAGGGCTGTCGGGATCCACCCAGAATTCCGCCATGCCCCTGGGGCAGTGAAAGCTGTTGGGTATGAAACCATCTCGCTGCCGCTCACGAATATCACGTAAATCCACGATCACCACGTCATCATCTTGCAATCGCGCCATCACATCTGCGGCATCGATTTGGGTGATCTTCGATCTGGCCTTGCTCACCATCTCTGCCACACCGACTTTTAAGCTGCTAGGCATGCCAGGATTCTCCTTTTCGGAAAATGAGATTCAGCAAAGGGAGTCGAGCTCATGCAGACTCACAGAGACTCAAACAACTTAGCCACAATCTTCCATTCTCCCTCGGAGTGAAGCAGCTGGAAGTGATTCACGAAATTCAACCCCATAAAGCCACGCTCCGTTAGCGTACCGGTGGCAATATTGTTGCCTATTACGATATCACTGATCTCCGTCTCGTATACGGCGCCAGTGTCGGCGGGTGCGGGATTGGAGGCAACTGCGTCAAAGAAGGGTTCAGGATTGCCGATCAACAGATTCCCAGCGAGTAAACCATTCATCGCAGCCTGCGGGTGAAATTGTGCCTGCAGCTTCTCAACATCACCTGTTCTACAGGCATCCACGTAGCCAGCTATCACAGCTGTTACGGCGGCGGTGTGTTCACTGTTTGTCATCGCGGTCGCTCCATTAGTGGCTTGCGGATTATCAACTACGAAGGCGCTCCCTGCACATCAAGTCTCTTATCAGACAGGCAGGTTCGTGCGATACGCGCATTAATGATAGGTGCAGTCACGGCCTATCACAAACGAAACCGTAGCTGCGCCGGGCTTTTGTCAAGCAACTGTCCATTAATGTCAAAAGAACGGTTGGGAAAGCACGAAATAGAAAGACAGCTCGCGTCAATCAATTAGCGTGGCCGCAGCATAGTCTTAAATCAAAATCCGTTGACCAGTCTCGCGTCACAACCGCTTGACGCCTTTTCGGCGCATGCTATCTTTCGCAACGCTGCCTACGTGTTTTATCGGCTCGTCGTCTCGACCGAGAAACCAACCCTGCCTACTTTTTTGGGGCTCAAATAATAGAATAATGCGGAGCACAACCCTATGAACCAAACAATACAAAAGATCTGCATCTGGAGCGGGCCGGTGTTCGGTATAGTGATGCTAGGCTGTCTCTTCTCTTTGGGATTCATACCACCGTTGCCTGCCGCCATGGATGCGACTCAAGTAGCAAATCACTATGAGGAGCACAGAACGCTAATACGAGTAGGCGCTACCGTAATGATGCAGGGCAGCGTGCTCATGT
>JBCCNJ010000159.1:0-9033 GCA_039025905.1 Pseudomonadota bacterium | reverse complement strand
TATGATTTCCGCTGCGCGCAGTGTGGTTAACGGCGTGTATTCCGAGGGCTTAATCACCAGCGTGTTGCCGCTGCGTAGCGCGGGCATGGTGTGCCAAATAGCGATCATCAGCGGAAAATTCCAGGGTGTAATGGAGCCGATCACACCCAGAGGTTTGCGATGCACTTCGATACGCGCCTCATCATTGTCCTGCACCACTTCCACCGGTAGCTCGAGGTCCGCGGTCGCATGCGCCCAGGCCAGGGTGCCACCAATCTCAAACGCAGCACCCATGCCGGCAAAGCCGTTGCCGGGCTTACCCTGCTCCAAGGTGAGCAGTTTCGATAGCTCTTCGCCATGTGCCTCCAGCGCGTCGGCGATGGCGTGCACCAGCCTGGCACGCTCTTCATCCGGGGTCGCACTCCAGGCCGGGAAAGCACGACGAGCCGCCGCTACAGCCTGGTCAACGTGCTCCGCGGTCGCTTTCGGACACTGGGCCGCCACCTCCTCCGTGGCGGGGTTGAGCACGGGAAAGGTCTCTTCAGTGGCTACCTTTTTTCCATCAATAATCAAGTGGTATGTCGACATGATTGTAATCACCTTCTTCCATATATTTGTATTAACGTGCATCCCATGACGGCGAGTACGTCACGCTATACACTGATTCTATCGGCCGCTCGCCTGCGCACCGCCGCTGCCTGACTGATCACTGCCCAGCGCCGAAATCATTTCATCGCGCATCAAAAATTTCTGCATTTTGCCGGTGACCGTCATCGGAAAGTCATCGACAAAGCGAATATGATGGGGGATTTTAAAATGCGTGATCTGGTCCCTACAGAAGGCCTTCAACCCCGCTGCATCAAGAGCCTGACCATCGCGCAGCTTCACCCAGGCACAAACCTGTTCGCCATAGTGCGCGTCCGGAATACCAAACACCTGCACTTCGACGATGGCGGGATGCGTGTAGAGAAATTCCTCTACCTCTCGCGGATAAATGTTCTCTCCACCGCGAATAATCATGTCCTTAATGCGGCCAGTCACCTGGGTGTAGCCCTCAGCATCCATGATGCCGATGTCTCCTGAGTGCAGCCAGCCGTCCTCATCGATGGTGTCGCGGGTGCGCTCCTCATCATCCCAGTAGCCCAACATCACGGAATAGCCGCGACAGCAAATTTCACCCTTCTCATTTACAGGCACCGGTTGTCCGTCAGGATCGACAATCTTGATCTCGCAGTGCGGTGCTGGACGCCCGACACTGCCAACGCGCTTTTCTATCGAGTCATCGGCAGTGGTCATGTGATTCACCGGGCTGGTTTCCGTCTGACCGTAGGCGATCAGGATTTCGCTCATATGCATCTGCGTCAGCACCCGCTGCATCACTTCAACAGGACAGGGCGCCCCGGCCATGATTCCGGTGCGCAGGCTGCTCAAATCAAAGGATTCGAAATCGGGGTGGTCCAGTTCCGCAATAAACATGGTCGGTACACCATGTAGCGCCGTGCATCGCTCTTCGGCCACCGTTTCCAGCGTGGAAGCGGGATCAAATGCTTCGGCGGGGAACACAGCGGTACTGCCATGAGTAATACAGGCCAGATTTGCCATCACCATCCCAAAACAGTGATACAGCGGTACGGGAATGCAGAGGCGGTCGCGTTCAGTAAAGCGCATACCATCGCCCACTAACTTGCCGTTATTGAGAATATTGATGTGCGTCAGCGTTGCGCCCTTGGGGTTGCCCGTGGTGCCACTGGTGAACTGAATATTGATGGCATCGGCAGGATCGAGACTGATGGCAATCTCTTCCAACTGCGATTGCTGCTGTGGTCCGCCCGACTCACAGACCTCTTCAAAATTAAACATGCCGGGGGTTTGCTCTGCCCCCATTCGAATTACGGTAGTAAGGTGTGGCAGCTTGGCGGCGTTGAGTTCGCCGGGATTAGCACTGGCAAGTTCAGGGGCCAGTTCTGCGAGCATATCGAGGTAGTTGCTGGTTTTGAACTGTTCTGCACTAATGATGGCTTTGCACTGCACTTTATTCAGTGCGTATTCCAACTCATATAAACGGTAGGCCGGATTGATGCATACCATGATGGCGCCGATGCGAGCCGTGGCGAACTGCGTCAGGCACCACTCGTAACAGTTGGGCGCCCAGATACCGACGCGGTCGCCCTTTTCGATGCCAAGCGCCAGTAAGCCGGCGGCGAGTCGGTTGATCTGCGTCTGATATTCGCGGTAGGTCCAGCGTATTCCTTGGTGGCGAACCACCAGACCTTCGACATCGGGGAACTGCTGCACAGTGCGATCGAACGCGCCTGCAATCGTCTCATTCAGAAGGGGTTCATCGGTGGAACCCGCCAACACGCTGTGTGTGATCAGTTCGCTCATTCTCGTTTCTCCAAACGCCAGGAGTGACGCTGCCTAAGCGCTCTGCCGCGCACGTTCACGCAATTCGATCCGGCGTATCTTACCGCTTACGGTTTTGGGCAGCTCTTGCACAAACTCGATGAGGCGCGGGTACTTGTAGGGCGCCGTAACCGATTTCACATGCTCTTTAAGCGTATCCACCAGCGCATCGTCAGCCTCATGACCAGGTGCCACCACCACATAGGCTTTGACAACCTCCCCACGCTGCTCATCGGGGCTGCCCACCACTGCCGACTCCGCAACTGCGGGGTGCTCGATCAACGCACTCTCCACTTCAAACGGACCGATGCGATACCCCGCAGAGATGATCACATCGTCAGCACGACTGACAAACCAATAATAGCCGTCCTCATCCACCTGCGCGCGATCGCCGGTGATATACCAGTCTCCTAAAAAGCTCTCCGCCGTTTTCTCTGGCTCATCCTTATAGCCCAGGAACAGCCCCTGAGGTGGTTCAGGTTTTACCCGTACCGCGAGATCACCCTCCACGCCGGCGCCAACGATCTCGCCGTCGTTATCGATAACTTGCAGATCAATACCCGGTGCTGGCTTGCCCATAGACCCAAAGCGGCTGTTCATCCCCTGGTAGTTGCCGCACAACAGCACTGTCTCCGTTTGACCGTAACCGTCGCGGATCGTGATTCCGGTTGCTCGCTGCCAGGTTTCGATGATTTCGGGGTTGAGCGGTTCCCCTGCTCCAACACAGTGACGCAAGGACCCAAATTTGTATTGCGACAAATCTTCCAACACGAACATGCGGTAGATGGTGGGCGCACCGCAGAACGTGGTGATGGGATACTTGGCAAGCAGGCTCAGTGTCTGCGCCGCACTAAAGCCCTGCGTGTGATGCACAAAAAGCGCTGCACCCTGGTACCAAGGGCCAAAGGAGCTGCTCCAGGCGGCCTTCGCCCAGCCGGTATCGGAGCAGTTCCAGTGCAAATCTTCCGGCGTTAGATCTAACCAGTACTTCCCCGTTGTTTGGTGTGCCAGGCCATAACTGTGCGAATGCAAACACATCTTAGGATAACCGGTTGTTCCGGAGGTGAAGTAACACATCGCCTCCTCGTCGGCACTGCTGTCAACGGCCGTAAACTCAGTGCTCTGCTGTGCTACCTGCTGCTGGTAGTCAAGCCAGCCGTCGCGCGCGCCATCCACGAGGACTTTCACAGTCAGGTCGGGGCAATCAGAGGCCGCTTCATCCACCTTCTCTGCATTCGTGCTGTCTGTCACAACACAGGCGGCTTTCGCTGCATTCACACGAAACGCAATGTCTTTTGCCGAAAGCTGCGTCGTACCCGGGCTGATGACTGCGCCCATACGCAGTGCGGCGGTGAACACCTCCCACCAGGCAAGCTGTCGACCGAGAATCATCACCACGTAGTCGCCGCGCTTGACGCCCGCCGTCTGCAGCAAGTTAGCGACACGCGCGGAGCTGGCGGAAACATCGGCAAAGGTACGGCGTTCTTCGCGGCCGTGATCGTCAACCCAGAACAGGGCGAGTTGTTGCGGATCGCGTTCAGCCCACTGATCGACCACATCCCGGGCGAAGTTAAACCGCTCGGGACGTGGCCAGCTGAAGTCGCGATAGCTGTCTTCGTAATTATGTTCAGCCATCGGTTTTTCGCTCTCGTCTAAAAGAGCAGGGAGTATTACTCCCCGAAGTTATACTGCAGGGAAACGCCCCACCAACGCGGCTTGCCGTAGTACTGCTCGGTCATGCCCAATACATCTAGGCTCGACAGATCAAAGGTCTGTACTAAGTACTCTTCATCGCCCACATTATCGATGAAGCCTCGGAGAATCCAGTTTCTATCTTCGGTAGTGTAGGACAAGGACACATTAGCCACTGTGTAACCATCCTGCTCAACGGTTTCCGCGCCGGTTAGCGCGAAGTAAACCGTATCAATATAGGTGGCATCGGCTTGCGCAGCAACATAGCCGCCCAGCATCGGCCACTCATAGCGCAGCATGCCGTTGAGATTCCACTCTGGTGATACCACCGAAGGCACGTCGCCACCGGGTAGTTCCACATCGATATCGTTATAGGCGACACCTAGCAACAGATCTAGACCCTCTACCGGACTTGCCTGCAGCTCTAGCTCAGCGCCCTTACTTTCGGCATCGGTATTAAAAGTTAGAGTGTCGATACCGATGATAAAGAATGCCTGATAGTCCTGATAATCATAGTAGTAGGCTGCGCCGTTAAACCTTGCCAAACCATCCCAGATGGTTGACTTGAAGCCTACCTCATAGGAATACAGCGTTTCGGGATCATAGGACATGGTAGCGTCGTCATACATGGCTGGCGGGGTCAGAGGGAACACAGGTGCATTGAAACCACCACCGCGTACACCACGGTTCCAGCTGCCGTAAACCATCACATCGTCGTTCAGATCATAGTTCAGCACCGCGCGGCCGGACCATTCACCATCTTCCCGACTACCCTTGTAATCCGCCAGATCGGCTAGCGGGATCATGTTTTGGGCAGAATCAAAATTCCGCAGATCGCCGTCGAGGAACTCGACAATCTCAGATCGGTAGTTGAAGTCTCTCTCATCCTCAATATACCTCACGCCCAGCACCAGCGACATCTGGTCGGTCAGCCTGTAGTCGATTTCACCAAAAATCGAGTAGGAATCCAGCTCTGAGGTATAGGGGTTGTTGATTCCGCCCTCTGCACCTTCAGTAGGAACTGGCCCAAAGAACGGATCAGAAATCACACCGTTGGAGTCATCGATATCCAGACCGAGGTAGTAAAGTCCCGCGACCCAATTGAAGTTGTCGGTGTCCCCCGACAATCTGAACTCCTGAGAAGTCTGCTCGGCGTCTGTGTTCAGGTAAAAGTTGAAGAAGGTCACCGGAGACGCGTCGGAGTCTTCGATGTACTTGCGTTTCAGTTCCGTGTAGTCGGTAATGGAGGTGAAGGTCATCCCACCAATATCCCAGGTTATGGTCATCGAGTAACCGTCGTAGTCCAGCTCGTTATAGCCCGGGCGATCATAGGAGCCAGAAAAAACGCTGGTGGTGTTATCGGTATATCCATTGAGTATCGGATTTGGTACGCCAGGTGTTAGCTGACCGGGCTCAACAGATGACACGTACTTAAAGAAACCCGTATCGATATTTTGCTCACCATGGCGGTAGTTCAGCAAAACGTCCAGATCTTCAGTCGGTGTGAAAAGCAGTTGGCCCCTATAGGATTTGTCGTTGGCGTTATTCAAATCGTCACTGTTCGGGAAGCGGTTCGTGATATAGCCATCAGCTTCGTTCCAAGCGCCGGATACACGGGCTGAAACCCACTCGTTACCCCCGCCTATTGCACCCTCTAGCTTGTATTGGTCATAGTCCCCCACGGTGCCCATAATGTAGCCATCCAGCTCCTGCGTGGGCTTTTTCGTGATGTAGTGCACCAGTCCGCCGGTGGCGTTACGACCAAACAGCGTGCCCTGTGGGCCACGCAGTATCTCCACTCGCTCCATGTCGTAGAGCAGAAAACCGGCGCCAGACATCTGGCTGATGTACACCTCGTCAACATACAGAGCAACCGGGCTTTCAACGTTGGTGGTGAAATCACTGTTGGCAACACCGCGTATGGCGATCGCGTAGTTGGCTTCCCCGTTCGGTTGAATCGTTGTGACACCAGGCGCTTGCGCCGTGACCTGTTGAGCATTGGTCCATCCCAGCTGCTCCAGCTGTTCGCCGGAAAACGCACTGATGGCAATTCCCACCTCCTGTATGCTTTCTTCTCTCTTCTGCGCGGTCACCGTTACCTCTTCCAAGACATTGGCTTTTAGATCGGCAGCAAAAAAGGACAGTGGCAGCGTCAGGGCGACAGCTTTAGCGAGTGGTTTGCTTTGGAACATGAGCGGTGTTCTCCATTGTTTTATTCAAATTATTGGATGGAACGATACCCTTCCCCGGTTACGCTCCTTGCCAATTGCCACAGATACTAGCGGCTCGCCAATAACCGCCACAATTGACCAAAGGGAGTATGCACTAATACTAAAGTAGCAGATACACCCATGGCAAAGCGATGAGGCTACTGCCTTGGTACTATTTACCTTTTTTGGTCCAGCACTATGCTGTTCACAGAGGGTTGCCTGCCGTTGACGCAACCTATCGCCGGTTTACGATAACAACGACAGAACAGGAGGCCGATCAAGCGTGGCCAGTAATAACGGCAGCTTCCACCTAAGCGGTGTTATCCTGTTGGCCGGGCGAGTACGGCAATTTGCGTGCGTCCGCTCGCTTCTCCCCCTGAAAGACACCTCAATGCTTGTTGACACCTTGTCGTCGCGCTTTCACCGCCAGAGATCCGGCGGGCAATCGTTCTGCACCTGCATGGTGAGATTGCTGTGACTAATGGCATTGCTACCGCGCATTCAACACACCCTGACACGGCTACCGCGCTGGAGGAAGTCGCCGCGGCGTTACCAATAGCGTCAGCAGAATTTACCTTGCTACTGCACGGACCCAATCACACGGGTGCCAGTCTGGAGTCCCGTCTGGACAACGCAATATGCGGTCGGGTGTTTGGCTGTTCGACATCCGGCGAGATCGTGCCAGCGGGGTACTGTGAAAACAGTCTTGCCGCGATCTGTTTTGATAGCGCCGAATTCACCTGCGTCTCGCGCAAAATTGAACGCGTGGGACAGTTTGGTTTTCAACAGGCTAAAGACCTGGTGCTCTCTATGCAGCGGGAACTCCGAGAAAGCATTCCGCAGCCAGACTCATCAAACACGTTTGCCCTGCTCTTGATTGATAGCATGAGTCAGGCAGAAGAAATGGTAGTGGCGGCATTGGGTAACGAACTAGGCACTATTCATTTAGTGGGCGGTTCCAGTGGTGATAACTGGCAAGTTGTCCGCACTCCTGTACTTTTCGATGGTGAGATTCTCGATGACAGCGCCGTTGTGCTGTTAGTGCACACAACATTGGATTTCCGCCACTATAATTTCCACAACTTTATGGCCAGTAATAAACGGGGTGTTATCACCGCCGCCACCCCCGCCCGGCGACTCGTGCATGAAATCAATGGCCTACCGGCGGTGAAGGAATATGCCCGGTTGTGTTCTATCAGCGAAGATACACTGGATCAGGAGATTCTCGCCATGCATCCAGCTATCATTACCGTGGGAGACCGACCGTACCCCAGAGGTTTTATGCAGATACTGAAGGACGGCTCATTGCAGTCCGCCTGCGCGATTGACAAAGGTGTCGTGTTCCGAATACCGACACAATTGGATTACGTCGGTCAGCTAAAAGAGGCTTTCGCTCGTATGCGACAAGAACTGGGCGGGCGATTGCTCGTGCTGGGTTTTGAATGTGCCGGACGCAAACAGCTGGTGCAGCTAAAACAGCTTGAGGCCGACGTATTCGCGCTGTTCTCTGAAAATAACGTGTGGGGCTTCTCCTGTATGGGAGAACAATCGAATTCCATTAATATGAACCACTCCTTTAACTGCCTGGCATTCAAACTGCCCTCGTGAGTTCCCCGATCAAAAGCAACACGCAGCCGCTGGTGGACGCCCAGCGGCTGCGCGAGCTTGAAGAAGAAATCGCCAGACTTCGTAAAACTAATGAGGTGCTGTTGGATCGAGTGGAGCATCGCATTAACGCGGAGGGTGGCGCCTTCGCGGCATTCCAGGCGGCCAGTAACTTGGAGAAGACTGTCGCTGACCGCACCACAGAACTGCGTTTGCTGAATGAACGTCTGGAGCATGAGTTAGGCCTGCGCCGCAGTTTTGAGGCTGCGCTACTGCGCGCCAAAAGCCAGGCGGAGGAAGCCACTGCCAGTCGCACGCGTTTCGTTGCCGCCGCGAGTCACGATCTGCGCCAGCCACTCAATGCCGCTGTGTTGTATCTGGAGACGATCAATCAACAGGGGCTCAGCACCGCCGATGCGGAAGGTCTTCGCGGTGTGAAATCTGCCCTGGGTACGCTAAATGACCTACTCGCTACGCTCTTGGATATTTCGCGTCTGGACAGTGGTGGGCTGCATCCGGAGCCCGGTTACTTTGCCTTGCAACCCCTGTTTGAGCGTCTGTCCGTGGAGTATCAATCACTGGCGCAGGCCAGTGAACTCACGCTAAAAGTGATACCCACCTCAGTGGTAGTCAATAGCGATCATATGCTGTTGGAAACGGTGCTGCGCAATCTGCTCAGCAATGCCATTAAGTACACTCAGCGCGGCCGGATCATCATGGGAGTGCGACGCAGAGGCGACAAAATTCGGATCGAGGTGATCGATACAGGCATGGGCATTTCTGCGGAGCATATCGATAAGATTTTTCAGGATTTTTGGCGTGCTCCAGGAATGAAAGGCGGCACGGATGGCAGCATGGGCCTTGGCTTGTCCATCGTGCAGCGGATATCGCAGCTGCTGGGGTCTAGCCTGGAGGTGAGGTCAACGCCCGGCAGAGGCAGCCTGTTTTCCCTTGAGCTACCTCGGGCTGATCACGCTAGCGCGGAGGCGGGTACACAATCAGAACCGCTTCCCCAAGCTGTTGGCTTTAACCGCTGCGTGGTGGCAGTAGTGGATGACAATACGCAAGGGCTGCGCAGTATGGCGCGCCTGTTAGAAAGCTGGGATTGCCGGGTTGTTGCGGCCACCGCCGTCGAGGAGGTGCT
>JBCCNJ010000158.1:0-9188 GCA_039025905.1 Pseudomonadota bacterium | reverse complement strand
CGCGTTTTATCCACGTTGGCGAATAGACCAGTCGATCGGCCGGTAGTCTGAAAGATTATGTCGTCATTGTTAGTGGAGTGAAACACACCGATCTGGTAAGTGATGTTTTCATAGCGCCCCCTCAGGCCCGCTTCATAGCTGCGGGTGACCACATCGTCCAGGGGGGGGTCTGCCAGAAAGGCGTTGGGTAGGCGACACTCGAAATCGATATCGTCAGGGTCTTCGCCATCCGCTATGGCGAATTCTCTAGCCAATTCGAAGACACCTTCGTTGCAGGCCAGCTCCAGCGGAGTAGGCACCCGATTTGCTTCACCGTAGGAACCGTACGCTGTCATATCGTCGGACAAGGCATAAGTCAGACCCGCTGCAGGATTGAAGCGCGAAAAGTTGTGATCGCCGTTGAGCTCTGGGCTTTCACCCGACTTATCGCGCAGTGTGATATCGGTGTCGTTGTACCGTCCTGACAGCGTGATGGATAAACGGTCCGTCAGGGACAAGGTGTCGGTAAAGTAAACGCTCATTGTTTCTGTTTGCGTATCGATATCGGTTTCGGCCTCTTCATAAAAGGTGCCTACCCCTAGACCTTCCGTGCTGCGAGTGCGCGGATCGAGGTCCGCGAGTTCTAGCGAGGCTTCAAAGTCAGATTTACCGTCGAGGTAGCCAAAACCAACAATCAAAAGGTTGTCGCGTGAAAATAGGTCTTGATCGAAGCTCAATTGGGCGTTGACCCCTTCCGATGTCTGTTTGCGTCGGCTGCGATTATTGATCGCTTCGTCAGTTATGATGCCGGTACCGGTTAAATCGTCGGATGCATCCTCGAGCTCGAAATCCTCCGGATCTAAACCGGCAAGCTCCGCCTCAGTTTCGATCAGCTCTTCTAATTGCGCGAAGTTCGTTACGCTGGGATCTTCGCCATCACAAATGGCGTCTAGATCGATTCCCAAAAGATCATCCAGGGCGTCTTCGGTATCGTCGGCTTCTTCGAACAGTGACTCCTCGCCGCCGGCGTATTCGCAGGCCTCAAATTCAGAGCCATCGCCGTTAAAGGAATCCGTTTTGTTGCGGCGTCTGAATACATTGCCGGATAAGCGCACATCACTGAATAGTTGGTGACTCAGTTCAAGGTTGAACATATTGAGCTTGTTTTCTGTGATGTCTGGGGCGGTAAAAATGGCGTTGCGATCTTGCTCAAGTAAGCCCACCGGGAGTGCGCCATTACCGATCAGTTTGCTATCGGCGTACTGATAGGAGAGATCGAGTGCCGTTTCATCACTGCGCCGCCAACTAAGAGTAGCGTAGTAATTGTCGGCATCGGAGTCCGACAGATCCCGCCAACCATCTTCTTCGAAATAACTGTAGTTAAGGTAGTAGCCCCACTCGTCGCCATTGCCCAGCATGCGGTTACCGCCGCTTTGGGCGTTCACCACAACTCGGTCCCAGGAACCGGTGTAGGCTTCGATTTCTGTATCGTCGTAGTTGAACCCGTTCTTCATGGAGACTACCAAAGCGCCCCCCAGTGAATTTAGGCCAAACACTGGGTTAGTGCCGCCGACCAGGTCGATGTTGTGAATCGCGGACTCCGGCACCAGATCCCAATTAACAGCATCACCCAGAGGCTCATTGATACGCACACCATCCTGGTAAACCGCTAAACCCTGGGGTAGACCCAACAAAGGCGATACGGTGAAGCCCCGATACTGTACGTCTGGCTGCAGCGGATTATTTTGTGCGGAATTTACGCTGACACTGGTGAGTCTATTACTCATGAATTCACTGAGGTCCAGTGTTTGACTGCGCTGTAGATCCTCGGCATTTGCTCGCTGTAGGGCATAGGGCAGCTGATCCTGCGTTTGCGCGGTAGCAGAGCCTATCCTGATGCCGAATACCGTGACTTCCTCCAGTGTGGCTTCTTCCTCGTCAGCGAGTAGCAGCGTGGGCTGAAGCGCAAGCAAGCCGATGAGACTGAGCGTGCTTGTAATACCCCGATCATGGAACTTGAATGAACGGATTTTGGTTGCTGCAAATGGTGCTGCTCCGGTGCTTGAATAGGACATCGTTACCTCTTAACTTTTAGAATTATTTTGCTGACCGTAGCGCGTAAACGCGCTGCCAACTTCATTCATCTGTGCGTCGGTCAGTAACGCTGGGCCGCCAATCGCCAGCGTCCCCCAATAGCAATGTGCCATAGATTCGACCAGTTCGGCTAGCGCCAATGCGCTCTCTAAGTCTTTGCCCGTGGCCAGTTGTCCGTGGTTTGCCAACAAACAAGCGGCTGAGTTGTGCAGTGCCCTTAGATTTGCGGACGACAGTGCTTCGCTGCCAAAGGTCGCGTAATCTGCAAGGGGAATGCCAGACACACTCGCTGCCGCGACCATATAGTGCATGGGCGGTATGGCTTTGCGGGCACAGGCCAGTATGGTCGCGTAGGGGGAATGACAATGAACCACCGCCTGGACGTCGCCTTTTGCTTGATATACATCAGCATGTAGCCGCCATTCACTGGAGGGAAGCAACTGCTCCTGGTCCACGTCACCGCTTAGTTGCATGTGCACCATGCTGGCTGGCTCGGCGTTTTCCGGTGTGATACCAGTGGGGGAGATGAGCATGCCAGCGTCGGTTCTAACAGAAACGTTGCCGGCTGCCCCTGTGTTCAAACCTTTAACTGACAGCGCTTTAAGCGCATTCAGTAGTGCGGATCGGGCAGCGGTATCATTCTCGTAGCCACTCATGACTCGAAGGTCCTGCCGGTTCAAACTGGGGCTAGGAGAAAGGGCGAGGGATGAATGCGTTCACCTCATCGAGTTCATGGCTGCGTAACGGTTTCAGCTGTTGCGTCGTCTTCATCCACCGTTTGCGAGCCCATATCCACCCACTCCATAAACAGCTGGTAACCCACCGCGAGAAAAACCGCGCCAATAAATAGTCCGACAATACCACCGGTTACCATACCGCCCAGGGCCCCTAGCAGAATAACGGGCATTGGTGCGTCGACCCCGCGCCCAAGCAGTAGCGGCTTTAACACGTTATCGGCAAGGCCACCGACAAACAGATAAATCGTATACAAGATGTTCATGGTGTTGGATGCATCACCAGACGTCCACAAATAGGCGATGACGGGAATGGTCACCAGCAGTGCGGGTGCCTGCACGATACCCACCACCATCACGATCATGGCGAGTACGCCGGCGGCTGGGATGCCAGCCCACAGGAAACCAACGCCTAAAATGAGAGCCTGAATAAACGCGACACCGATGACGCCAGTGGCAACGGACCGGACGGTAGAGGTGGTCAAAAATTGTAGTTTGGGGCCTCTATCTTCGCCGGCAAATCGCGAGAAGATGCGCTGCATGGCCTGCGAGCCCGATTCGCCGTAAGCCATAATAATGCCAGCAACCACCAGCGACGCTAAAAACAACAGCATAGATCCGGCAGTATTGGCGGCCGCGGTCAAGCCTCTTTGCGCTAACTTCGTCAGCCCTTCTTTGTTTTCCATCACGAACTGCGGCAGGTTTGTTGCCGCTGCGCTCCAGGCGCTGTAAAGCCGTTCTCCGACGACCGGCCAGTCTGCCACGCTAGCCTTGGGCTGCGGCACCGTTAGTGTGCCAGCCTCAAAGGCCACATAGTTTTCATTGACCTCCTGGGCAAAGGAGATGCCCAGCATCACTGTGGGCGCGCCGATCAGTAACAGACCAGCGACCACTAAGATGGAGGCAGCGCGTCCGGATCGACCGCCCACTCGTGCCGTGACTGCTTTGTGCAGTGGATACAGCGCGATGGCGAGCACGATAGACCACAAAGCGAGATTTACGAAGGGGTGGATCACTCGGGCACACATAACGATCAAGAAAACGATCGCGCCTAAGCGCAAGACGGCGTCTGCCTGGGTGTTGGGTAAGAGTTTTTTTAGTGCGTTATTGTTGTCAGTCATGGCAACACCTTTCAGTTGCTGTGCGGCAAGTGTGAACGAGAAAGTCCAAGGATGCTAGCCGTTAGTACCGACTTTTAACGCGGTACTGCTGTATGAGAGGCTACCGAAAAAACTGCATTACATTCCTCCTAGCCGCTTTCCGCAAAACCAACCTGGGCCACCTACCCACCAATTACGAGTCGAATAACTTGACCTACAATCAGAACTGCTCCTACACCGAGACACCATAGGGCGATGAACCAACCCACCTCGCGCAGTCCGGTTCTATCGACAGGCTTTTTGTCGTTTTCTGGCACTAATGGTATCCCTCGTCGGGATCGAGCTTCCCTCGGAATACCCAGTAGGAGTAAGAGGTATAGGCAATGATAAGGGGCAGCAGAATAACGGCACCCACTAACATGAATGCAAGGCTGCTATCAGGTGCTGCAGCATCATGGATGGTGATGGCACGCGGCACGATATAGGGGACAAAGCCGACACCGAGACCAACAAAACACATCCCAAAAAGACCAACTGTCGCGGGAAAAGCAACAGTGTCTCTTCGCACGACCAGCGTCCATAACAGAATGAGTGCCAATACCGCTGTTAGTGTAGGTATGGGTAAGACAAATAGCAGCTGGGGGAAACTGAACCAACGTTGGGCAATATCTGGGGATAGAAGCGGTGTCCATATGCTGACAATCAAAATAAATGCGAGGGTGGCTAAGCAAGCGCCTTTGGCCAGATAGTATGCGCGAGCGCGAAGACGCCCTTGAGTCTTCACGATTAGCCACGTGGTGCCAAGCAAGCTATAACCGGCTACAAGCGCAAAGCCGCAAGCTACAGTAAAGGGGGTAAGCCAGTCCCACCAGCCACCGGCGTACTCACGTCCATCGACTTCGATACCTTGAATAAATGCTCCCAGAACGATGCCTTGGCATAGCGCTGCGAGCAATGAGCCCAAGTGAAAAGACAGATCCCATACTCTAGCGTGCGATTTATCCCGCCAGCGGAATTCGAAGGCCACACCACGAAAAACAAGGGCGAGTATCATGACAATGAAGGGCGCATAGAGTGCCGGCATCACGACCGCGTAGGCTAATGGGAACGCAGCGAACAAGCCGCCGCCACCGAGGACGAGCCATGTCTCGTTCCCGTCCCAAACTGGCGCCACCGTATTCATCGCAAGAGCCCGGTCATCGTCATTGCCTAACAGCGAAAACACGATGCCGATACCAAGATCAAAGCCATCAAGAATGACGTAAATAAAGATAGCCAGAGCCAACAGTCCAAACCAGATCAAGGGAAGATCAAACACGTCTCGTCTCCTATTTGGTGGATGCCGTAGTTAACACCATGTCCGGATTCACCGATACAGCAGGTGTGGTGCCCGCCGCGCGTACGAGCTCGCCCGCTTTGGGTCCTGAACCGTCGGGTAGCTTATTCATCATCTTTAGAATGTAATAGGTACCAGCGCCAAAAAGCGCGAAGTAAACCACGATGAAGGCTATTAGGGATGCGGCCACTGCAGGAGCGGCGACAGGGGCTACAGAGTCTGCTGTTCTCAGCATCCCGTAGACGGTAAACGGCTGGCGACCAACCTCGGTTGTGATCCATCCCGCGAGCACGGCAATGAAACCGGCAGGGCCCATCAGCAAGGTTAAACGATGAAACCAGGACGCCTCGTACAGCCGATTTTTGAAGCGCAACACCAGACTAATAGCACCAAAAATCATCATCGTAAAACCGATTGCTAGCATTACGCGAAAGCTCCAGAACACAACAGCGACTGGTGGGCGATCGTCTGGCCCAACATCCTTTAGGCCCGGTGTTTCACCATCCAGGCTGTGGGTTAAAATCAGAGCAGATAATTTCGGAATGCTGATTTCATAGTGGTTCTGTTCTGCTTTCTCGTCAGGTAGCGCGAACAAAATCAATGGCGCTCCCTGTTGGCGTTCCCAATGCCCCTCCATCGCGGCGACTTTAATAGGTTGGTGTTCCAGGGTATTCAACCCATGCAGATCACCAGCGAATATTTGCATTGGTGCGACAATAGCCGCCATCCACATCGCCATAGAAAACATCGTTCTCGCCTCGGCGTTCCTCTTGTCACGTAGCAAATGCAACGCACCAACGGCTCCTACCACAAACGACGTCGTCAAATAGGCCGCGAGCACCATATGCACGAGGCGGTAGGGGAAAGACGGATTGAAGACAATGTGGAACCAGCTTTCGGGTACAAACTGGCCTGCTTCGTTCAATGCAAAGCCCGCTGGTGTTTGCATCCAGGAATTTACCGACAGTATCCAGGTAGCTGACAACAGTGTGCCACCGGCGACCATAATGGTTGCCAGGAAGTGCAGCTTTTTCGATACTCGACCCATGCCAAACAACATGACGCCCAGAAAACCCGCTTCGAGAAAGAAGGCCGTCAGCACCTCGTAGGCCATAAGTGGTCCAATGATCGGACCGGCTTTATCAGAGAACACACTCCAGTTAGTGCCGAACTGATAAGACATCACTATGCCAGACACCACACCCATGCCAAATGCCAATGCAAAAATCTTAAGCCAGTACTTGAATAAGCGCAGGTATTTGTCGTCGCCGGTTTTAAGCCAAAGGCCTTCCAGCACCATCAAATAGCTGGCGAGTCCTATGGAAAACGACGGAAAAATAATATGAAAGGATACGGTGAACGCAAATTGAATGCGGGCTAGCAGTAAAGCGTCAAATGATTCAAACATAGGTTACAGCATTAAGACTCATTGCTCTCGTTGTTGCAGAGTGGGGCGAAGATCGTCGATGTCGTAGCCGGCCTGGCTGGCAATCGCAAGGAGGTCGTTAGTCGAATATGCGCCAGCCTGTGACAGCGCCCACAGCCTCGTCGCTCGCATACCCGTCCCACAAAAAGCGAGAATAGCCCCCTTTGCGGATGAGGCCTCTCTAGTGAAGTTCACTACGTCCCCATCGCTGATAGATCTGAGCGTTACCGGTATATGGCGATAGTGAATTCCGGCCTTGTCTGCCGCGTCCTACAGTATCGCTGACTCGGGTTGATTCTCGCCTTCATTGTCAGGTCGGTTGTTGATGATCTTGGTGATTCCCAGCGAAACAATTTCGTCAAAATCATCGAGATCGATTTGTGGACTGACAAATATAGCTTTGGACAACTGAATGATCTTCACCAGGTACTCCTATTGAGCGGTATCTTCATGTAGCGCAAACCGTTGCTTTCGGGCGGCTGCAGATCTCCTGCACGCACATTGGTTCTCACGGAAGGAAGAATGAGTTTAGGCGCAGATAGTGATGCATCTCGTAGGCGACTAAGCTGTATGATTTGACCGCGGCTTACACCTGATTTGAATTGGATATACTCAATGGTATGGGTGGTGTTATCCAAGAACTCATTCGCCAAGGGCGCAGTCATAATGTTTCGTTCATTGAGTTCGCGCTCAACTCAGGTTCAACTCTAGCGAACAGTCCGCAACCTGCATGCGCGTTGGGACGATGTAGTGACCGCGGCCTTGGCGTCGAGGCAACTCGATCCAGCATCACAGCGCATACCGCATCGATAAGGGCAAAGATCTGTGGATCGTCTGTGAGACGATAGTAAATCACCTTCGATTCGCGACGCGTTTCCACGAAACCCCCTTCGCGTAATCTCGCTAGCTCTCGTGACAGGCTAGGTTGCTTAATGCCCAGGCGCGACTCGATGGCGCTGACGGACATTTCTTCTGATTGCAGTTGGCAGCAGATGGTGAGGCGTGCGGGATGAGCAAGTGTCTTCAACAGGGCAGTGGCATCTTCCGCTACCTGAGCAATTTGTTTTGTATCCGGCGTCATAAGTCCTTGCTCACAGGGGTGAGATACCAGGCGCCACCTTTTTGGTTTTCGCGCATTCCGGCTTCCGCTAAATCGGCAGGAGGAGGTAACAAGGGCTCTTGACCAGGCAGCCAACCCTCTGGCGTCGCGACCTCGTTGGCGTCGGATTCCTGTAAGGCGCTAATAACACGGATAATCTCTTCTACTGAACGCCCAACGTTCATCGGGTAATGGATAATCGCTCTGATATATCTGTCGGGATCGATAAAGAACACGGAGCGAACGGTCGCCGTTGTCATTGACGCATCATGGATCATGCCGTAAGCACGTGCGATGACCATGGAGATGTCTTCGACTATTGGGAAAGTGATGGTGACATTGAAGCGCTGTTCAAGGTCTTTCACCCACGCGATATGGGAAAACAGGCTATCAATCGATAGTCCCAACAATTTGCAATTTAGGCTCTCGAATCTGTCGATGGCGTTTTGTAGTGACACAAATTCTGACGTACATACGGGCGTGAAGTCCGCCGGATGAGAGAAGAAAACGAGCCATTTGCCAGTGTAATCCGACAACCTGATGTGACCATGTGTGGATCGCGCTTCAAAATCAGGCGCTAGTTCATCGATGCGTGCCCCAGTTTGGGCTCTCTCCGTTGGAGTGTTGGTTGCCTCCATCACCTTCGCTTCTCTCCTGATACCAGATAGATTTCGATTTATAATATACATTATACGATAATAAGATGTATAGTGCCGAATATGGTAATTCAGTCCTGTCGTCTGCGGGGTTGCCATGCAGGAGCTTAATGAACCAGCGGGTACGAGCCGCCGTTCAAAAAAGATAGATTCGCGCGGGACAAATATCTCCTTTTTTCAAGAAAGAGACCGAAATGATGAATGATCAGCAAACACAGACCGGGAATAGCCCAAGCCAGCAAGAGGAAGCCTTAAACCTTTTTCAGATATGCGGTAGTGTCTTAGCTGCTTTTTTTGGTGTGCAGAGCTCGAAAAATAGAGAACGTGACTTTCGAGCCGGTAGACCTACGCACTTCATCTTGATGGGATTTGCGATGACCGGCTTGTTGTTCCTTTCTCTCTTTGGGGTTGTCAGACTCGTTCTTCACCTAGGCTAGTGGTTGTGGAGATTGGCTGGACGGCGATGAGCATCGCAAGACTGCCTAAATACTCTGAAAAAACGTGATTACGATGTCGACCGGAGCCACGTGAATGGCAACACACCTCGTTATACAACACGCTATCGCAAACCCAGTTAAAGACAGTCTATAGTTAAGTGGCTTGTGTATGCGCGTAATAACAGAGCATCGCGGGTATTCGCTAAACATCTCAAAGCTGCGGCTCGATGATCACAGTAGCAGTTACGGCTATGCTCTCGAATCTGGACAACGAACAAGACAATAAACAGGAATGGACAAGATGAGTGATTTTGATGGAAAAGTAGT
>JBCCNJ010000157.1:0-9470 GCA_039025905.1 Pseudomonadota bacterium | reverse complement strand
TGTATTCGTAGTAATAGACATAGAAGTTTGCTCCGTCTTGGCTAGTGAGCAGCACATCCCAGGCTCAGCAAGCGCCCGATCCAGTTATTCGGGAGCTGTTAAAAGTTGAACACACTTTCATTAATACGGGCCGCGCTGGCGATTTCAATAAGAGTCGAATCCGAGCCGCTAGTTCAATGCGCACTTTCTGATACTAGCTACAGTAGCGCCGCACTATAAGTGTTTGGCATGAAAAGCGAGGTGATCACCAATAAAGGATGCAATAAAGAAATAACTATGATCGTAGCCGGGCTGCATCCGGATGCTGAGAGGGTATTCGGCTTCCGCCGCAGCCTTTTCAAGCAGGTGTGTTTTCAGTTGCTCATCGAGAAAATTATCAGCTTCACCTTGATCGACCAGCATGGGCAGGTGTTCGCCAGATGCTTTTATAAGTTCCACCGCATCATACTCCGACCATCTAGAGCGGTCTGACCCTAGATAGTTACCCAGCGCTTTCTGGCCCCAGGGGCACTGCAAGGGCGAACAAATAGGTGAAAAAGCACTGACTGAGCGGTATCGCTTAGGGTTCTTTAAAGCAATCGTCAACGCGCCATGGCCTCCCATGGAATGACCTGATATGCCCATCCTGTCCGAATCTACCGGCAAGGTGTGTTCCACCAGCGCCGGAAGTTCGTTCACCACGTACTCATACATCTGATAGTGCTGGCTCCAGGGCTCCTGCGTGGCGTTCACATAGAATCCCGCACCCAGCCCAAAGTCATACTGTCCCTCAGGATCGTCCGGTACGCCATCGCCACGCGGACTGGTATCAGGAGCAACCACGGCAATACCCAGTTCAGCGGCGTAGCGTTGAGCACCGGCTTTGGTGACAAAATTCTCGTCCGTGCAGGTCAATCCAGACAACCAGTAAACAACCGGTACCGCTTCACTGGCGCTCGCCTCATCCACTCCAGGAGGCAGGAACACGGAGAAAGTCATATCGCAGTTAAGGGTTTCCGAGCTGTGCGAGTAACGCAACTGCTGGCCGCCGAAACACCGGTTTGAACCTATTCTCTCGAGGTTTGCAGCCATAATCAGTACTGCACCACCGAGCGAATACTGTCGCCAGCATGCATAAGATCAAACGCGGTATTGATGTCATCCAGCGGCATGGTATGCGTGATCAAATCATCAATATTGATCTTTCCCTCCATATACCAGTCAACAATCTTCGGCACGTCCGTACGCCCTCGAGCACCACCAAATGCAGTGCCGTGCCAGCTCCTGCCCGTTACCAGTTGGAAGGGTCTGGTCGCAATCTCTTTACCCGCGCCTGCGACACCGATAATGCAGCTTTGGCCCCACCCCTTGTGGCAACACTCAAGGGCTTGTCGCATCACGTCGACATTGCCAATACACTCGAAGCTGTAGTCCACTCCGCCATCGGTCATATCAATGAGATGTTGTACCGTATCATCAACGTCTTTGGGATTGACGAAGTCAGTCATACCAAACTTGGTCGCCAGTTCCACTCGCTCCGGGTTCAAATCAACACCAATGATTCGAGTGGCTCCAACCAGCTTTGCGCCCTGAACCACGTTGAGCCCAATGCCACCCAGGCCAAACACAGCCACGGTGGAACCCGGCTCTACTTTCATTGTGAACGCCACTGCACCGATTCCAGTCGTCACACCGCAACCGATGTAGCAAATCTTGTCGAAGGGTGCGTCCTCGCGCACTTTGGCCAATGCTATCTCGGGCAGCACGGTATAGTTCGAGAAGGTAGAACACCCCATGTAGTGCAGTATGGGCTCGCCGTCTAGTGAGAACCGGCTGCTGCCATCTGGCATCACACCTTGGCCTTGGGTTTCCCGAATCGCCTGACACAGGTTGGTCTTGGGGTTCAAACAAAAATCACATACCCGGCACTCAGGTGTGTAAAGCGGTATGACATGGTCCCCTGGCTTCAGGGATTTAACGTTCGCACCCACATCAACCACAATGCCTGCACCCTCGTGACCCAAGATAGCGGGGAATGCGCCTTCGGGATCATCTCCCGATAGCGTGAAGGCATCGGTATGGCACACTCCTGTAGCTTTAATCTCCACCAGAACCTCTCCCTCCTGTGGACCCTCCAAATCCACGTCGACAATATCCAGGGGTTTGCCGGCCTCAAAAGCGACTGCAGCGCGTGTTTTCATTCATATTTCCTCGTTTATAGTCCGCATAGTTTTGGCACGCTAAGGAGTTACCCGTCTACAGATGCCAACTCGATGCCATACCGTCCCGTTTTCGGCCATCATAACCCACATCAATTTCGCAGTAGAGCAATTTTCTTGAAGCACTTATTACCAACGCAAGCCAGGGGCATGGCGAGCGGCGCCTCACCCACCCTATAATGAAGATAAGCTTGCCCTGACTAAAACCAACCTATGAAAGTCCATATCATCACCACCGGTGGCACAATCGACAAGGTCTATTTCGACGCCAAGAGCCACTACCAGATTGGCGAGCCGATTGTAGGTGACTTGCTTGAGCGCATGAGAGTGAATTTTTCGTTCACAACAGAACAGGCGATGCGCAAGGATAGTCTCGAGATTGACGACGAGGACCGGACCATCATCAAAGCTCTGGTAGATCGATGCGATAGCAAGCATGTTTTGATTACACACGGCTCAGATTCCATGGTCGCTACCGCCCGCAGCCTAACCAGCATCCGCGGCAAGTGCATTGTGCTTACCGGTGCACTGCAACCGGCCGCCTTTGCCAACTCCGACGCGGTGTTTAACATCGGTTGTGCAATCGGCGCCTTACAAAGCAAGGATAGCGGTGTCTATATCGCCATGAGCGGGCAGATCTTTGACGCCAATCATGTGCAAAAGAATGTCGCTGCCAATCGATTTGAGTCAATCTGAATATGTCATCAACGCAGCAAATTCATTTTCAGTCTGGGCCCTTGCGATTCTCTGCTTTAGCCCAAGGTGCAGGCCCCGTTGTTTTGTTGCTGCACGGATTTCCGGACAACGCGGGCAGCTACCGCTTGCAAATGCCTGCAGTAGCCTCCTCGGGTTTCCGCGCTATCAGTGTGCATCTGCGCGGCTACGAACCCGGCTCTATTCCCGGTGACGGCGACTACAGCGATGATGCAATCGCCAGGGACCTTATCGCTATCATCGATCAATTGGGCGAGGAGCGCGTGCACCTTGTGGGTCATGATTGGGGAGCAATAAAAAGCTACTGCGCTGCGTCGCAGTTTCCCGAACGATTCAAAAGCCTTACCACTATGGCGGTGCCTCATATCGGACGATTTATGGCAGATATGACGTTCTACCCCAGGCAGCTTCGCCTCTCTTGGTATGTGTTTTTCTTCCAGATCCGCGGTATATCAGATCATGTGCTGAAGCGTCGCGACTATAATTTTGTACGTATGCTTTGGCGGCATTGGAGTCCGGGTTGGGAAGCACCCGAGGAAGAACTGGCCGCGGTTATTGAAACGCTCAAACAACCCGGCGTCACCCGCGCCGCCCTCGGCTACTATCGCGAGCTACTGAAGCCAGGCAATGTGCCCATAACGCCGGGAGCGCGACGGCGAGCCGCTTTTCCGGTACCCGTTCCCACCCTTGCACTGACGGGTGAGCGCGATGGTTGTATCGATAGCGATGTCTTTGCCGCACTCATGCGGGAGGAGGATTTTCCAGCAGGTTTATCAGTCCATAAGATCGCTAAAGCGGGACACTGGCTGCATCAAGAGCAGCCTCATGAAGTTAACTCGCTGTTGCTTTCCTGGCTGCAGAAATACGAATCAAGTGAAATGCGATAGGCAGCTCTACTCCATAGCAGCCACTTCACAGATAAGGTGCTCAACCAAACCCGGTGACTCCATAGGAATAAAATGCGACAGGTGCGGTAGGTAAATATCCCGAGCCATGGGTAACACACCTGCAAGACCGGGCCATGTCGGAGAGGCCGACAAATTTCCCGGGTTATCAAAATCTGGTTTCGCACGCAGCACAGTTGCGGGTACCTCAAGCTGCGGCAGCCAATCGTAAATAACTTCATTACCGTTTTGGTGCAGATAAACCGCAGCTTCGTGCAGTGGATCACAGGCCAATTCCATCTCCGTCTCGTCCGGAACCGTCCGTAGCGCGTAGGCGCAGTAATCGCGCAATACTTCATCGTTCCAGCGGTTGAACGGAGCGCGTGATTTAAAGCGCTGGTACATCTGCTCGCTGTCGCGCCACCGGCGTTTACGTCGACTGGGTCCAGTTGTTGCAGGATCGACGGCATCCAGCGGCGGAAAGCTATCAATATAAAACTCACGAGGAAAAATCACGGGATCGATAAGAACCACATGTTTGAACCTCGCTTGTTGCCGGGCAGCACAGAGCGCTAACAGGTAACCCCCCAGGGAATGACCAACGCCAATTCCGCACGTCAGATCCAGCGCGTGCAGGAGCTCCTCGATATCCCGCGCCATTAACTGCCAGTTCACCTGCCCGTGGGAATCGCTCTCGCCGTGGAATCTCAAGTCCGCAGCATAGACCGGTGCTTGCAGCCGCCGCGCGATATAGTCCCAACAACGACTGTGAAAGCCGGTGGCGTGCAGCAACAAGACCGGGTCACCTACTCCAGGCCACTCGCAAACGTTCAGGCTGACGTCGTCGAGCTTAACTGCGTAGTTTTTGGGTTCGATTGCTGTCTTAGTCGTTGCGCTCATTGCGAATCCGATAGCCTTTGTGGGATTCTACTCAAAAACGCCAAGGGTAGATGACATGAACTTCGATTATCAGCTGTTGCAGGTAGATAAAATAGGCGCTCTAGCTAACGTCACCATTGACAATCCCCCCGTCAATGTCATTACCGGCCAGCTGTTCGCTGAGCTAGCCGCCATTTTTGAAGAGCTCGACAGCGATCCAAGTCTCGCGGTAGTCGTCGTGAAGAGCGCAAACCCAGATTTCTTCCTGGCCCATTTCGACGTAGAGATTCTGCTGCAACTATGTGAGGGCGAAGCCAGTGCTGTGCTCAACACGCTGCAGGACTACCAAACGATGTTGCGGCGTATTCGAGAAATGGACAAGGTGGTCATAGGCCAGATCGAAGGTCGGGTCGGTGGCGGCGGCGCAGAGCTATCGATGCACTTTGATATGCGATTCGGGGTGAAGGGCAAGACGAAGTTTAATCAAATGGAAGTTCCGCTGGGAATTCTACCCGGTGGTTCGGGGACACAAATGCTGCCTAGATTGGTGGGACATGCGCGCGCTATGGAAGTGATAATGGGGGCCGAGGATATCGATGCCGAAACCGCTGAGTCCTGGGGTCTTCTCAACCGCGCTCTAGAGGCGGATGAGATAGATGATTGGGTTCAGCGCCTTGCGCTACGGATTGCTGGCTGTCCGCTGGATGCGGTACGTAAAACAAAGCAATCCATTGCGGGCGCAGCACTGCCACTGACGGAGGGCTTAGCGCGCGAAGGCCAGCTATTCACCGAACTGCTGCTGTCGGCAAGTGCACGGGAACAGATGTCGAAATTTATGCATTCAGGGGGACAAACTTCTGAAGGTGAGTTGCGCATCTCCGAACTCAGTGCGCAGCTCAGCAACAACGACGCTTAGCGAATGCCTTTTTCGGGGCGTTACCAAGTGTGCGCCTCGCGCACCGTTAGGGAAAAGGTGCACTCACCTTATCGTCTAAGGCTCTAATTGCACGCTGAATCGGCATTGTCACTGTACCTATGTATCCACATTGTGTATGGTCTTAATAGTGGCGGAACAACCGGCACATGGGGTGAATATGGGGCAGCGTGTTGGGGCAGCATCGACTAGTTCGGCATTATTACCAGGAATGTCCGACCGATAATTCTATTGTCACTGCAACTATCTCATAGGTCACCACTCTAATTCGTTGCGGGCGCGGCGCTGGCCGTCCCGGTGGAATAGAGGGAGGTCTGGACATGATGATCGACGTGATCGTATTCGTCTTGTTACTGGCATTGTTATTGATCCTGCTGCCTGTTGGCAGCATGTGGGCTTCGTTCAAGCTACTGATAGATCGCATGTCCCGACCAGGTACAAGCACTTCCTCTGGGGACTGTCCCGCGATCTCCGTGCTGACTTCTCCGGATTGCTGCGGCTCCGCTCAGAAGATGCAGGGCAGGCGTTATACATCATCCGAAGCGCCCGGCCTACCTCTGGCTGACTGTACCCGGGAACACTGCAGCTGCACCTACGGGTATTCCAATGAACCTTCTGGCTTTCAAGTAGAGCGCAGGCGAGGATCGCACCGTACTCAGCGCATACTGCAGCTGAACAATGCCTGGTTGGGTATCTCTCGCAGCCGACGAGGCGCCAAGCGACGAAGTTCGAAAGGCGCTATCCGAATCAGCTGAAGAATCACTCGTTAGCGGTCAGCGATCTTTGAGGATGCGATAGGCTGCCCGCACGCTTCCCAGCTTCTGCATTTACTGTAAATGCCGCACGATGAAGGCCACCAAGGGTGCAATCACATTGTTGGTTCCATCGTCCACAGCAGTAACGATATCGACATGGGAGTAGCCCTCGGTCATGTGCACCTCAAAGCCGCCTGATATCTCACCGTAAGTGGGAAACGCGGTATTCGGTGTGTCAGCGCTGACAAGCCGTGGCGTGACACCATCACAGGCCGGCGCCGTACACATCGAAATCAGTTGCGCGAACGCCAACCAGGAGGAAGGCGTAGGTGTCAGGCCGTTGCTACCGCCAAAGGCAATGACGGGGATGTCGATGGCTCCGCCCTGGGTGCGATTATCAATATCTGTACGTCCGCGTCCCAGGGGAGGGGGGGACGATAGCGCGCTGGTATCCAGTCCCAACCCCGATGTGACGCCGAGACCAGAGCTTGGATAGTACCAGTCCACAAAGTTGGTACCACCCTGGTAGAAAGCGGGCACAATTTGACCCGGCAGGTCCGTCGGTTCAAGCTCCTGGCCCCACAACCCCACCTCTTCCAGGGTTTCGGGCGGAAAACCATTATCCGGGAGGGCCTCAGGTGGCACCTCGTCGCCATTTAGCCAGGTGCGCACACCGTCGACTTCAGGCCCCGGAAAGCCATGCGATGTAGCGAGAAATCCAGCCAAGTCCGCCACGATGCCATCATCGTCAAGGAACTGTCCCAACAAGTTCAACGAAGAACTCGCGCCACTGCCTAGAAGTACGGCCAATGACGCCAGCTCGGGTACTTGTTGTATCGCGGAGTTGCCCGGCACGCCGTCAATCTCTTGCTGCAATATAGATAGAACACCATCTCCGTTGAGGTCGGCATCCAATGCGGTCACCTCGGAAGCAGCGGAAATCTGCGGCGGCAGCAAACCATTCAAACTGGAAAAAGCGGATGTGGGCTCGACACACTGCTGATTGGCCAGATCAGCACAATCCAGCGCGGCCGTTTCAACGCTACAGGTGGTGATGGCATCTGCACAGTATGGGATCTGGTCTCTGACAGCAGCGAACAGCGCGCCGTCAAAGCGCGCTTCGATCAAGTCTAACTCCGCCTCGGTGGGCGCAGTGTCAGCATTAGATGCACCCCCTCCTTCCAGCAGAATCAAGCCGCGAACTTTCTCGAAACCAGGAATGGGGTCGCCGCCAGAGAAATTGAAGTCGGTCGCCGCATAGCGCGCCGTGTAGCCCGTCCCGGCCGAGTGACCACCCAAGAACACGTTGTTATTCTCGACGGTCTCAAGGGCACGTTCTACCACCGCGTCAATGTCCAAGGTGTGCACAAGGTAGGTCCAATTGGCCATGAAGGCGGTATCAGAGGTGCCGTTATAATAAACTGCCCGCCGGTTAACGCTTTCTTCCAAGGGCTGACTTAGCGGCAACCCAAGTTGTTCGCCGAACAAAAAGTCCAGCCCAACGAGCGGGTCCTGCAGCTCTTCGGCTATATCCAATCCCGCTGTGTCTTCCAGCTGATTAGACCGTCTGTCGATAGCCCAGACTTCAATCGACAGCGATTGCTCAGCCTGTGCGCGACGCATCACATTCTCGGCCAGCGCGCGAAACTCCGCCGCTCCCCCGAAAAAGCCTGGAATCAACACCACGATGGCTTGGGGCTGATTATCGGCCTGGTTGGACAAAAAGTAGCGCGTGTATCGGGCTCGATTCAGATCAAACTCTGATCCACCGAACTGGGCTAGGAGTTTCTCATTGGTAACAAGCACACCATCACTGCCTGGCGTTTGCGGTGGCCTGGCTGCGCTGGGCAGATCGATAGTCTCCTGCTGCAGAGAAACAGGCTCAGGATTTGGGCCCGGAGTGGGCCCATTCGATTGATTGTTGTCGTCTGGCGAATTGTTATCGCAGGCGACAACAAGTCCCAGGCTGGCCAATGCCAGCCATTTGCTAAAGCTATTCATGTGCTACGCCCCGAATCTATTACGTGTTGTAGTGAGCCGTGTTACGCCGATTCTCTCTGAATCGCTGCTTGCAAGGATGCAATCACGGTTTCTCGTGTCCGCGCCTTGGTGTGTTTATGCGCCTGGGGATCGAGTTCAGCAAATTCCTCTGCTTTGGCTATGGCACGCGTCATTAAATCTTCTTCGCTTACCACCTCGTCTAGGTAGCCCACCTCTACCGCACCTGCTGCGTCGTATAGTTTCGCTAAACTCACGGCCTCAACGAAATGATTGTGCGCAAGGCGCTCTTTTGCCAGCACTATGCCGAAGTAAGGCAGCGTCATCCCTATCGCAACCTCGTTTAATCCGATTTTGTAAGTGCCGTGAATACCGATCCGGTAGTCTGCAGACAGCAGAGTCAGTGCCCCCATCGCCAGAGCATGGCCGCTAACGGCCAGAATGATAGGTGTTGGGAATGAAAGCAGGCGCAGTGATAAGCCCGAACCTTTGCCAAGCAAGTCTTGAACCTTCTCTCCCCCCTGACTCATGACCGTCAGATCGAAACCAGCAGAAAATTTCCCTGTCCGACCCCCGATAATGACGACCTTACCCGCTTCTTCCGCCCGGTTAAGGGCCTGATCGAGCTGCGCCAGCATGTCGAAGCCCAGGGCATTCGCTTTGCCGTCGTCCATCTGAATCAGCGAATAGCTATCTTGTTGTTGGTAATCCACCAATTCGCTCATTGTGCACTCCTTTCTCATTTATCGCGGGGTGGCAATTATGCGCCCTACGAGGCGCTAGCGGTAGGCCTTGCCCTCAGTCGATTCATGCGTCGCCTTGCGCACAGGAATCCAAACTGTCAGCGCGTGCCAGATGCGGTCGAAACATCCGCCGTCGTCACAGCGCTCAGATACACCTTGGGTGGTACTAAACCCAGCTCTTGTCTCACTTCAGCCAGAGGCTGCGCTAGCTGCTGCTCCCATTTGATCGTGGCAAACCAGGTGGCCGCCTCCCCCATCCGACGCCCCTCAGCCACGCAAATATCCACCGGTATCTCGGGCGCTTCTTCTCGAAACTTGCGTTTCGCCATATACACAATGAATGCGATACCCCGATTCGGCGTCTG
>JBCCNJ010000156.1:0-9545 GCA_039025905.1 Pseudomonadota bacterium | reverse complement strand
CCCCAAAGAGCGGATTGAAGGTATGCGAACCAACCCCAAACTCTGGGGTGTTGGTCTTGCCGATGATCAGAGCACCAGCGGCTTTGATCCGCTGCACCAGTAGACAATCCTGTTCTGGCACAAAGTCCTTGAAAATGGGCGAGCCCAGAGTCGTTCTGATGCCTTGGGTGTGCGCGAGATCTTTAACCGCGATGGGCAGCCCATGCAGGGGCCCCAGCGGATCGCCGGAGGCGCGCTTACGATCGGCTTCGCCCGCCAGATTCAATGCTTGTTCTCTCGGAATCTGTGTGCAGATCGCATTGACGCTAGGATTAACGGCCTCAATTCTGGCGAGACAGGCTTCCATCAGTTCCCTTGCGGTCAGCTCGCCGCTGGCCAGCCATTGCGCGAGGGAGGTCGCATTAGCGTATAGCAGCGATGTTGGATCGCTAGGTGGCAGCTTTTTATCAGCTGGCATTGATCACTCCTAGGCTGCGGGAACAGGGCCCTTAGGCGCGCGTTCGTAGCCGCTTTTTGGCTAGTGATATCGCGAGGCGTCGACGTTTTCAAGTCTGAGTGTACTTACTGCGGTGGTTGCTTGCATTTGGTCAAAGGATTGTCCGGTTTTGTCAAAGGAAATGTGGCCACCCTGGGTATGATCGAGCTATGAGGAGTGACCGATAAACACTCCCACACCTAACCTACTTAGAACTATGCAGTGAGATCCGTCATGAGAGACACCGTCACTTCGTTCAACTTTGCCCGATCTACCCTTTACACAGCCCTGCTGTCTGCCGGAATGCTGTACGGCACCACCGTGCAGGCCCAAACAGTGCTAGAAGAAACCGTTGTTACTGCCCAAAAACGGACTCAGAACATCAACGATGTCGGTATAACGATCAACGCCTTCACCGGTGAACAGTTGCAGGAGTTCGGTGTCGCCACACCAGAGGATATTGCCCAGTTCACGCCGGGCCTGACCGTTAACGAGACGGCAGCAACCGGTGTGCCTCTCTACACCATTCGCGGTGTTGGTTTTCAGGACTACTCTACTGCCGCCACCTCCACGGTGGGACTGTACTTTGATGAGGTCGCCATGCCCTATGCGGTCATGACCCGGGGCCTGCTGTTTGACCAGGAGCGTGTCGAGGTATTGAAAGGCCCCCAGGGTTCTCTGTTTGGCGCGAACACCACGGCGGGCTCCATAAACTTTATCAGCAATAAACCCACCCAAGAGATAGAGGCGGGCATCCGAGCAACTTACGGCAACTACGAATCCTATGATATCGAAGCCTTTGTCAGCGGCGGCAGCGAACTGGTGCAGGGGAGACTGGCGGTGAAGACCGATCAGCGTGATGAGGGTTGGCAGGAAAGCACCACTAGCAACGACAAACTGGGTGAACTCGATTCCACCGCCGTGCGCGGCATCATCAATTTCGATTTTAACGACGATATGAGCCTGATGATTATCGGACTCTACTCCAAAGACAAGTCCGATAATCGGGCTAATACGCCTTACAATGGCGAGGATATCGGACTCGGTGAGTTCACCAATCCCTACCAACCGCTGAATGAGTATCGCATCCCTGGCGGGTGCTGCCTGGGTCAGGAACCGCCCTGGTACTCGACCGGTGACAACGAGGCGGCCGGCTGGACCAACAGCTACACTAGCCCCATCACTGGGGTAACCTGGGATTTACGGCCCAAGCGCGATAACGAACTGAAGGGTGTATCGGCGCGCTTTGACTGGGATCTTGGCGGCATGACGCTTACGTCGATCACCGGCTACAACGATTTCGAGCGTGAGGAGGCGAACGACTGGGACGGAGGGTTTTATAACGACTCTAGCAATATCAATACCACCGATCTTTGGGTGTTTTCAGAAGAGCTGCGGTTGACCGGCGACTTTGGTGACAACGTTACATGGCTAACGGGGCTTTATTACACCCGCGATAAGATGGATGAGTACTATCACTACTTCATGTCGGATTCCGTGTTTGGATTTGGGTCTATTCCCTGGGGTGTTCCGCAGTTTGCAGCTACCCCTATTCTGGAGCTGGATACGATTTATGAGCAGGAAACCGAAACTGCGGCCATCTACGGTCATGTTGAGTGGTCTTTCACCGATCAGTGGCGGTTGACTCTGGGCGCGCGCTACACCCACGAAGAACGTGAATGGACCGGCTGTACCTTTGTGGCCGACGACGGAAGTCTAAGCGGATTCCTCAATGCATCCTTTGGCGCGACACTGGTCCCCGGAGACTGCGGCACCATCGAGGACAGAGAGAACGAACCTAACTACATCTTTACCGTCATCGGCACGCCCAATGTCAACGATGCCTTCCAGGTGTTCAACGACACCATCGATACCAAAAAATGGATGGGCAAGATTGGCTTGGACTACTTTATTACGCCCGAATCGCTGATCTACGCCTCGATTTCACAGGGCTTTAAATCCGGTGGCTTTAACGGCGCTAACTCCAACACTACCACGCAGCTTGAACCCTACAGCGAAGAGGAACTTACTGCTTATGAAATCGGCAGCAAGTCCACGCTGCTGGACGGTGCGATGCAACTCAATTTGGCCGCGTTCTATTACGATTACAAGGACAAGCAGGAGCAGGATTTTGCGGTGACGTTTGTTGGCAATATCTCAGGCCTAACCAACGTGCCCAAGTCAGAGATCTACGGCGCCGAGTTCGATATGCAGTGGCTGCCTTTAGACGGGCTGAGCGTTTTAGCGCAAGTGTCCTGGCTGGATACGGAGATCACTAAGTGGGATGCCGTCGATCAAGGTGCCAGCGTCTGGCCTGACACTGTGCTGCGCGATGTGTCTGGCGCTGAGCTGCCGCAAGCACCCGAGTGGTCCTACACCGGTTTGGTGAAATACGAATTTCCCGTCGGCGCAAATCTGTCCATGGATATAGCCGGGGATATCACCTATACCGATGAGACGACGGGCGGCATTCGGCCGCAGGACGCCACCGATGACTACACCATACTGGGTGCTCGCATAGGCATTGGCGCAGCAGACGGCCAGTGGCGGGCCTTTGCCTGGGGCAAGAATCTGGCAGATGAAGACTATTTTCCCTCTGCCTACATCGGCGGGAACGGGCCCTTTGTTCGCACCCAGGGCATGCCGCGCACCTACGGTGTGACCGTCAGCTACGCGTTTGGGCAGTGAGGCGAGCGCATAACCGCCTCATACTTGGGCCCGTGGCACCGGGCCCTTTTTTTTCTATTTGAAAGGTGGGTCATGACGGCAACGGCGTCCCAGAGTCACCGCGCAGCGATCTTGCTCCTAGCCTGTCTAGGGATCTTTTGCCTCGGTTGCGTGCAGGCGCAAGGCAGTTCCGAGCCGAGCGCGCCTTTTACCGATATTGTGGTGAACCCCTCTGCCGACACCGTTATCACCAATGCTCGCATCTACACGGTGACACCCGAAACACCTTGGGCACAGGCGCTGGCGATTCGCGAGGGCCGCTATGTGTATGTGGGGGATGACGCCGGTGCCCAGGCCCTCGTCGGCGAGAACACTAGGGTGATTGATCTGCATGGCGCGATGCTGATGCCCGGCATTAACGATATCCACTCCCATCCCTGGCAAGGCGGTATCAAACAGCTGTATCACTGCAACTTTCCGTTCACGGCCAGTCTGGAAGAAGTAGGTGCGCAACTGCGCAGCTGCGTCGCGAATAACCCTGACATCGATTTTATTGAAGGCGGCCAGTGGACCAGCAATTTTTTTCAGGATAACGACATTGAATCGCCACGGGCCTGGCTGGATGCTATTTCAGACGAGATACCGATTTTTTTGCATGACGATGCCACCCATAACGGCTGGGTCAATAGCGCGGCCCTGGCCATGGCGGGAATCGATGCGCAAACCCCGGATCCGGAGGGCGGCAAGATTTTGCGTGACGCCCAGGGTGAGCCCAACGGTTTACTTTATGAGTCTGCGCGCCGAACGGTACTCGATGCGCGCGCCCCGTGGACTGTCGATCAGTACCGTGCGGCGATCGCCGCCGCGGTACAACAGGCGAATCGTTTTGGTTTAACCGGGTTTAATGAGGCGAGGGTGCAAGCCGCAATGCTTGAGGCCTATGGCCAATTGGATGAGGCCGGTGACCTCACGGTTCACGTGACGGCCAACCTGCAAACACCGCGCGCTTATCGAGACACGCCACTGGATATGGCGTCTTTTATCGAATTGCGCGAGCAGTACCGAACACCTCATGTGAATACCGCCTACGTGAAGATCTTTCTCGACGGCGTGCCCACCGCATCCCGCACAGCACTGCTGCTTGATGACTATTTAACGGATGTGGCTCACCCAGAGCCCACACGCGGTTTCATACTAGTCGATGCCGGTACGCTAAAGCAGGATATGGTCGCATTTGACGGCGCGGGCTTCACCGTGAAAATACACGCAGCGGGTGACGGCTCGGTGCGAGTGGCGCTGGATGCGATCGCCGCCGCGCGTAAGGCCAATGGCGACTCTGGCTTGCGCCATCAGCTCGCCCATGCGGGCTACATCGATCCTGACGATGTCGCGCGCTTTGCCGATCTCAATGTCACTGTCGATGCCTCACCCTATATCTGGTTTCCCTCTCCGATCATGGACTCTATTGTCGATGCAATGGGAGAGCGAGGCCTGCGTTACTATCCCGTGCGAGAATTGGTGGACCTGAAGACGGATATCGGCATCGGCTCGGATTGGCCTTCAGCTGCCGTTAGCCTGAACCCCTGGGGTGCCATCGAGGCGCTGGTCACGCGCAGCAACCCTGGTACAGGTGACGACGATCAACTGTGGCCCGAGCAATCTATCACGCTAGATGAGGCCCTGTATATTGCCACTATGGGAGGCGCGCGTGGTTTGGATATAGAGCAAAAAAGCGGCTCTATTGAGGTGGGCAAGCTGGCAGACTTTATTATTCTGGACCAGAATCTGTTTGCAGTACCGATACAGCAGATCAGTGATACCCATGTGAAAGAGACATGGTTTGCAGGTGAGCGTGTGTACCGCGATCAAGGTAGCGAGATGGCGTATCTCAATTTTGGCTTTTACGGCCTTCACAAACAGGATCATGTCTGCTGGATGCACCAGCCGCAATTAATGGGCGCCAGGAACAGCGCATCAATTTACATAAAGGAATAGATAAAATGAGCACAGAAAAGCGCAAAACCGGTTTTGTCAGTCACGAGCTTTACATGTGGCATGACACGGGAAACTATTCGGGGCCGGTGCCCTACGGCAATCCTGTCCAGCCCGACACCCATGCTGAGAATCCAGAGACCAAGCGTCGCTTTCGCAACCTACTCGAAGTGGCTGGCTTAACACCGCAGCTGACCACTATCGCGCCGCGCGCGGCGACTGAAGATGAGGTACTGCGCTATCACACGCGTGAGCATCTGGAAAACGTCAAGGCCCTTAGCGCTGCCAGTGGTGGAGACGTTGGGCCGTTCACCCCGATTGGGCGCGGCAGTTATGAAATCGCCATGCTCTCTGTGGGCGGTGTGCTTGCGGCGGTGGAAGCCGTCATGGAAGGTCAAGTCGACAATGCCTATGCACTGGTGCGCCCCCCAGGCCACCATGCGCTTAAAGATCAAGGCATGGGCTTTTGCACCTTTTGCAACGCTGCGCTTGCGGGCTTTCACGTTTTTGAAAAGTATGGTGTGGAGCGCGTGGCCTATGTTGACTGGGATGTGCATCACGGTAACGGTACCCAGGCCGCCTTTTACGGCGATCCGCGCGCCTTAACCATCTCCATTCATCAGGATAACTGTTTTCCACCTGACTCGGGTTATCGCGAGGAGACGGGTGAGGGCGAGGGCAAGGGAACCAGCATTAATGTTCCACTGCCTCCGGGTTCAGGCGTCGGTGCGTACGAAGCGACAATGGATAGGGTGGTGATTCCCGCGCTGCACGCCTTCCGCCCACAGTTAATCGTTGTGCCCTGCGGTTTTGATGCCGGTGCCTATGATCCTCTGGGGCGAATGCAGGTGCACAGTGGCGGCTTCCGGTACATGACACAAAAAATTATGGATGCTGCTGACGAACTGTGCGATGGCAAACTACTGCTTACTCACGAGGGTGGTTATAACACCTGGAGCGTGCCTTTCTTCGGCCTGGCTGTGATGGAAACCTTGAGCGGGATCAGTACCGAAACGCCAGACCCGTTTTTTGAGATGGCCTCGGCCCTTGGTGGTCAGGAGCTGCAGCCTCACCAGGACGCCGATATTACTGCTGCCGAGGCGCTGTTAGAGTTGATTCCTCGCTCCTAGGTAAAGCGAGGATCTGGACGGACCTAGTATTTCGGCACGTATTTCGGTCGCTTTGGCCTGCCCAGGGCAAGTTTGAACAGTCGACGCAATTGCTGCACGGCAAACACCTTGCCCAGCCTGACGAGCGCGTGCGTTAGCCTACAAAAACTTTGTGCGATTGCGCTGGGCTTGAGCGTCTGCGCTGGCTAGTAATGCCCGCGTATGCGTCTAAGGAAGTCAGCCTGCCTGTCGCGGTAATATCTGGCTTCACCCCACCTTCATAAAAATCCCAAATAGTGAAATCTCGCAGCGCTTTGTACCTTTGTTTTGCGTCAGCGTAAGGCTGACAGCTGTGGTCGCATGCAACGGACCTAAGTCAACCATTCGGTGCATTGTGTCGCGCTATCGTCTACTCTGAGGGACATTGAATTAGCTGAGATGAGACGAGTGAAATTGAATAGCACAACCGTTTGCGCGCTGATGGCGATGTTCCTTCTTTCCTTATCTGTCACGGTGCGATCCGATGAACTACTGCCATCGAAGGTCGAGCTAAGCCCCGAGGAACAACAGATGATCGACTGGGTCGATACCCGCCGCGATGCAATTGTGAACGAGCTCGAGGCGCAGGTTGCTATCAACAGTGGCACCTTAAATGTCGCGGGCCTGGATGATTATCGCACGCTACTGGCCAAGGATTTGGAGGCGCTGGGGTTCACTACCGAGACGGTGGCGGTTGAAGCGATTCCGATCTTAACCTGCGAGGGCGGATCACTACAGTTTGCTGACCATCTGATTGCGACGCGCACAGGAATTAGCCCTAATCGCATCCTATTGAATGGGCACATGGACACTGTGTTCGGACCGGACGATGATTTTCAAACGATGACGGTGGACAGCGATGGCACCATTCGGGGTCCTGGTGTGCTCGATATGAAAGGCGGCATCGTCGTGATGCTGAATGCGCTGCGAGCGCTGAAGTCGGTGGGATTACTTGAACAGGCCAATATCACCGTGCTGCTCAACAGCGATGAAGAGATGGGCTCGCTGACCTCGCGCACGCTGATCGAGGGCCTGGCGAGTGAGCATGATGTGGGCCTTATTTTTGAGGGCACGAGTGAGAATCGGATGACGCGTGCCCGCAAGGGGCTGGGTCAGGTGCGGATCAAGGTCGAGGGAAGGGAAGCGCACTCGGGCGGGGCGCATGAGCAGGGTGTGTCCGCCAATCTCGCGTTGGCGCAGCAAATTGTGGCGATGGAAGCGCTCACAGATTACGAGCGTGGCGTGACGGTAAATGTGGGCGTGATGGGCGGTGGCGAGAAGCGCAACACTATTCCCGGCTGCGCGGACGCCTACGTTGATCTCCGTTACCCGGCTATTGCGGATGGACAGTATTTGCTGGCCGAGGTTGAAGCCATCGCGGCAGCGCCCTATGCCTACAATCCGCAGTTCCCCGATCTACCCAAGACAGAATTCTGGGGTGTGCTGCACCGACCTGCTAAAGAAGAAAACGCAGTTGTCGATGCATTGATTGCTGATGCGATGGGCTTGTCCCTGCTGATTGGTGAACCGGTTCAGGGGGCCATGTTCTCGGGTGGGGGCACAGACGGGTCTATCGCTCAGAGCGTCGGCTTGCCCACCGTTGACAGTCTGGGCCTCGACGGCTCGGGAGCGCACTCATCCCGAGAGCGCACTACAGTCGACTCCTTGATTGCCAGAACAAAACTCGCCGCAGTGATGATCGGCCGGGAAATTCAGGCTCAGAGCGCTCGCTAGATTCACGATCCCACCGGCCCCACAGTTACCGACGCCGGGCGGAGGGAGGTCAAGAAGAGTGTGATTTATCTAGTCGTGACGCGCCAGTGCGTAAGCGACTCTGCTGGGTATCGATGACCACGCTCTTTCGTATCGTCTCTGACCCGGCTGCCTGAGCTTCTGTATTCAGATTCTCGCCGCGCCAGAGTAGCGCCGTGAGAACAATAAAGACCACGAGTGTCCAGGCGGCAAACAAGGCGCGCCAGCTTGGCGGCGCGTGGTCCAACTCCATAAAATAGTGCATCACTAGATAGACCTTTATGCAGGCTACACCGAGCACGGCGACATTGAGCGCTAGCGTTGGCGAGCTTGTACTTGCGCCAACGGAGGCGGCTGTGCTTGCGCACAGAACAATCCAGACGACCGTGATTTTCAGCTGCAGAGAGCCCACGCTTGCCCTAGTGAATCAAATAAAACAGGGTGAATAACATAATCCACAACAGATCGACCATATGCCAGTACACGCCGCCACCCTCCAGCAAGCCGAGGTGGCGTTCGCTGATCTGCGGCGTCTTGAGGGAGTAGGCGAGTACGCCGAGCAGCACAATTCCAATCAGGACATGCACGAAGTGGATTCCGGTGAAAACAAAGTAGAACATGAAGAATTCCGTTTCTTCCGCTCCAATGCCGCTGCTACCTTTTTGCACGTACTCTGTAATTTTACCGACCAGGAACAGGACGCCGAATAATAGTGCAACGACAATTGCCGGCTTTGCTTGCAGCGCCGAACGTTCTCTGGCGACTTTCACTGCGCTTGCCATCAGCCACGAACTGGTGAGCAAGCACACCGTATTGGCCGTACCTAAGGCCAGGTTTAAGCTGGTCTGCGCCTGGGCGTATTGGACCGTCGACTCGGCCCGGTAGCCAAGATATGTCGCGAAGAATAGGGCGAACACCAGCAGATCGCCCAATACAAACATCCAAACACCCTGTTCCGCCGGTAAGCGTGGAACAGCATTCTCTTGTGCGTTTGCTGTCAAGGGCTATTCGCTGTGCTTGTTTCCTGGGGATAAGGCGTATCAATTGCTCGGTTGACCGCGAAAGCCATTACAAATATCCAAACGAAGAACAGCACAATTGCCAGCCAAAACACCAATATGCCATCCCAGGAAAAAGGGCCGCTTTTAAAAAAGGTGACAAGCGCGCCGGGGAGAAACAGAATTGCGGCCCAGATGTTGAAGTAGCCCACCCAGCGTGGGAACAGCGGCGTATTGCTGCGATCACCCAGCAAAGCAATACCAATCGCGAGCGCTTGCAGCGTGAGCGTACCGACCGGCATCACTAACATAAACCACCCAAAATCATTCCATGCCTGTATCTCGGTGGCTTCTCGTTCAGGTCTAAATGCTGCCACTGACCAGGCGACCGCAATAAAAACAAACAAGAAATTAACGCATAAACCCAAAACCAACTGGACCATTGAAAGGACAGGTGGTCCTTGCTCAATACGCCTTAGTTGCACGGAAATGGCAACTACCCAGAGGAACATG
>JBCCNJ010000155.1:0-9558 GCA_039025905.1 Pseudomonadota bacterium | reverse complement strand
TACTTTGCTACAAGGTGGAGCGAGCCACTTTGCTGATCGGCTATCGCTGCATCAGGATTACAGCGTCGACTATCTCGAGGACGGGCATGCGGTCCAATTAGCTGAGGATTTCTACTCGACTATCTCGTACACCGACAAGATCATTCAATATTTGGAGCAGGCTGATCCAGGCCAACCCTTCTTTGCCTACCTTGCCTATACCGCCCCGCATGACCCCTTACAGGTTCCGGACGCCTGGTTGCACCGCTATCGAGGAGTCTATGACGCCGGCCCTGATGCCGTTCGAGACGCACGCATACAGCGGCAACAGGCACTGGGCTTGACGCCTATCGATATCCGGCCCTGGACACCACTTCGCTTCCCCTCATGGACACCTATGGCTCGTCAACCTTGGACGCAACGTTCTGCCCAGCAACGTGCTGCGGATGTTCGCGCTATGGAGATCTATGCCGGAATGATCGAGATAGTGGATCAGCAGGTCGGTAGATTGATCGCCTATCTCGATGAACGTGAACTGTTGGACAATACCTTTATGATCTTCATGTCAGACAATGGCGCCAATGCAGCCACACCGCTGACCTATCCGAATAGCACGCGAGCTTGGTATCTGACTGAACGCATTCAGGAGACTAAGCAGGCTGGACGCCCGGGGTCGCATGTATTTCAAGGCAGTGAGTGGGCGGCTGTCTCCAATGCGCCTTTTCGACTGTTTAAAGGCACGCCTGCAGAAGGCGGTATTCGGGTCCCCTTCATCGTCAGCGGCCCTGGAATCCCCAGCCATAGCCGAACGTCAAGGCCTGGATTTGCAACGGATATTACGCCTACCATCCTTGAGCTGGCGGGAATCAATGCGATGAAACACAGGCTATTCGACAACAAATTGCGCCCTACTGGCGACAGCCTTGTTACCTCATGGCAAGGTGTTCACGAACATTCAGACAGAACCGTCGCCATGGAGCTGTTTGGTAGCCGCGCTGTTTTCCAAGGCCCATACAAAGCGGTAAACGTTGAACGACCTCTCGGATCCGGTGCGTGGGAACTTTACAATTTACAAACCGACCCCGGTGAGACCAGAAACCTACGTGCAGATCGACCAGATGTGCTCACCTCATTGATCTCTGTGTATGAAAGCTACGCGCTTAGTAACGGCGTCATCGCCCCCGACCCCGCTCCTATGCCTCCCGCCGCTGCGCTGCACGCTGGAGCGTGCAGCTGGTGGTGCGAGGCGAGACTGCGGCTTGTCGACTTGCTGGTGACACTCTATTCCTATACCCCGGGTAGGGAGTAATCAGGCCTTGATAAGGGCAGCGCTGCGCGCGATGTTTAGCGTGCAACCACCATCCACATAGCCAGTGCGCAGCCTCCTAACGGTCTGATCTAAAGCACTCTCTATCCTTCAGATCCCGTGTGTCAGGTGACGCATTCATGCACTCTTTGATGTGCTGGTCTTAAAGTCCGCCCTCTCAGACACAATCTCGGGCAGGCGATCCCGCAGCTCATTCTTAGCGATTTTCTCTAGCGTAGAGCGTGGTAACGCGTCGACCACGTGCACGCCTCGAACCACTTTGAAGTCTGGAAGCTGCTGCTCGCATGTCTGGACGACCGCAGCTTCAATATTTTTGGGAGCGTCGGGTAAGGGAATAAGAAACACCACTGGTACCTCATCCAGCATGTCGTGTTTTTGCCCTACTACAGCGCATTCATCGACCCAGCCGGTCTCCATAATCACGGCCTCCACTTCAGAGGCCGCGACGTTTTCCGCGCCAACTTTGAGCATGTCTTTATCACGATCTTTAAAGTACAGGAGTCCGTCATCAGCGAGCTGCACCCGATCACCGGTATCAAACCAGCCATCCTCATCGAATGCGCTGCTGTTTGCTTCGGGATTTTTGTAGTACTCCTTAAACAGCGACACGCCTCGCGTACCGCGAATCAAAAGACGTCCGGTTTCGCCAGGCTTGATCCAGCGATTATTGTCATCGAGTAGAGCGATATCGTAGCCTGGACTTGCACGGCCTATGCTCATGAAGGGCCCGGGGTCATCCACGTCTTCGACGATGCCCTGGGTGATAGTTTCCGTCATGCCCCACAGGCCCAGCGTGTCGACCGCGAACAAAGCCGCCACATCGGGCATACTGACCACCGTAATCCACAGTCTGAAGGAATGCTCCTCTGGTATGGGCTGCTTGACCAGTGCCTTAACGCAAAAGGGGATCATCGAGCACCAGGTGCAGTGATTGCGCAGGGCAACGCTCCAGAATCGACTGGCCGAGAACCGGGGCTGAACGACCATGCTGCCGCCTACCTGCAGTGTCCCGAGCATGGAGTAGCTCTGTGCGTTGGTATGGTAAAGCGGCAGGAACGTTAGACATCTATCACCGGCGCTCAGCCGGAAGTGGATCGCATTCAATCTCGCCCCCCAGGTGGCGTTCGCATGTGTCCACAACACCGCTTTCGGCCTGGAGGTTGTGCCTGAGGTGTATTGAATTGCCAGATCTGCCATGGGATCGACCGGCCGCTGTGGCGCCGGTGTTGCGGTCTGCATCAAGCCACTCAGTGCTATCGCATCAGTACCGCTGAGAGGATCCGCCATGGCACCCGAATCAGTATCTGTCACCGCTATGAATCGGAGAGCCGGTGCAGACTCAGCAACCAGCTTTAGATACTGAGGTTGCGTTAGCGCACACACTATCTCGGCGTGCTCGGCAAAGTACCGCATATCACGGCTGACCGCGCGCGTGTTGGTGGAGACGGCCACAGCACCCAGTTGCGCACAGGCAAACCACGCAAAAATAAACTCAGGGCAGTTGTCCATATGCAGCAGAACTTTATCGCCGGCCTGAACACCTTTGCCGTACAACCCACCCGCGAGAGAAAATACCTGTTCCTGAAATCCGCGATAGGTCCACGTTTCGGGCTCGCCTTCAAACGGTTCCCAAATGAGAAAGGGCTTGTCTGGATGACGACTAACACGCGATGCTAGTAGCGCGGGTACATCCAAGCCCCTGGACTGAGCGGCCTTTGACAAATCAATGGCGGTTTGTGGCATAAATCCGTACCTCCTTAAACGTATATGTTTATCAGCCTTAACGCCTACCAATTTGGCGCATGCCAGGCACATTGGGAGTCAACTGCTACGACGTCCATGCCCAAACTCACACCTGCCCATCAATACTGTGGAGATGGCGCGCGCCTTACACTCACCAGTCGTGTTTCGCACCACTGAGCCACGCACTCTCGACTGTGGCTCCGACCCTATCGCTCGAGGTGCTTTGGCCTTTAAGCGAGTGTGTAAGGTCAGTCACTCCTAGCTCGCACCTGGTGTCTGAACACAATAAGCATCAGTCATCCATTCGAGTTTGGGTATGGTTGGATTCGGAGCGAACACATCCACCACAAAGCGATCTGGTCGAACCACCAGGATGGCCTGCTCGGACCCGAGTGCGTTGGCAAGCGCTTGTTGCGGACTATCCTTGGCTGTATCTGCGTCCGGGCTGGTCACAATGGATAGCGTTTTCGCATCGATGGTTTGCAACAGCCGTTGGTCACTCGCGTGTAGTGAATTCTCAATTTCACAGTTGACCGCAATTGCAGAAAAGCCAGGCCCGAGCACTTCGTCGAGCCGCACCGATGTACCATTCTGAACCAGTGTCGGTTGCTCAATCATCGTGCCTACTTTTGCCGACCGGCCCCAGTTAGCTAGCTTTGAGCCCTTAATGCTTGGCTTCGGTATCATATCGCCCCGATTGAGCTTCTCCCGTGTTCTACGGAATCGCCAGGCAGTCATCATTGTGAGGTCGCGCAACCACGCGCGTATTTCACTGGTTGGCATAATGGATCGACCAAGCTTGATTGTAAGCTTGGTCATATCCTTAACGTGTTGTCGTCGCTCAGACTCGTACGAGTCCAGGATAGAGTCAGCGAACTTGCCCTGTATCACACCCGCCAGTTTCCACGCCAGGTTGGCGGCATC
Organism: Pseudomonadota bacterium; assembly: GCA_039025905.1. Taxonomy (GTDB): domain Bacteria; phylum Pseudomonadota; class Gammaproteobacteria; order Pseudomonadales; family Halieaceae; genus JARRPM01. The sequence goes on along the minus strand of JBCCNJ010000155.1, from coordinate 5,585 downwards.
TCGCATACCGCTATTAAGACCCTGCCCCGCGAACGGCGGCATGACATGGGCTGCATCCCCCGCCAGCAGAACACGACCTCTGCGGAATCGGTCCGCCAGTCGCGCATGGAAGGTATAGATGAGACTGCGCTCAATGTGCTTGGCATGCCCCGCCCCGTAGGTAGCCATCAGAGCACGCGCACTTGCTTCGCTTACTAGCTCCGCTTCGTTATCCCCAGGCATCACCAGGAATTCCCAGCGGCGGCGATTTTTTGACACCGGGAGTGTTACCGCCGGGCGCTTTGGGTCGCAGAAAAACTTGATTTCGCAGCCAGAATAATCATCGCCCTCAACGTCGATAACGAGCCACTTTTCACGAAATGTGTTGCCAACAAAATCAATACCTAGAGCGCGCCGGATATGGCTTGCACCGCCGCTGCAGTCGACCACATAATCAGCGGTAACTGTTCGAATTTCTCCATCTGCCGCTTTGAGGCTCAGTTCAACGCATTCGTTTTTCGCTTGGATATCGCTGACCTCGAGACCGCGGCTAAGGTCCACACCGTTTCTACCCTGTAAGCCGTGGAATAAAGCACTTTCGAGCTCAGGTTGGTAATAGGTGCCGCGACCGGAATGACCGAAAGCGGGCGGACAATCCCAGATTTGTGCAAGTGTTTTGCCAGATGCATTGAGATAATGCACTGGCACATCGAGCTGCAGCGTTTCCGATAACGCCTCATAGCAACCGACCGTTTCAAACAGGCGCAGGGTCTCTGGGTCGAAGGCAATTGCGCGCGGCTCTGTGAAAGGTTGCTCCCTGCGTTCAAATATCGCGGTTTTTACGCCATACAGGCCCAATAGATTGGCTAGCATCAAACCGGTTGGACCGGCGCCAATGATTGCAATCTCGCTGTGATTGTTCTGAACCCCGTTTTGAATAGTGTTCTGAACATGGTTCCAAGCACTGTTCACGCAAGCGCCTCCATTATTATGTCTAGGTTGTTTGTTGAACAGCGCGTGCCACGACTTGTTCCAAGGTCGTACCGTTTTGCCGCTGTGCCCAGTGAAGGATTTTGGTCACCATTGCGGGGAGACCGCCGGAAGGCACCTCATCTCGAAACGTTGGATTAGCGTGGATCCGATCAAACCAGGCACCCAACCTAGGGTGACCACAGTGCAAGGGATAACCTGCATCCAACAGGCGGCGGCTGTAGATGTACCAGGCGATATCGACAACAGAGAGCTCGCCACCCGCCAGGTACGGCTGATCAGCCAGCTTGTCTTCGTATTGATCTAGTGCAACTCTGAACTTATGGAACGCTTGCGTCGCCTGTGTATCCGTGATGCCACCGTTGACGTTCATATCACGCCAGAATGTCATCTCGCGATCTCGATGAGGGTCGATCTCGCCAGCAACAGTTCCGGACCCTCCCCTGGCATATTGGGCGATCTCGCGTTCGGGCCGCTTACTCAAAAATGTAGGAAACACAAACCGCATGGTGAGCGCGCGAATGTCTAAATGCAGCTTATCTTCTGCCTCCAATAAGGCGGATATGCTGGCCGCATCACCTGCTGGTAGAAGGCAGGGCGTTGGAAACGCAGATTCCAGGTATTTAAGAATATCGTTGCTTTCAATGATCACCTCGCCGTCATGGATCAATGTCGGCACCAGCCCTCGTGGATTGATTCCCAGATAATATGGCCTCAGTTGTTCTTTCTTGATGAGGTTGACGTGGTGTGACGTCCATGAAATACCCTTCAATCGTAGAAATATCCGTGTTTTCTGGGAGCAGGTTGAATTTGCGAAATGGAACAAATGTATGCCCTTCCAGCCCAATACCTCTTTAGTTTGTATGTCACCCTGCGCCAACATCACCATGAGAGCGTCGCCCGTTTCTCAAGAGCGTTCGCAGCAGGCCCATAGAGCAAGACCGCAAATGAGGGATCTGAGGAGACGGCCTTGCTGAGATCGCGCTTTGCTTGCTCGATGATTGGGTGTGCATGTGCCACGATTGCTTCCGACCAGGCGGGACGTGCCTGCAGGCGACGGTAATATTCAGTCACATGAGGTAGCGTGCCGGACTGCATATACCAGTCCAACCAGGTCGTTTCTTCCAGGCGAAGCAATAGACAGGCGATGGTGACATCGGCCAGGCTAAACGCCTCTCCGAGAATCCAGGGCTGACCGTGATTAGCTAACGCATGATCGAGTGTATCCAGATGCACCCTCATATGATCGCGGCTGGTATGCACCAACTTTCGAAGGTGTCGCATCACCATCATCCGCCTAAAGCCAAGGACCTTAAATGCAGTAAACAGCGCGGGGCTCTTCATGGAGGGGTGAAACAAAAAACCGATCAGTATCTTGCGAAGCGGTATGTAACGAATGCTGGTTGCAAACAGGGGCATAGTCAGTCCCGGAATACAGGCGCCTGCACGATCCTTCATGCCACCAAACAGATCAGCGCTCACTATTGCGCAAAATGACAGCCACTCCTGCATGGCTTCTTGCTGGTCCCGCTGGGTTGGCACCAATTTCGGCGCATTCAAAGGCGCGATGGTCTGGGCGTAGGTGAGAATATCATCCGATTCAAATACCGGGTGACCCTTGTGTACCAACGTTGGGACTAAGCCCGCCGGGTTGACTCGCAGGTAGTCTGGGCTCAGCGTTTGGTACCCTCCCGTCTCGATCAAGTCGATCGCATGGTGTTTAGCCTCAATACCGAGTTCGGCCAAAACGAACCTGGACTTTCGCGAGCAGTGAGAAAAAGCGTTGCTATAGAGTTCAACATCCTGCGTATGTGTCAGCGTTTTACCTCGATCTATGCCGCCTACAACCGGGTGAGTCCGCCGACGCGATTTCTCAATCAAAAACCATATCAATCCAATGGCAAACAGGCCAAGACAGGCAGCGAGCCATGACGCGTTCATACGGCGGTCTCGCTCTTCCAAAACTTCAGCATGCGCACAGTAAGATCGCGATGCCGAGAGAAAAGGTGGTATAAGGCTGCGAACACGTGCAAGGCGATAAGCGCGATAATGGCCTTGGTTGAAAACTCATGGATGGTGCGTAGGACACGGTATACCGTTTCGTTCTCCACGCCGTTGCCGTAGGTGAATAACCCGAAGGGAGATACGATCGAATTAGCGCTAATCGCCGAACCGATACCCGATAAGATCAATAATCCAATAAGCAAATAGAGTGCCCAGTGCATAAGGTGAGCCAGCCGCGCCTGCACTCGAGGTATGGCGGTGGGGAGTGGCGGCGCTCCGTGCTTGAAGCGCAGATACAATCTTATGGCAAACAAACAGGCGACCAGTGTTCCAAGAGACGCATGATCACTGCGCGACTCAAACCTGTCAGCATCTGTCATCGCCCCCCCAAACTTCTGAGCGATGAACAGATCCAAAATAATCGCCACGGCAATCAGCCAATGCAGCACTTTCTGCCCTATCGAGAAATCGGCCGGCTGAGTTGGGTGGTCCATTTTAGGCGCCGACCTCCGCTTCCTTTACCACCACGTTTTCTTGCATGCCTAGATCAATTACGCCATCTAAAGAGCGAATATGTGATGTCACGGTCTGTCCGCTGCGCAGGTACTGGCTTCGCTTTTCCTGTGCCTTCAGAAAAAGCGACCACTTTTTGGCTTCCGGCAGCAATGCGGCGACTTTCTGTTTGTTAGGAGACGGGATTGATAGCGCACAACCCGCAGGTGTCCCGGTGGCAATCAAATCACCCGGAGCAAAGTCCTGCACTTTGCAGAGTTCGTTAAGAGTCTCGATGGGGTCGAAAACGAGATTTTCGGTGTTATCGTCCTGGCGCACTTCACCGTTTACGCGAAGCGTGAGTTGCAAATTGTTCAGATAGTCGTAATCACCGGGTTCAAGCAAGCACAACCAGGGGCCGACTGGACCAAAGGTTCGAAAGCTCTTGCCTTTATAAAACTGCATCTGCGGTATTTGAATGTCGCGTGCAGAATAATCATTCACAACTACCGCACCAGCGATATAGTCCGCCATATTGTCTTTGGTGATGCTGATCGGTTCGGTGATCGACCGACGCAGTACGATGCCCAGTTCAATCTCATAGTCTAGGAAGCGCACATGCTGTGGAATGATTACCGGACTGTCGGCAGCAACGATGCAGCTGCCCGCCTTCGTGAATATCATATTGAAGTGCTTAACGTCCGGATCGATCCCCGACTCAATCATGTGCTGGCGATAGTTTGCGCCCTGACATACAAATTGTTGATTTCGGGTCACAGGGCTCAGCAACCGAATCCGGTCTAGGGCAATCGCGGTACCGCTCACCTGTTTTAGCTCAGTGATCGTTGTGTTTGTTATTAACTCTCCGGTTGAGGCGTATGCCCCTCTCATTGGGATAACACCATCTTCCACAACCACACCCCATTGAATCTCAGATTGATATTCGAATCTTGCAATATTGACTGCCATCTTATTTTCTCCTTACAAGGTCACCGCTGTGCGTTGGGGACTCATTCAGCCTTTTATTGACGTGGCTTCAGCAGGCTTTGCGCGCGCCTTGCGATTGAATAGCCGCTTAAACGTGGCGCTGAGTGCCAGGGCGAAACTCACCAGGCCCATGCTGGGCGCGAGCTTCCCAGTAAACAGGGGGTTTTCCATACCCCATTGCACAGAAAGCAAATCATCGACGGTCGCCTGGTTAGAACCATCGCTAGCCGTAAACAGGTCGCCATCGGTCCAATGTTCCAGCTCATGACCCCAGGGATCATTCCAATAATCAAAAATCTGGCTGCCGAGTTTGTGCCGGCCTACGCCCCAGGCTGCTTTGCGCTTGTTTGATTTGAGGTGTGAATGACCCAACATCAGATCGTCGAAACCGGCCACCTCAAAAGCCGCATGCATGTAACCGCGCTTTTCAGGTAACTGAATTAGGAACAGTGTGTGGTGATCGGTGGGTTGGTCGCCGCGGTCGCATCGCATAAATGCGCCAACCGACACACCAGGTGCGGCTTCAATTTCATCCGATGTGATAAAGCCGAAACGCTCTTTATACCAGCGTTCCGATTGTCGGAAATCTGATACGTTCATGACACAGTGGCCTAGTCTCAGCACATGTGAGGGCCCTGGTTTGAGGCGAACTGGCACCCGCTGCCGCGTGCGGCTAAATGCTGAATTCCGTTCTGGTTCCGCTAATGTCTGTCTAGACTCGAATTTCCTTTGGCCCGCCACGATTTCGACGGCCACACCATCCGGGTCAGTCAGACTGATGTACTTACCACCACCCGGGGCCGCGAGGTTGCGAATGTCCACTCCCTCCGCACTGGCCAATCGCTCCAGGTCTTCAACGCTCTGCGCGCGCAATCCGAGGCCGAGAAAACCGGGCTCACCTTCTTCGGTGGAATGTATGAAGGCAACGCCATCGTGACCACGTCCGTATAGTCGGCCATCTTCATATCGGCACGTGTCCAGGCCAAACTCGATCAAGAATGCTTCCATCTTGTCCAGGTCGGGGGCACTAAATCGCACGTGTGCGATGTCTTCTATTTTGACTACGCTCATTGGCAGATCTTGGAAAACGGTTTATTATTGACCATATAGTCAACAATTATACAGAATCTGAC
>JBCCNJ010000154.1:0-9609 GCA_039025905.1 Pseudomonadota bacterium | reverse complement strand
GCAATGGCTGGCCAGCGGCGAGCTGACCGCAAGGGAACTGATGGAAGCCTGTCTCGCCAGAATTGAGGCCGTTAATCCTAGCGTCAATGCGATCTGCACGCAGATTCCCAGAGAACAAGCATTGAAACTGGCGGACAAAGCCGATCGTAAGCGCGCCTCCGGCGATCCGCTGGGGCCGCTGCATGGGCTGCCCATCGCGGTTAAAGATCTCGCGCAAACTCAAGGTATCCGAACCACTTTGGGTTCACCCATTTTTCAGGACTCGGTCTCCGATCAGGATTGCCTGCTGGTCCAGCGGATCAAAACCGCTGGTGCTCTGATCATCGGCAAGACCAACACCCCGGAGTTTGGGGTTGGTTCGCACACCTTCAATCCGCTCTTTGGGGTAACCCGCAACCCTTGGGACCTAAGCAAGTCAGCCGGTGGCAGTAGTGGCGGAGCAGCCGCTGCTCTGGCCAGTGGCATGTTGCCGATAGCCGATGGCAGCGACATGGGCGGGTCACTGCGCAATCCCGCTGCGTTTTGTAACGTCGTGGGCTTTCGCCCCAGTCAGGGGCGCGTACCCGCGTGGCCCAGCCCTTTGGGATGGCAATCGCGCATTGGCATCGAAGGCCCGATGGCGCGCAATGTGACAGACTGCGCGCTACTCTTGTCTGCCCTGGTGGGCGCAGACCCGCGCGACCCGCTATCTGTGGATAGCGACGCCGAGTCCTTCAGAGCGCCTCTGGAACATGATTTTTCTAATGCTCGAATCGCGCTGACGCCGGATTTGGGTTTTCTACCCGTTGAGAAAGCGGTTGCCGACGTCTGCCTGGCAACCGCGACCGTTTGGGAGGACCTGGGCTTAACCGTGACACGCGCGCATCCAGATCTGCGAGACGCGATGCACGTATTCAGAGTGCTGCGCGGTAGTTTCTACGCACATATGTGCGCTGGAATGTTGACTGAACATCGCGACCAGATGAAAGATACCCTGATCGACAACATTGAAGCCGGTATGGCACTGACGGCGGCAGACCTCACAGAGGCCGATGCGTCTCGTACGACGCTCTATCAGGGAGTGTTGCAATTTTTTGCAAGGCATGACTTTCTGATGCTGCCTGCGACACAAGTACAGCCCTTCCCCGTTGAGAAGGAGTGGGTGCAAGAGATCGATGGCATAGTGCTTGACGACTATTTGGAATGGATGTCGATCTGCTGCGTGATCTCTGTGCTTGGTCTACCCGCTATCTCCGTGCCCTGTGGTTTCACGCAGGCGGGCATGCCCGTGGGACTGCAAATCGTCGGTAGGCCCGGGGCTGATCTCGACGTGTTGCGCGTGGCGTATGCGCTGGAAACTGCGCTTGATCTGGTGAGCAAACGTCCTTCTTTACTTGAACAAGGCCTTGATCGCAGCTGAACCTTCGCTGTTGGCGAGCTCCACCGGGGTTCGGCCCTCGTTATCAATGAGGCTAAGGTCACTTCCGGCCGCGATCAGCGCAGCTGCCAACTGAGGTAGATCATTGCCGATTGCGATGTGTAAGGGCGTGCCAAAATGATTTGCGATGTTGACGTCGGCGCCCTGCTCTATTAGCAGCAAAGCCACTTCGGCATTGTTATTAAACGTTTGTATGGCCAGAGCCGTACTGCCGCCAATATCGAGCGCATTCAGGTCAATTTCCATCGGCTGCAACAGTTTGCCAACTTCTTCCGAGGTCGCTGCGTGCCAGAGTGTGAAGCCCCATTCGTTAACAACAGTAGGGTCAGCGCCGGCGGAGAGCAGCTGCTTAACCACTGTGGCATTGTCCTGCTGAACCGCGTTGAACAGTGCCATGCTGTCATCTTTGCTGGCCCCATCTCCAGCGCCCGCTGTGCCGGTTAGCAGCGCCACGACGTCAGGGTCACCGACCGTGGCTGCCAGGCTCAGTGCATCGGAACCCTTTTTGCTGCGGATACTCACGTCGGCACCGGCATCGAGCAGCATCCTGATGGCATCGCCCTGATTTTCGAGAATAGCACCGTGCAGGGGCGTCCCACCCGCTACATCGATTGCATCAACCTTAGCGCCGCGAGCAATCAATAACTGCAGTGCCTCAGTCGCACCAGTCCGTGCGGCCAGAAAAATAGGCGTACGTTCATTGCTGTTGCGGTCTTCCAAACTAGCCCCATTCGCCAGCAGCAGGTTTATCATCATCGCCCGATTGTGGCGGGCCGCTACGTGCATAGGCGTCATGGCTTCTTCGTCTGCCACCGACGGGTTCGTGCCCGCCGAAATCAGCTGCTGTGCGGTAGCGAGATCGCCCTTGCGAGCGGCATAGTGTAAGGGCGTCCAACCACCCTGGTGGCGATTACCGCTCGCTGCTGCACTTTCTAACCACGCGACAAAAGCGGTCTGGTTCTCTCTGGCGGCAACGTTCAGTGGTGTTTGCCCGAACCGGTTTTTCAGCGACGTATCCGCGCCCGCGGCCAAAAGAACTTCGCCGACATCGACGAAACCGTAATAAGCAGCGACACCCATGGGGGTGCGTCCGTCTCTGGCCTCTGCGTTGATGTCTGCGCCCGCATCCGTGAGTAATTTAGCAGCTTGAGCATGGTTCTTCTGTGCCGCCAGGTAGAGCGGTGGATGCCCGGTGCGAATCGCCTGGTTGGGATCTGCGTCAACGGCCAGCAGGATTTTTATCGCCTCCAGGTCGTTGTTGGAGACCGCCGTACCTAACAGCGTCCAGTCACCATAAAACGCGTTGAGCGCATCGCCCTCCTTGGCGAGTGCGGTAACAACATCCTGGTGCTGCTTCCTCAGGGCGATTTTTAGCGCAGTGGAATCTTTGCCTGTTCTTGCATCCGCGTCCGCGCCCGCTTTGATCAGGGCGCGCGCAGTATCCGCGTGGCCGTTCTGGGCCGCCATGTGCAGCGGCGTCCATCGATCTTCCTCGCGCGGATCGACTTCAGCGCCAGCATCGAGGAGCAGGATGACGATATCGGTGTGGCCGTTGAATGCAGCGCCATGTAAAGCAGTGCGTCCGCTTTTTGAACGATAGTCGAGAGGCTCGCCACTTTGAAGCAGTCGCTTTACCTCACTTTCATCACCGTTTTTCGCTGCATTGTAAAGGGCAACGCCACTTGCGCTCGCCTGCATGGTAAACGCAAACAGCACAGCTAAAAGCCAGGAACCTTGGATGTGCCAAAAACGCATATTCACTACTCTTTACTGCTAACGAAAGGCTAGAGAATAACAATGAGAGCATGTTTTCTCCCTTATAAAGTTGAAAAACCCTCACAAAGCCGGCGGGTGTGCACGACAGCAAGCATTCCTGTCTTCGAGGGGTATTAATTCTTGCCCCTGTGTGACTCAGTAGTGCTTTAGCAGGCACAAATCTGGATGATTTATCCAGTGAGCCAATACGTTAAACAGTAAGCGCACCCTAAAGTGCGTCCTTCCGCGGCGATTAGCAGACCGCCATGCTCGTGTCTTCCCAATCGGTGCACGCGATGGCCACCGAGTCCAGTTTGCGGTACGTTTAGCCCACGCGAGGGACCTTACGGTGCGCCTACGATTGTCAGACACAACGGGGAGGCTGGCGGGGCCGCATGGCACCACCGTCCTGCGCTTCGCCTCAGGAAACATTGAATTTACCAGCTTCTGCGCAATAGCCTATTGGCAGTTAGCGTAGGCATTTGGCGTGAACTTTCACTTTAAATTTCTTTAACTTCACAGTTCCCTGGCATGTAGCGACGGCATAAAAGCCGCTGGTTCCCGAATCGGAGCATGTTACTGTTATTTGGGGTGTACTTACCCCAAGCCACCAAGGCGGGTAAGAACCCTGCGAATCTTGACAAGCAATAGAAATGTCCACCGGCGCTTGATGGGGGTCATCCTGTACCCAAAATTCCACATCCTTGCACTCAGTCTGACTTATACAGCTCCAGTAGAATGGTTGGTTGGCAAGTGCCACGGTTGGCATTAGGCAAGCAACAAGACTTGCAATGCTGAATGCGAGTACTTTCGTCATTTACACTCCTTCCGTCTTAGGTGATTTGGGATTAACGAAGGGGAGGTCAAGTGCTCATTGAGGGATGGTGTCGATTCGAATCGATTCTGTTCTCGCCGAATACGATTGTGTCACTCGCCGGGCCTGCAAATTCATTGGCTGATTCGTCAGCTAGCGTACCACGTTCGCCTAAGGCCCAACAAAGGTTGATTTGCCGTTAAAACTGACCCAGGGTTCACATCTAATATTTGACCCAACATGAACGCCAGATCATGGCATAGTTTTTTGTTTCAGGGGACAGAGCACTTTTTGAGACTTGCTAGGCCTGCCCCGCTTCGGCTGACCCGTCTTCATCGAAAGTGCCGCCGCGATTTGACCAACAAATTTTCCACTCGCCAGAGGCGTGCCCGATTGCGTGTAGGTGCGGAGCAAACTCAATTCATTCTCAGAAAGTGTGCGAACAATAGTAACCGCACAGAGATGGCTGGTGAACGATCTTATTGAGGAAGCCGCGAGAATGGCTTTAGCAATAAGGGATGAAACCACGACCATCTACTTTTAACAGAGGCGAATCTGGGACAGGCAGGACCACGCGACGTCAAGCAAAAGAAAGGCTCACGCAAGAAAATGACGAAAGTTATCGCGGTAGTTTTGTGGCGTCTCACCCACCCAATTGCGAAACGCGCGGCTGAAGGCGCTGAGCTCAGAGTAACCCAGCTCGAAAGCAATTTCAGATAGCGGCATATTGGTGTGGCTTAAGTAATACATGGCGCGTTTACGCCTAGCCAGATTCTTCGCTTCCTGGAAGCTATAGCCCTCGTCTGCCAGGCGTCGTCGCAAGGTGCGCGCCGACATCGCCAACCCGCTGGCAATCTTCTCCGCTTTCGCCGTGTCATCAGCGCCACAGCGAATGATCTCGCGACACACCATGTCCACAAACCCCGATTGCTCATTGGCGGACATGAAGAACGTTTTCATCGCGTTTTTCAGCACCTCATAAAGTAACGGATTGCTGGTGAAAAACCGTTCCTGCAGAAAATCGCTGTCGAACACCAGTTTGTTAATCGGCTGAGCGAATGTCGCCGGTGCACCGAAGAATGCTTCCAGGGCATGGCGGTTTTGATCATTCGCATGATGAAACCAGACGGCTTTCACAGGCAGACGCTTACGCGTTGCATTACTCAGCGCCTGCATCAAAAAGGCCATTAGGTACTCGTTGATCTGATCACCCCGAAAGTCATCGTTAATAATCAGGCGAGATCCAAACTCCGCCACGGGGGCACTGAAGTCATAGGCTGTTTCGATGGCAGTATCGACATATTGATCGTAGCGACTCAAGCACTTCAAACCCTCCTCCACGGAGGGCGCAGCAAGCATCGCCAGTATAAGCAGGCTACTGGCCTCATAGTGATAGCCCTGCCCCATATTCATACCCATACAGGGGTTGTTCGAGTGCTTGGCAGCCAACTCAAATAGGTGGGCTACCTGCTGCACCGGCAGTGGCGTATCGAACTCCCCATCCTTGGCGGACTCTACGCCACATTCACGGAAAATTGGGTCAGGATCTAAATCCCTATCGAGCATATAGTCGCGCACGTAGGCGACAAAACGCGGGGACAGCGTTGGTTCGAAATCTACGTCAGGGCGGCCAGCTGCGCTAGTCTTACTCAAACTGTTTGACCTGATGATAAAGAAGCTTAAGGTACGCGTTAATGCAGAACCGCCCTTGAGCGATCTGGACTCACCCAGTGTACTGCGATAGACAGAGATTTGCAGCGCGCGAGTCTGTCAAAACCGGCTAAGGCGCTGCTCGTGCCAGGGCGATTTCGTTCAACAACATCACCCGATAATTTTCCACCTCTCGCAATGGCTCCTGGCGCAAACGCCCGACTTCTTCCGCAGTATAAGGTTCAAAGGGTTCTGCAACACTGGCACCTGCAAACTCGCGCACAATCCAGTTCAGCACCTCGGCCAGTTCCGCATCATCCAATGCCGAAACGGCTGACCCCGGCACACGCACCAGGTAGTCTCTTCCAGCCTGTGTACTCAAAAACAGGCCCACCTGATCCTTCATGCGCGGTACCGAACTCGCGCCGCTACCGTCGGGTGCATGACAGCCTTGGCACGACATCTGATAGTTAAACAGGGCGCGCCTGTCATTAATCGGTTCGCTTAGCACAGAGCCTGCAAAAAGCAGCAGGCAAATTAGGGTCAGTATTCTCATCGATCCTCAAAGGCGACACCAACAACAATCGCGGTGGAACAGTGATAGGTCGCACTTTGCGTACCGAGGCACCAGTTAACGTCGTTGGTCTTATCCGGGCGGTAGGGTGGCCTATCGCCTTCATCGCGCTGGCAAAGGCACGCACCGCAGGACGATTTGCCGCAGCAATCGTTGTAGGAAATAACATAGTTGCGACCGTCTCCTGGGTTGCGACAGGTACCAATCCAGGTAACGGGAGACATCTCGGTGCCGGGCGGGCAGGTATTTTGCGTGCCACCGCAACAGCTGCAGAGAAAGCCATCGATGGCGCAATAGCGCCAATAATCACACGCGGCGGGATCCCCCTCATCGACAGGTCGTTCCGGTGAATCCGCTGCCGTGGCGCGCGCCACCGGCAGCAAGGGCAGAGAACCGGCACCGACCAACATGCCGCCGAGCGCTTTCAGCATACCTCTGCGAGAGCCGCGCTGGGCCAAGCGCCTGGTTTGCTGTTCAATTACTTTGTCAAAAAGTTTCATGCTTTGTCAGCCTCCATATACTGAACCGCACTCTGCTTATTCATGTAATCCTGAATCGACGCCACTTTGCGTTCCTTCGCCTCAAACAGACTATCCAGATGCTCCCGCGAATTAATAATTCCCATGGACGCAATGTTTCCCTGCTCGTCTATCAGTACCGCGTAGGGTAGTTTGGATACGCCAAAGGTTTTGCCCAAGAGCTCAGAGACCACATAGGGAAAGCCCTCCAGACCCTTGGCGCGAATATAGGCTTGGTGATCTTGCTCCTCACCGTCGCTGGCGAGCACCACGCTGAGCCATTCTGATTCTGTTTTCGCAGCCGACTTCAGGGCAGGCGTCAACTCGCTGCAGACCGGACAATCCGGGGACAGAAAAAACAACAGCTGGGCCCGATCATCAGTACTATTACCCAGTTGCAGGGATTGACCATCCACCGTGTTTACCGTCAACACGGGTGACGCGGCACCTACAGCGAGCGTTTGGTTCATCATTAGCGCTCCGGCCGGCGCAACGCGCTCGTACAAAACACCTATTTGACGGGCCAACGCTAAATTGACGATGACCATAGTCACGAAGCCGATCCATAACACGATATTCGATACGACTAACCAGTCCATCAGGCCTCTCCCGCCATCCACTGAGCGTTACTGATAATCTGTTCAACGGTGAGATACACCAGCGCTATGAACAGCGCAACAAAACCCGCGAGCAAATAACCTAGCCAGCCTATCGACTGACTAAAATTTGCCGTCAACGCCAGCAAGGCAGCAGCAACACACACCATGTTGCGTGCGACGAGAGCCCAGCTCAGCCCCAGTTCGGAATCAGGTCCCGCGCAACCGCACTGCAAACCTGAACGGCCGCGAAGCATCTCGAGCGTCATCAGCAACGCGTAACAAGCTAGCAATACAGCCGCGACGAGAGTCGCAGCTGCGCGCGACTCGGGCAGAATCAGCGCGACGGCAATTGCAGACTCAAATAGCGCTAATGCCATCACCGGGCCTTTGCCAGACGGCAGGCTTGGCATGTATCTGGATGTCAGTTGCTCGTAGTAAACCGGCGCACTGAATTTATGATAGGCCGACATAGAAAACAGCCACAGGAAGAACCAGCTGATACTAAGTGCAATCGGCAAGGGCAGGTTCATTGACTATTTTGACGCCTGTACCATGAGCGGCGTCTCCTGACCGAAGTCGGTAATCGTTCGGATGAACTCACCGCTATTGGCCTTGTACATCTCCAGACTCATGTCAGTTGGATTCACCACCATCAGTAAGGGATCATCACCGCGGCTAACCGCCAAACTTAAACCCCAGGTTTGCAGCACAATACGACTCACCCGTTTTTTTTCCGCCGCATCGTAGACCCAGACCTCAGGGCCTCCCCCCTGGTAGGTATCTTCGTGACCGTCGGGGTGCATAATGATGTAAAAATGCCCCTGATCATCGCCATCGATCAGTCCGATACCCGCAGGTAGCCAGCCTTCTGCCTGCTCTGCTTCCGGCACTAAATTCCAAGGCTCACCGACGGTCGCGGTTGGGCCGCTGATATCGACCGGATAGACCAATCCCGCCAAAGACGGAAAATACGCCGCGTCTCCCAACACTACAGGGCGTTCGTATATGGGCGAGTCATCGGAGTCGAAAAACACATCAGAACGCGTTTGCGTCAAAACAGATCCGTCTGCAGCCAGCTCAGTGCTCAGCAGTCGACCATCTGCGCACAATGAGCTGAAACCGCGCTTGCCTGTGGGGTAGGTAAGCACACAGCCCAGCGTGGGAATTTCGTCAATGATCTCGCGCGTGTCCAAATCGATCAGCGTCACGGACGTGCCAGGGCTGAAATTAGCCACCGCCAGCCATTTATCGTCATTCAAAACCAGCAACGCGTATCGCTGCGGCATGCCCATAAAGCGCTTGCCTACGGGCAGTGACACTTCCCCCTTCGGCGCCAGCGTCGACTGATCGTAGATGGTGACAAAGTCCATACGGTCACCGCGACTGCCACGGGTATGGAACGTCTCGGTAACATACATTTCGCTGCGTTTAGCCGACTGCGTCAGATTTCCAATCAACGAGACATTGAAGGTACCTTTGACCTGCTCTGCAAGTGTCTCTGCCATAGTATCGATGACATAGACCTTACCATCGCCCATATGAAAGAACGCTGCATCCTGCACCAGGAACCAGCTCGGGGGGTAAGTAGAGGGCAGCGTCTCAACAATGCCGATAGGCTCATCGGCTATGGGAGGCGGCTTCGCATACACCAACGCTGCGCACCCCAGCATGATGGATGCCAACACCCCCAACGCGCTGCGATTCAGGTCCGCTCTGATCATTAGTGCTATTCCTTTTTGTTATTAGATTATTGATAGCTTATTGTTCAGGCTATCTGATATTAGCTTTTTGCGATATAGAGTGACTGTATATTAGTGTACTCCTCCAGGCCATAGCGCCCAAATTCCACGCCTATCCCCGATTCTTTCGTGCCGCCAAAGGGCATGTTAGGTTGAATCATGGCATGGTTGTTCACCCACGCCGTTCCGCACTCCAAACGGCTGGCCAGTTCACTGGCTTTCTCAATATCACTGGACCAAATCGATCCTCCCAGGCCGTTGTTGCTATCGTTGGCGCGCTGTAGGGCGTCTTCAATATCGGTGAATTTCAGCACGGGCAAAATAGGTCCAAAGGGTTCTTCCGCGACCAGCTTGGTGTCGTCGGCGATGTCGGCAACAATGGTGATGGGGAAGAAGTAGCCGGGACCACTGCTGGGCTCACCCCCCGTTAGAAAGCGCGCACCGCTCTGGGCCGCATCACGCGCAATCGCAGAGACTTTTTCATACTGCATCTTGTTTTGGATGGGCCCAAAGTCCACATCGCCACTGCCATCACCGACAGTC
>JBCCNJ010000153.1:0-9746 GCA_039025905.1 Pseudomonadota bacterium | reverse complement strand
TTGTTGGGTGGGGGGGTGTGGTGTTGGCTGCCCCCTCACACAAACTCGACTCTACGGGCTAGAGCCCTGGCCTGAAATACCGCTGCCGGCACTTCAACCATCACCCCGATTGGCGGCAGATCGCCGCTGACACCTTCTTGCAACACTTCCCTATAGCTGCGGTGAATAAGCTGCATCGCTTCATCTAACTCAGCCGTGTTGCATATCATTGGCAACATAATTCGCAGATTACCCAGGCCATCATTGGCCTTCAGCATCGCCCGAATTTGCGCTAGAAAGATTTCCGGATGATCCAATGTGACCCGAATTCCCCGCCAACCGAGGAAGGGATTGTCCTCATCGATGGGAAAATACGGTAGCGACTTATCGCCTCCGATGTCGAGAGTCCGCATGGTCACAGGTCGGGGTGCAAAAGCCTCGAGTTGTTCACGGTAAATCTGTCGCTGCTCCTCCTCGCTGGGAAAGCGCTCCCGCAGCAAAAACGGTACTTCTGTTCGATACAGCCCAACCCCTTCTGCACCCTGTTCAAGGGAGCGGGTCACATCCGCCATAAGGCCGGTATTCACCCACAAGGTCATGCGACGACCATCGAGGGTCTCACAGGGCTCATCTCGCAGAGACTCCAAATCTCTTGAAAGCGCTAGATCCTGATCCAACACCTCCTGGAACCGCTGCCGGAGCTTTGTCTGAGGATTGAGGTGCACAGTGCCGTTATAACCATCGATAATCACCTCGCGATCTTGTAGCAGCGTGTAGGGTAAATCGACTGCACCCATGACCGTCGGCACACCCATGGCACGCGCCAGGATAGCCACATGCGAATTTCCGGAG
Organism: Pseudomonadota bacterium; assembly: GCA_039025905.1. Lineage (GTDB taxonomy): Bacteria > Pseudomonadota > Gammaproteobacteria > Pseudomonadales > Halieaceae > JARRPM01. The sequence goes on along the minus strand of JBCCNJ010000153.1, from coordinate 8,915 downwards.
CCCCGCACCGAAATCAGACCCGCCAGCTTGTCCCGTGGCACCTCGCCGAGTGAGGATGCCGTCAATTCCTCCGCGACCAAGATCGCCTGATCAGGATAAGTCCGGTTCTCCACTGTCGATTCTTGCAGATAAGCCAGTACCCGTGTCCCCAGGTCTTTTACATCGACCGCGCGCTCTTTTAGATAGCTGTGCTCCATGCCTTCAAAATGGCGAATGTGCTCAATCATCACCTGGCTGATTGCGCCCTGTGCCCATTCACCCGCTTTGATCAAGCTCGCGACCTCTGCACCTATCGTCGAGTCGCCGAGAATCCCAATGTAGACATCAAACAGCGCGTGGTCCTCAGCGCTGAGTTCCGAACCCAGATTGTCGGCCACCGACTGGATATCCGCCTTAACACTATCCAGTGCGTCCTTGAACGCTCTCAATTCGGCTCGTCGATTTTTCGCCCGCCGCTTCGGCACGGTGTATAAATCTGCCGAGGGCGAGACCACGACCGCCGTACCGATAGCGATACCGGGTGCCCCGGGAACCCCATTAACCTTGGCTACCGCGCCCGGTTCATCGGAAACTTCTGCATCGCCGACGACACCGGTGACCCTGGCATGAGCAATAACACCAGCCAACTGAGCCGACATCGTGACCAGAAAGGCTTCTTCACTTTCATCAAATCGCCGTTGAGCCGCTTGCTGCACCACCAGAACGCCCAGTACTTCGCGCTGATGAATAATGGGCACACCCAGGAACGAGCGGAAATGCTCCTCGCCAATGTTTGGCAAAAACTGAAAGCTGGGGTGACTTTCCGCGTGCTCGAGATTGACGGGTTCTTCACGTTCGGCTACCAAACCCACCAAGCCCTCGCCGGGAGCCAGACTGGCAGCGCCTACCAGTTCGACGTTTAGACCTTTGGTAGCGCGAAAAACAAGCCGGCCAGATTCCTGGTCACGCATGTAAACGCTGCAAACCTCTGTTCCCATCGCCTCCCGAACACGTTCGACGATGATCTCAAGGGCATCCGGGAGGCCCTCAGCCGCATTGACTTGTTGAACAATTTTGCGAAGCGTTTCAAGCATCTGACTCAGTGATCCAGTTGCTTCTCGGTGTGACGTCCCAGGGGCAACGCAAGCTCTTTCATCGCCCGTCTATAGACTTCACGCTTAAATGCGATGACCTGATTCAGCGGATACCAGTAACTCACCCACTGCCAATGGTCGAACTCCGGGGTTTCATTACGATCCAGCCGGACATCGTTATCTTCACCCAGCATTCGCAGCAGAAACCACTTCTGCTTCTGGCCAATACACACAGGGTTCTGCCCCTTGCGGACAAATGCTTTCGGAAGGCGGTAGCGTAGCCACCCTTTCGTACACCCCAAGACTTCAACGCTGCCTGGAGTGAGGCCTACTTCTTCTTCGAGCTCTCTATATAAAGCTTGCTCAGGGGACTCACCCCGGTTGATTCCGCCCTGGGGAAACTGCCATGCGTCGCGACCTCCGACCCGCCTGGCCCACAAGACCTGGCCGCGGTCATTGGCTAATACGATGCCAACGTTGGCTCTGAAACCATCAGAATCAATCACCCTGGAACGCCACTTAAGCTGAGTTTTCGATCTATTGTTCCACACTTTTTAGCGCCAGAGAAATTTACTCCTATCAGGACACCCGCTATTCTGTGCGCCCTCGCGCAAGGGCATACAAAAGTGACACTGGCAATTTTTGATCTCGACAACACGCTACTAGGCGGTGACAGCGACAATCTTTGGTGTGAATTCGCATGGGAGAAAGGCCTCGCACAAGAGCCAGGGTTTACCGAGAAGAAGGATGCCTTCTACGCCAATTATCAGTCGGGCAACCTCGATGTAGACGCCTATTTGCGCTTTGCCCTGTCTACACTAAAGGGCAGGTCAATGGACGAACTGGCGCGTTGGCACCGGCAATTTATGCAAGAAAAGATCGATCCCATTATGCTGCCTCAGTCCCTGGCCCTGATTGAGAGACACCGCAAGCAAGGTCACGATTTGTTAATCATCACGGCCACTAACGCATTCATCACCCGGCCAATCGCGCATGCCTTAGGTATTGATGAACTGATCGCCTGTGAAGCAGAAATCGTTGATGGTTTTTACACGGGAGCGCCTATAGGCGTGCCGTCTTTCCACGCGGGTAAGGTCGTACGCCTCAACGACTGGCTCGATGAGCGTAAAATGGCGCTAACAGATGACTATTTTTACAGCGATTCTCACAATGATTTACCACTGCTAGAGCTCGTCGCGCACCCAGTAGCGGTAGACCCAGACGATATCCTAATGGCGCGCGCGAAAGAGAATGGATGGCCCATTATTTCCCTGCGCGATTAGAGATATTAAGCAGCTACAGTAAAGCCACAGCCTAAAGAATCGGTCACTTTGTCGATTTGGGCTCAATGATGCCGAGGCAAGGGTCACTGCAAGCCGTCGCTCGACGGCACAGTTCAATATCCAGAAAACCGGGAGCGCTCGCATCAGGTGGCCCTGACGGGCTTGGCCTTTGGACTATGTCAGGCCAGGTGCCGCGCTGGCCACGCTCATGGCCAGCGAACCGAAGTCGCGGTCTATGGGAGAGAGGATTGTTTACTATTTGCGCGCGAGGCGAGTCTTGCAGTGCCCTAGTCTTCTTCGGCACATAGCTGCTGATAGTCATCTGCAGATAGCATGGCTTCGAGCTCGCTGGCATCCGCGGGCTGCAGCTTATAAAACCAGCCATCATTATAAGGGTCCGCGTTCACAATCTCGGGCTCGTCCTCGAGTTGCGCGTTAACCGCGATGACCTCGCCGCCAACAGGGGCGTAAACATCAGAAGCAGCCTTAACGGATTCGACCACGCCGGCCTCATCGCCCGCAGCGAGAGCGCTGCCCTCCTCTGGAAGTTCGACAAACACCACGTCGCCCAGTGCTTCCTGTGCGTGATCGGTGATGCCGACGGTGACCGTGCCATCCTCTTCAAGCCGAGCCCATTCATGAGAGCTGGCATACTTCAGTTCAGCAGGCGTTTGGCTCATAGCATTTCCTTTGGTGACAGGTGAAAGATGACATCAGAACAGCGCAGCCGTAGGTGAGCACCTGGAGCATTGTAGCGACGATGAGACGAAAAACAACGACTGCAGGGCTACTCGCGCTATGCCAAACCCATAGCGTGTCGGATCAATTGCTGCTTCACTGGTCCAAGCTGTCCAACAGTCCGCAAACCTGTGTTACGTAGCCAGCGAATCGATAGTGACTCCTGCTCAAACAGGGATTTAAAGCCATCCATCGCTGCCATCATCAAGAGGTTTTCACCCTTGCGTCGACGCTGATACCTCTTTAGTAGTTGCAGATCACCCAGCTTGATACCTCGCTTATGGCCAGCAAGTAGTTCTTCAGCCAATACGACGACATCCTGAAGCCCAAGATTTATGCCCTGGCCGGCAAGCGGATGAATAGTATGCGCGGCGTCTGCGACCAATGCGACGCCCGGCTGCACATAGTCAACGGCATGTCGCTGACGCAATGGGAAAGTAAATCGCTTTGCGCAAGCGCGCACTTCACCTAGACAACTTTCGATGGACTTCTCCAGTTCCTTCGCAAATGCTGCATCGGACAGCTGCATTAAGGGATCTACCAATTCGTCCTTAAGCGACCACACTATAGAGCAAAAGTGCTGCGTATCACCGCCAGGGAGAGGTAGAAATGCCAGCGGACCGCTGCTCAGAAATCGTTGCCAACAGGTGTCTTTATGTGACTGTTCCACTTCCGCGGTGGTAACAATAGCACTGTGCCCGTAGTCCCACTCGCGGGTCTTAAAGTCCATCAAATCCCTGATATGAGAGCGTGCGCCATCGGCGGCAACGAGTAGCTGAGACTGCAATACGGTGCCATCCGCTAATTTGACTGTCATCCGGGAATCGGGCGAAAGAGGTTTGCAGTCTAGTACGGACGTCTCCGGAAACGTCTTCACATCGCTCGCAACCTTAATATGCTGCAACAGACTATTCACAATGGCCCTATTCTCTACGATATGGCCCAAACAGAGGGCGTCGACTTCGCTGCGATCAAAATCAATTCTGCCCGTGCCCTCTGCATCCCATACCGTCATGTGTTGGTAAGGACACTGCCGATAATCACTAATGCTGTTCCACACACCCATCGATTCCAGGTGTGATTGTGATCGTGGTGTGATGGCGCTAACTCGTGGATCGAAGCTGGTGAGGTCTCGCTCCTGGGGTAAATCGATTAGCGCGAGCGGTTGCGCCTCAACCAGTGCGATGCTCAAGCCCTGCCCGCTAAGGGCCACCGCGAGCGCACCACCTGCAATACCGGCTCCTATGATCACTACATCGAACTGCGCCGCCTCAGCCATGCTGTGCTCCCGATTTCTGGGCATCTAACGCCCTGGGCATCGCCGCCATGCCCGCAGCGTGGCGTACAAACAAGCGTTTCAACGGCGGCAAAATATCGAGCCCCGAGAGCGCCATATCTCGCGTAAGGCCAAGTACAGGGTCGGTTAACATGAATAAAGAAGGAACACGATCGCTGAATTCGATAGTGCGGTTTTGGTCAGACTTTTGACGAGCGAGATAGTGTTGCAGCAAACTGATATCACCCAGTTGAGCGCCGGACCCAACTCCCTGCTCTAACACCGTCGACAGTTGCGCCACATCCCGAAGTGCGAGATTAAAGCCCTGCCCAGCCACAGGATGTAAGGCGTGGGCGGCGTTTCCCATTACCACTACGCCTTGTCTAATCTGTTCCTGAGATTGCACAAGCGACAGGGGATAGCTATGACGCTCCCCCACTCGCAGTATGCGGCCAAGACGATAACCAAACCGATCCTGCAACGCTTGCAAAAACGCCTGCTCCGGAGCGCTCTGCAAGTGCAAAGCTTGCTCTGGAGGGGCCGTCCACACCAATGCGCTGCGATGTTCGCCCGCTTTCGACTGGAGCAAGGGCAAGAGCGCGAGTGGCCCCTGATCAGTAAAACGCTCAAACGCACAGTTCGCATGTGCTTTAGCAAAGGTCACATTGGCAATCAGCGCATGCTGATAGTAGGGCGTTTGCTGAACTTGCATCCCGAGCTTTGCACGCAAATTCGATCCCGCACCGTCTGCCACAACAAGCAGCGCGGTCTCGATAGACTCTGCTGACTCGGCTTCCACATGCAATCGCATACCAGCTTGATGTGGTGCCGCGCTGATCACTTTCGCCGGACTAAGCAGGGTGATGCTATCCTTTGAATAAAGGTGCTGCAGCAGTGCATCGCCCAAGCAGGTGTTTTCGACCACGTACCCCAATGCAGGCCAGTTGTGATCACTCGCCTTTAGCAAAGAACTGCCGAAGTGTCCTCGACTTGATACGTGAATTGTCTCGATGGGGCACAAGCCTTGTGCCAGCCGATTCCACACGCCCAGCTTTTCGTAGATCACTCGAGAGCTAAAACTGAGTGCGGTAGATCGGGCATCAAACGACGGATGATAGTCGGGCTCGCTCGCGCCAGCTCGTTCCGGCAGCGGAAACCCTTCCACCAAGCAAATCGATAGGCTATCTCCGAAGGTCGTGGCCAGCTGCAGGGCTAGACTGGCGCCTACCATGCCGCCTCCTGCGATTACCACATCGTAGCGCAATGTCATAGAATCACGCCGCCATCATCGATTCGATTTCATCTATTTCTTTCGGAACAGATGCGCTCAGGATTTCGCAGCCGTCGGCAGTGACTACTACGTCGTCCTCGATGCGAATCCCAATTCCCCGCCATTTTTTTGCAACAGTCGTGTTACTTGGAGATATATAGATCCCAGGCTCTACGGTCATCGCCATACCCACCTCCAACTGCCGCCACTCATCACCCACACGATAGTCGCCGGGGTCGTGCACGTCTAAGCCAAGCCAGTGCCCTACTCTATGCATATAGAACTCACGATAGGCTTGTTTCTCTATCAGCAGCTTTTTTCGACCCCGCAGTAGGCCGAGATCCAATAGGCCCTCGGTTATCAGATTGATGCTGGCTAGATGTGGCTGATTCCAGTCGTTTCCCGGTCGCACTGCCGCAATCGCCGCAAGCTGTGCCTGCAAAACGATTTCATAAAGCGCTTTTTGCTCTACAGAAAATTCACCGTTCACAGGAAATGTGCGAGTCACATCTGATGCATAGTTTTCAAATTCGCAGCCTGCATCAATCAGCACCAAATCACCGTCACGCATAGCACTATTGTTTTGCAGGTAGTGCAGCGTACAGGCATTGACTCCGCTGCCAACAATAGAGGGATAGGCGAGGTGTTTCGCTCCGCTGCGTGCAAACTCGTAACTGAGCTCTGCTTCAAGCTCGAACTCGTTCTTACCCGGACGGCAGGCCTGCATCGCTCTTATATGGCCGCGCGCCGTAATCTGCGCAGCTTTGCGGAGAACCCGCTGTTCCGCAGCACTTTTCACTAGCCTCATGTCGTGGACCATATGGCTTAGATCGGTAAACTCGCCCGGCGGTACGGCACCGGAGGCCTCCTTGCTGCGGATGGTATTTACCCAGCCCATGATTTGAGTATCGAACTCCGTGCTGCGCCCCATGGAGTAGTAAACTCTGTCTCTGCCTTCTATTAGCCCAGGCAGAATGTCGTCGATATCACCGATTGGGAAAGCATCATCCGCGGCAAAGCGTTCGCAAGCCCCCTCAGGACCTGCGCGGTAACCATTCCACATTTCCATTTTTGGATCGCGCTCGCGGCAAAATATGACGAACTGTCCATGCCCTCGGCCAGGGGCCAAGATAATGACAGACTCCGGCTCGCTGAAGCCACTCAAATAGTAAAAATCGCTGTCTTGCCGGAAGGGGTACTCGGTATCTCCAGTGCGCAGTCGCTCCTGCGCGGACGGAATAATCGCAATGCTATTGGGCTCCATGAGCGCCATCAGATTCTTCCTGCGCCGAGCATATTCGGTTTTGCTAATACTCATGCACTACTATCTTCGAACAAGGATACAAGGTCTGGGAGGTCGAAGATTATCACAGCTTTCTACCCTTCTTTCTCGGATTTGCAATCGGCAGGAGACATACAGTGAGCGATCTAAACGTCTTCAAACGCCTCCTGACGATGCTGCGCATACAAATTGAGTGCCGCAAACCGGAGATACTCCACGACCTCAGCATAGGCTTTTTCTGAATCTTCATCTTCGTCAACGTTATCGGAGTCCGCTTCTGCAATTGCAGCCATATCGCGTAACACCTCACCGCTATCACCTGGCAGCGCTGCATGCGGGCGGCCTGGTCCCGCACTACCATGCGCAAACCCGGCCAAAAAACCGCTGCACCAGACTGCCATAGCCGAGGTGCGCTCTGACAACGATGACTCTTCATCGGGCAGCAGTGGATAGAATTCAAAATTCTCATCATCCAGTGACTGCAAGGTATAAAGATGAAGCGCCATGAGCTGTTCAACCAGTTCGCCATGGATATCAATATCCAGCGTTTGTTGCACCGCTGCTAAAAACGCGTCGGAGCTGGTCGCCAAACCCGCTGCTAGCAGCCCGGTAATACAACCGTGAAGCTCGGCAGGCGCCGACTGCAAGCCCTGCTCCAGCAGATGATTCGCCAGTGCTGAAGGGTCGAATCCAGATTTCTCTGGGAACGGACTATCTAACATACTGTGCTCCTGGTTACTAAAAAGCGGTGTGAGTGCGCGGGCACCTCTACCGATCTCTGTAAAAACTGGGCAGGCTATTGATATGTATGGCTTTTGTTTCGTTGACCTGACCGCAGGCCACTACTATAGTGGCAATTATCTACTAACCACCCTCAGTATACCTTCATGGCCGATAGCGAACTCCAGGTTCTAGAGCAGAAGATCGATGAATTGATAATGTTGTGCGAAGAGCTCAATCGCGAAAATCAGTCCCTGAAAGCTGACAGCGCTAACTGGCAAAACGAGCGACAAGACCTGATGGATAAAAACGAATTGGCACGCACCAGGGTAGAGGCGATGATCAATCGACTGCGGACGATGGAAAGCTCATGACTCAAGCAAACACGGTCACCGTCAATATCTTAGATAAAGACTACCAGGTCGCCCTGCCAGAAGACCAAGAGGCAGAGCTATTGGTATCGGCGAAATATCTGGATAAGCAAATGCGCAGTATCCGCGATAGCGGAAAAGTCATCGGCCTGGAACGTATCGCTGTAATGGCAGCGCTCAACATCAGCCATGAGCTGCTGCGTGCCTCTGAGGAACCCGCAGTTCAAGCCATGCCCCCCTCCGCCGAATCCGTGCAACGGATCAATCGCAAGCTCGATGATGCACTATATCATCTGCGTCAGCTCGAGATTGGGTGATCGAGGCGGATTCTACCAACTGGGTTATAATAGATGTGGGTACCTGGCGTACTCGCCAGACAGACAGTCCTCGAGCCGATAATATGTAACCGGGGGTTACCTCGTTACTGTTGGTGTGCAGGTCCGGCAATGACCGGAAAGCCTGATTCAGTACAGGGACCACCACCTTGAACCATCGGGTTCAAGGGCAGCGCTGTCAGCGATACGCCGGGAATCCAACTATGACGCAAGACAAGTCGGCACTGCGCCGACACATGCGCCAGCAGCGCCGGGCGCTGACAGCGAATTTTCGACAGCGCGCCGCAAAATCCGCAGCGCACTATGTTCAGAAAATATCCTCCTGGTCAAAAGCCAAGCGCATTGCCTTGTATATGGCACAAGATGGCGAATTAGATACGCAATATCTGGTAACGGCGTGTCGCGAGGCTGGCAAGCAGCTTTATCTTCCTGTGGTAGCGGATGACCAGTCGATGGAGTTCGCAGCCTGGGTGCTGCGCGCGAAGCTAGAGGTCAATCGATTCGGAATCCAACAGCCAGATCGTGGCGCTGAGCGCTGCGCTCCAGATAGCCTGGACATCGTTGCCA
>JBCCNJ010000152.1:0-9767 GCA_039025905.1 Pseudomonadota bacterium | reverse complement strand
GTGAAAGCGGGTCGTCAGCTCACTACCGCACGGGCTAGTCTTCAGGCGTCTGATAAAACACTAGTCGAATTGCTTGGCACCTTTGCCGACCTGGACGCTACAGACGGACCTCTGCGAATAGATGCCAGCCCGCCGGAACTTCCGCCAATTGAGGACTGCCCCCAAGCCATTCATGACCCTGAACTTGGCCTACCGCCAGCCATGATGGACCGCCTCGAGCTGCGGCTACATCCCGATGATGCACAGTTCATGAGCGGCGCGCCCAGCGGCAATCCTCTGATCAGAGGCTGGCTGCGCTTACCGAATGACGAGCCTATCGATGTGTTCGCGCTGCTAATGGCTACCGACGCTTTCCCGCCAACTGTCTTCAACGCAAAGCTTCCCGTGGCCTGGGCACCCACTGTCGAACTCACAGCACACGTGCGTAGAGTCCCCGAGCCCGGCTGGCTGCGCTGCCGCTTCAGCACGCGCTTCATTAGCGGTGGGATGCTAGAAGAAGACGGTGAGCTTTGGGATACCAGTGGACGTCTTGTTGCGCAGTCGCGTCAGTTGGCGCTGACGCCTAAAGCCTAAGAGATTGGAATCGATGGTCGTTCAATCGTTCAATTAGTGTAAGTTAATAAAGTACCGAGTACCTATCCGCTACGGAAGATTGCTATCAGTAAGGAGAGCGCAGTACCTAGCCTGCGCCAATGTGAATCCATATTCGTTGCGATCCCGCGCTTTGTTGTTGCACGAGTATTGGCTGCATGTATTGATTATTTCGTTGCTCGTCCCCGTCCATGCCTTGCTGCGCGCATTCCCAGATCCTGTCTAAGACTTCGACTTTTGCGGGGGCGGAATGTCAGCCAATGTGTTCAGCCATAATCCGGGCATGCTCTTCTGCCCGTGTCTTGAGAACATAGCCGAGTCTATCTCGCAGCCAGCGCAAACCTGGATCGCGGTCCTGTCGCTGATGCCAGAAGGCACTGATGGTGTTGGAGGCGAGTTCCACCGGTGAGGGTCGGACGACGAGAGAGCCAGATTTAACGGCATCCTCCACGGTCATCGTCGGCACCACGGCAATCAGATCAGAGCTCTCTAAGATAGGCGCGACGACATTGAAGTGGTTGACCGTTAAGGCGATCTTGCGTGTCAGGCCGTGCTGCGCCAATACCCGGTCGGTAAAACCGGAGATGTCTCCGGACAGCGAAACCAACAAATGGTCCGCGCGAGAAAAGGCTTCGAGGTCCAATTCAAGCTGGGATAATGGGTGGCCGGCGCGCATGACGCACATATAGTGAGTATCGTATAAATAGTTGCTGAGCAGATAGGGTCGTTCAGCAATCAGTGTTGTGACCGCGATCACCAGGTCTACCTCGGCATTAGTCAGCAATTGTTCACCGTTGAGAATCGTGTAGGGAATGGAGTGCACTGAGACACCGGGCGCTTCGCTCTCAATCACCTGGCGCAAGGCGGGCCAGGATACATCCACTACCCCTACTCCGGCGGCAACCCGGAAGGTGCGGGTCGAGGTTTCTGGAACATAGTCACTGGGGTCCAGTGCCTGCTCTAGGTTCTTTAGGGGTTGGCGAACGCTATCCCACAGATCCAAAGCTCTACGGGTGGGGCGAATCTTGCGCCCGTCTTTCACGAACAGTTCGTCGCGCCAGACCACCCGCATACGCGCGACAGCATTGGATACCGCCGGCTGGGTCATCGCCAGTTGGTCCGCCGCGCGGGTAATCGAGCCTTCAGTCATAATGGCGTCAAACACCATCAGTAAGTTCAATTCTTGGGGTCGCATCGACGGCAGTCCTCCGAAAAGTCCAATACATCAAATTATATGATGTATTGCATATCTATATATAATTATTTTTATTCTTATCGGATTCTTATAGTAGTCACCCATACCGAAGCACAACGCAATCCAAGAGGTGACACCATGATGATTTCCAGGATAACTCGCACTGCAATGACTGTCGCTAGCATCGCTCTGCTGGTGGCCTGCAACACCGGGGGTGGCCGTTCAATCAGCAGCGAGCCGGCCCAAAACGCCGCCAGCGTAACCGTGGCACCCGTGATCAAACAAACCATCACCGAATGGGATGAGTTTTCCGGAACCTTGGTTGCGCCGGAGCAAGTTCGATTACGCGCACGCGTATCGGGTTATCTAGCCGAAGTCATCTTCGATGAAGGCCAGCAGGTTAAGAAAGGCGATCTCCTCTTTCAGATCGATGATCGACCGTTTCGTGCAGAAGTAGACCGTCTTCAAGCTGAGCTGGTGAGCGCCGAAAGTCAGCTGAATCTGCGTCGCTCCGAGGTGGAACGTGCCCGAGAGCTGGTAAAGCGCGGAGCAATCGCCCAGGAGATGATGGATCAGAGGGAGGCAGCAAATCAGCAAGCCGCTGCTCGCGTTCAGTCCATCTCCGCATCTTTGGAGAGTGCGCGTCTGCAGCTGGAGTTTACTCAGGTTCGCGCGCCCATCGACGGCAGAGTATCCAATGCGCGTATCACGGCAGGTAACTTCATCGTTGCAGGGGATAGCATCCTCACCACTATTGTCTCCACGCAAGAAATCTACGCCTACTTCGATGCTGATGAGCAGAGCTACTTGAAGTATGCACGCATGGCTCGCAACGGTGATCGACCCAGCAGCCGTGAAGAGCAAAACCCCGTGTTGTTGGCACTTGCCGGTGACGAGCAGTTCCACTACTCGGGTCATATGGACTTTGTCGACAACAAAATAGACCCCAGCACAGGCACCATTCGCGGCCGCGCCGTCGTTAACAATCCCGACGGTATGCTGATCCCGGGAATGTTTGCCCGTATCCAACTGGTGGGCAGTGGCGCTTACGAAGGCATCCTGGTTGACGACCGTGCCATTGGAACCGACCTGGATCGTCGTTACGTGCTGGTAGTCGACGAACACAACATTCTGCACTACCGTGAAGTTGAGCTCGGCGAGAAGGTTGCGGGATTGCGTCTTATTACCGAAGGACTCAGTGGTGACGAAGTTATAGTGACTCGCGGCTTGCAAAGCGTGCGCGCTGGCGACAGCGTCAATCCCGAAATCGTTAGCATGGCCACACCCTCGAAGCTTGAAGCCATCGCGGCGCAGCAACAACACCTCGTCACCCACGGTTAGACTACGTCGTAATCACTGGAGCTCGACATGAACTTTTCGCAGTTTTTCATCCAGCGTCCCATCTTCGCCGCCGTGATCTCCCTGCTGATGCTGATCAGCGGGGCTTTGGCGGTCTGGCAGCTGCCGATTACGGAGTACCCAGAAGTCGTCCCCCCTACCGTGGTCGTATCGGCTAGCTATCCGGGTGCTAACCCCAAAGTCATCGCCGAGACAGTGGCCTCTCCACTGGAGCAGGCGATCACTGGGGTTGAAAACATGCTGTACATGTCGTCCCAAGCGACCTCCGATGGCCGCATGACGCTAACCATTACCTTCGCTATCGGTACGGATCCAGACGAGGCGCAGGTGCTGGTGCAAAACCGCGTCGATCGCGCGCTACCTCGCTTGCCGCTGGAAGTGCAGCGCCTCGGCGTCGTAACCAACAAGTCTTCTCCCGATCTGACCATGGTTGTGCACCTCACCTCACCGGATGATCGCTACGACATGCTCTATCTATCGAACTACGCCCATCTGCGCGTGAAAGATGAACTCGCGCGCATCGATGGCGTGGGCGAGGTTCGTCTATTCGGCGCTGGTGAGTACAGCATGCGCGTCTGGCTGGATCCTGACAAAGTCGCGTCCTTGGAGCTAAACCCGGGCGATATCGTTGCGGCGATCCGCGAGCAAAATCGCCAGGCCGCCGCGGGGAGCCTGGGTGCGCAACCCTCTGGCAGCGCCGACTTTCAGTTGCTGATTAACGTTAAAGGGCGTCTCAGCAGTGAGGAAGAGTTTGGCGACATCGTAATTAAGGTTGGCGACAATGGCGAGATCACGCGACTGCGAGACGTCGCGACGATCGAGCTGGGTTCGGATTTCTACGCGCTGCGCTCCCTGCTTGATAATCAGCCGGCGGTTGCCATGCCCATCTTTCAAGCGCCGGGCTCAAACGCCATCGAGGTATCCGACCAGGTGCGTGCGACTATGGCAAGTTTGTCCGACGCTTTTCCCGAGGGAGTTGAATACTCCATCGTGTATGACCCGACCGTCTTCGTAAGGGAATCCATCGCAGCTGTTGTGCAGACCCTAATCGAAGCCATGCTGCTTGTGGTATTGGTGGTTGTTCTATTTTTGCAGACCTGGCGCGCCTCCATCATTCCTCTAGTGGCCGTTCCGGTCTCGCTGGTCGGCACCTTCGCTGTAATGCTGCTGCTGGGTTTTTCGCTGAATGCGCTGAGCTTGTTCGGTCTGGTGTTAGCGATCGGGATCGTTGTCGATGATGCCATCGTGGTAGTGGAGAACGTGGAGCGCAACATCGAAGAGGGCTTGGAACCGGTCGCGGCCACACAGAAAGCGATGCGCGAAGTCACGGGACCAATCATCGCCACCACGCTAGTGTTAGCCGCTGTGTTTATCCCGACAGCCTTCATGTCTGGCTTGAGTGGTCAATTCTATCGCCAATTCGCACTCACGATCACCATCGCCACCGTCATCTCTTCCATCAACTCGTTGACACTCAGCCCGGCCTTATCCGCACTGCTGCTTCGTCCAGCCGGCGCAGAGCCAGATGCTCTAACCAAAACGCTGAATAAGCTATTCGGTGTCTGGTTGTTCGCTCCCTTCAATCGTTTGTTCAAGCGATCAGCCAATCTCTATCAGAGCGGTATACAGAAACTGGCACGCTACAGCGTTGTGGTCTTACTCATTTACGGCGGTTTAATGGGGCTGACCTGGCTACAATTCGACAGCACACCCACGGGCTATGTACCAACCCAAGACAAGCAGTACCTGGTGTCCTTTGCGCAACTGCCGGAGGCAGCCTCCCTTGACCGCACAGATGAGGTCATTCGTGAGATGTCGCGGCTGGCGCTGGACCACCCCGGTGTGGAGTCTGCGGTGGCGTTTCCTGGTCTCAACATCAACGGCTTCACCAATAGCACGAGCAGCGGCATCGTATTCGTAACGCTGAAACCCTTCGACGAGCGCAACGACCCAGTGCTGAGCGCCGGTAGCATTGCGGAATCTCTGAACGGGCAGTACCGCGCGATTCAAGATGCTTTTATCGCTATCTTCCCGCCTCCCCCTGTGCAGGGTCTGGGAACGATTGGCGGATTCAAGCTGCAAATTCAGGATCGCAACAACCTGGGCTATGACGCGCTCTTCAATATCACCCAGGAAGTCGCGCAGAAGGCCAACGGGGATCCAGCACTAGCCGGCGTCTTCTCCACGTTTCAAATTGGTGTTCCACAACTGGACCTAGACGTTGACCGAATCAAAGCCAAGCGGCAAGGCATCGCCATCAACGATGCCTTTGACACACTGCAGATTTACCTGGGCTCCATGTACGCCAACGATTTCAATCTGTTCGGCCGCACCTACCAGGTCAATGTGCAGGCCGAGGAGGCCTTTCGTCAGGAACCCGAACAAATCACTCGCCTGCGCGTGCGTAACGATGAAGGCGATATGGTGCCATTGGGCTCATTCATGTCAGTCGAACCCATCACGGGGCCCGACCGCGTGATGCACTACAACGGTTTCACCACGGCAGATATCAATGCTGCACCCGCGCCCGGCTACAGTTCCGGCCAGGGTCGCCAGGCGCTAGAACGCATTCTGGATGACACCCTGCCCCCAGGCATGACCTATGAATGGACCGAGCTCACCTATCAGCAAATATTGGCGGGCAACACGGCGTTGATTGTGTTCCCGCTGGTTGTGGTGCTGGTCTTCCTCGTCCTGGCTGCCCAATACGAAAGCCTACGTTTACCGCTCGTCATCATTCTTATCGTGCCTATGACGTTGTTCTCAGCGATGACCGGCGTGATAGTGAGTGGAGGAGACAACAACATCTTTACTCAAATTGGTTTGATCGTGCTGGTTGCGCTGGCCACCAAGAATGCCATCCTGTTAGTTGAGTTCGCCCGCGAGCGGCAGAGCCAGGGCAGCACGGCGCTGCAGGCCATCCGCGACGCCGGCCGACTGCGCCTGCGCCCTATTCTCATGACGTCGATGGCGTTCATCATGGGCGTACTGCCTATGGTGCTTGCTCAAGGTGCCGGCGCGGAAATGCGCCAGGCAATGGGTGTGGCGGTATTTGCTGGAATGATTGGCGTTACGCTCTTTGGGCTGCTGCTAACGCCTATCTTTTACTGTCTGCTGCAGCGCGAACGGAGCTAACTTGCACGCCTTAACGAGAACGCTAACGAGTTCGCCGGAACCGATTTTTACCTGATAGCGATTTTGTAGAAACAACGGCATTAACGAGGGTTTCCATAAAAAAGTGGAAGTCATCTCACGGAGAGCCATGCAGTTTCGGGGTTCGGGGCTTTATCGCTTGAGTGTACTGAGCCACTGTAGGTGGGATGGGATACTCGATCCAGTTGGATTGAATGCCATCCCCTGCTAATTGGGTAGAGCGTGAAAGGAGAAATCCCTTCGCTCCAAAAGTGTTACCTATGCGCTCGACGGCCGACGCTCCAAGATAAACTGTTACCTGCGCGGCCGGTATAGACCCTTGTCGAATTAGGCCGCGAATAGTCTAATCGAGACAAAACGCGGGTTTGTAACTTTTTATCAATCGGTCGAACAGATGCAAACATACACTGCGATAAACGAGAATTTTAAAGGGTTATTAAAAAGGCCTCACCATGGCGAAGTCAGGCCAGGCGCGCGTCCCTACTGCTGAGGAGTGACAGCGGGTCTTTGAGGTCATTCAGGACTGCCACCATCCCCAGAAAAACATGGAGATCATGCAGATCAACGCGAAGCCGATGCTGTGCCGCATCATGCTTGTTTTAAAGTCCTAGATCGCGACTGATCACCTCTTTCATGATCTCAGTGGTGCCGCCGTAAATACGCGAAATTCGTGCGTCTACCCAAGCTCTGGATACGGATTGCTCGGTGAGATAACCCCATCCGCCGTGTAACTGCAAGACCGTATCGAGTGCGCGTCCTTGCATTTCCGTACACCACCATTTTGCTTTCGAGGCATCGACGGCACTGAGCTCGCCTGCGTTAAAGGCCATCACACATCGGTCAATAAATGCCTGGGCAATTTCCACTTCAGTAGCGATCTCAGCTAGATGAAATTTCGTATTTTGGAAAGAGCCTATGGGTTTACCAAAAGCTTTACGTTTCCTTACCCACTCGAGGCCCCAATGCAATGCTTTGCGTGCAGCAGCTACACCGTAAGAAGCCATGGAAAGTCGTTCCGACGGCAGATTATTCATCAGGTGGATGAAGCCCTTGCCTTCTTCACCAAGCAGGTTATTAACCGGTACTTCGACATTGTTGAAATGCCACTCTCCCGTATCCTGTGCATTGAGGCCAATCTTCTTCAGATTGGTGCCATATTCAAAGCCTTCCATGTCGCGCTCGACGACCAGTAGGCTGATGCCCTTGTGTTTTTTGCTAGGGTCAGTTTTAACTGCGACAATATTAAGATCCCCGTTGATACCATTGCTAATCAGTGTTTTCACCCCATTGACCACGAAATGATCTCCTTCACGCATTGCCGTGGTAGTCATAGAAGCCAGGTCAGAGCCGATCTCTGGCTCCGTCATACCGATTGCGGTAATAATCTCACCGGACCCAACACCGGGGAACCAACGTTCTTTCTGTTCATCGGTGGCCAGGTTCTGCAAATAAGGAATGCAGATATCCGTGTGCAACGTGATACCGAGGCCCACTGCGGCAAAACCACCCTCCGCAAGTTCCTCTCCTAGAATTTGATTGAAGCGAAAATCGCTTTTGCCTGTGCCGCCATAGGCTTCAGGCAAGGTCTTATTCAACATTCCGGCCGCGCCTGCCCGGGCAAACAACTCCCGCGGCACAATACCCTGTAGGGTCCAATCTTCATTGTATGGCGCGATCTCCGATTCAACAAAGTTGCGGACGTCGTCTCTGAAGCGGTCGTGCTGGGCGTCAAAATGAGTGCGTTTCATAGCACCTCCTTGTAACCAACCATAGTCATCAACTCTTCCATATCACCAAGAAAAAAAGGACTTGACGTGAAATCGCTTTCTCCAAAAAGGGAACTACTCAAATATCGACCGAGCCCTATTCCCCTGTAAATTTCGGCGTTCGTCTCTCGGTGAATGCGGATACACCTTCCTGATAATCCTTACGCCACCCCATCTCGCGGATAAAGGTGGCTTCCATTGAAAGCTGCTGCTCCAGGGAATGGCTGTGGGCCGCATATAGCAGCTGACGCGTCCGTACCAAGGCCGTAGTCGGTCTTTTGGCCAGCCTATGGGTTAAACTGGCGATCTCTGTTTGAAAGACATCGTCGTCGAATACATCCCAGATCAGACCCCACTCGGCAGCCTTGGCGGCCGGAAGCTTGTCTCCCAGCATCGTCAGTCCAGCGGCTCTGGCCATCCCCAGACGATGTGGAAGGAACCATGTGGTTCCAGTATCCGGGGTCAAACCGATATTGGAGAAGGCCTGCAAAAAAAAGGCGGACCTGGAAGCCACGACAAAGTCGCAGGCGAGCACCAGTGCTGAACCACCACCCGCCGCCAAACCGTTTACGGCAGCCAGTGTGGGCATGCGCAGATTCTGCAGCTTCATTACCAGCGGTTTATACAGGCTTTCCACCAGCGCACCGATATCGGGAGGGGTGTCATCCACCATCTGCATGACCGGGTCGTCCAGATCCTGGCCCGCACAGAATGCGCGTCCGGAGCCGGTGAAAACCAAAAGTCGAATCTCAGTTTCGTTTTCGAGTTCATCGACCGCCTGATGAATTTCCCGCATCATTCCCTGCGTCAGACTGTTCAGCTTGTCCGGACGATTTAACAGAATCTTACCGATGCCACTGTCGATGGTGACTTTGATCGTTTCAAAGCTCATGATGCGAATCCCATTGTGTAGCAGTACAAATGTTCGATGCGTGTATTCAAGGTTTCCTGCCTGCTAAACGTAAGTAGCGGCACGCCGGTAGACCAGGCCTTGGGACAAGGCCAGGATACCCTGGCACCAGTGATCCACTTCTGCGCCAAGCGCGTGGTCTGCAACTACAGCGTTCACCAGGTCCATGTTGAGCGACTTTTGGACCGTATAGCGCCTAGACGGATACTAGATTTCACTGGCTTTTTCTCCCCGACAACGCGCGCAAGCTAATTCGCACCTATTCGGGATCGACCGACCCGGCCTTGGGGCCAGCCCAGCCAAACCGGGCAGATTCTGCGGCTGCAACCAGATCACAGCAGGTCACGATCACTTTGCCACCACAATTGGCATCACTATTAACCCGCGCGATAGCAGGTTCGCGCATTTTGCGATCAGGCCCCAACATTCGTAAGCCCACTGGCCGACGCGCCGCATTGGGATAGCTCGAATCAGACCGTCGTATACTCTTCTTCCGAGAACGCTCGCTACCGCATTAATCGGCTTAAAAAATGCATGCGCTACCGATCTCGTAACGTCGTTGTTTCTGAAAACTGTTTGAGATCCTGACAAACCTTTTGCACTTGGACGCCCGTGTATGTGAGCCTCAATGATGCATCTAGATTAATATTATGTCAATATATTGACTTTAATCTGTTATTTCTCGACAAGCGCTATGTGAATAGCTTGCCTGTCTCTACAAGCAATTTATAAATTTTTTCCCTTATTTTATTATTTAATTTAAGTCAGTGTTACGATTTTTTATAGAAGCACG
>JBCCNJ010000151.1:0-9840 GCA_039025905.1 Pseudomonadota bacterium | reverse complement strand
CGAACGTCTGTCTAAAAACTGGTACACGCGCACCACACTGTCCCCGGAGACAGTAGAGTTTGCAGGGCCGAATCCAGATATACTCGAAGTTTACATTTCATGCTACGGCGCCCTTGATCTGGGTGACGGCCCCATTGCTGTGAGCGCTATTCCAGCACGCGGCCGCATATTTGCATCTCTGAGCTCACCGGGGGTTCTACAAGCCGTGCTAGGCAGGTTTCCGCAATATGAAACTGTCATTGATCTACTATACGCGAACGTCGAGGAGCCAGAAGTCGCCGCTAAAAATACGGAAACTTTGGCCGATCTGCGACTTTTTCCAGAATCAGGTTTGCATTCAGCCGAGACGTGCAAGTGAGCCTGGATGTTGTGCCTGTCTTGTAGCATTGCATCGTACTTCAGTCCCGCATAGCGCTTTAACGGCAAACACAGACCCATTCGGATTTTCGAGAGGAGTTACTGCGCCCGATCTCAGCAGGCGGAACCGATAACGGTTGTGTGCCTGCTTTAACAAGCCAAATCACTTCGGTACACTAAAAGACCTCATAAGAAAAAGGGGTAATCGGCTGATGCGGCGAGATTGCACAAGACGGCCTGATAGGCCGCATACATTAGACGCGGTTATGAGAGGCTTGTGCCGGGTCCTGGTTGCAACAGGAATGTTAGGACTCATTGCTTGCGGCGGCGATAGCGACAACCCCCCCGTTTTGAGCGAAAGACCTACCTTTGATTGGGGTTATCCGGAGTATTCGGAGTATGACGCCAATGGTAACCATATTGGCGAAACCATTTATCAGTTCGACTCGGCCTGTCAAACGCGACTCAGTTTCTATCAATGCGATGCGGTCGATGCCAATGAACCCAATAATCCTTTCACCAACCCCACTAGCGCGAGCTCAAACCTCAACGGCGGCATCGATGTCTGCACGGCGGCAATAGTCGACGAGCAACCCTCTTACTGCATGCCCTCAGACGTTTGTAATCCCAGGGTGCAACGCACGGCCTGGGCACCCGGACAGGCCAGTACAGATAATCTTTCCTGGCAGCTTTTCTTTGCCATCAACTGGCCAGCGGATGCGGACCAACCCGGCTACCCAGATACCTCGCGATTGCCGGGCGCCCGAGAATCGGCGACCTCGGACGAGTACGCCCAGACCGTCTGGCTTGACTACCCAACAGCTGATCAAGTGTTTGGCCTTCCTTCGCTGTGCGAAGGTCCAACCTTAACCATGAACTCCAAAGTATCCATGCCTGCGAGAGACAACACGCCTGCGCTGAATGATGCTGGCGGTGGGCCTACTTCAGAGACTCTAGTGGGGCTTGGAGATGAACCCACCGGAGGCGTACTTGTTGACCAGGATGGCGAGGTGGTTCGCTACGACATCCGCGTTAATCGCACCATGTGGGAGTTTATCGTTAATCAAAATGACTATTGGAAAACCGGCACAAGCTTGGCCGCTCTCAAACAGAATGTAAGACGAGATTATAGGTTTATGCCAGGCCAGACCCCAGGGACATTTCCTGCCGCAATCGCGACCAAAGATGGCGTGATCGGACGCGAGGGAGCAATGGAAATAAAAGCAGCCTGGAAAAAGCTCAACGATTCTCAGGCGGCATCGGGCGATTTCTATACGCGGACATTTTCACTGTATGACGATACTGCGCCTGAAAACCAACGCTGCACCCAGGCAAAAATGGGACTCATCGGCCTACATATCGCCTACCAGCCATCCACGTTTGGCAATCCAGAGTGGGTGTGGGCGACCTTTGAGCATCGAGCAAACGTGCCGACCTCTGGTATAAATGACAACGAGCGCGAATTCCTACTGTATGACGAGGCCTGCAGCCCGGTGCTCACACCAGAGCAATGTGCAAGGTACCGACCAGGCGTCGACTCCCCCATGTCTTTTCGCTGTTGCCCCAACTTAATGCTCTACCCAAACTCCGATAATCTGCCCGTAGAGCTGTCACCCAATCAGGCAGTTCGCAATATCAATCCGACCATTTCGACCATACTGCCCACACGCTGCAACGAGTTTTACCAACAGTCTCTGAGCAATTTCTTTGGCCCAGGCAACGTCTGGCGTAACTATTTCCTGGTCAGTAACCAGTGGCCGCTACGCGGCGCATCCACAAATCAACCGTTCTATGCGCCACCGTTCGAGGCAAATTTCCCCTGTTTGTTGCGAAACTCAACCATGGAAACGTTCCTGGTTAAAAATGAGGTGCCTGAGTTGAACGGCTGCTCGATTAATGATGTGAATCCCTTCTGCCGCACCTGCAACGGCGATTGTGTTGCCACCCAGGAGGAAGCCGACACGGCGTGCCCAGGAGCCGCGGACAGTAGCAACCAGGAGACCACCGCCACCTGTATGGGTTGCCACGGAACTAATGCGCCGCACAACTCGTCCTTTATCTTCTCTCACCGTGCCTGCTGCGTGCGCAGCGACGGCCTGTTCCCCAACCAGTGCGGTTACAACAGCACTCAAGGTAGCTGTGAGTCAGCCAATAGCTGCACCTGGGTGAGTTCGGGTCCTGTCTGCGGCGGTAGCTAATCGATGGATGCTCGTTCGCGGTAGGCTTCAGGTGCGGTCCTAGACCACACAGCATCGGCAGCTAAAAAAACACCCGTCAGGGCGAGGAGACCATTCTCTGATCTGAGCGCCTCTCTATGGGCCGCTCTTTATCCAAGCCAGCTTAGCGAATGGAGTTTGGTGCGGATTCTGGGCGTGTGGGAACAGCACATGCGCGAAATTGCCTGTGCTCAGTCACCCAAATCTTCTTGACGAGAGATAAACTTCCGCGTCCCGTTTGAAGTCGCCGCCGAAACGGCCTTGTTTAAAATCAGAGCTCTTGAATACGCAACACCACTTTGCCGACCGTGCGCGTGCTCTCCGATAAGCGGTGGGCTTCTGCGGCCTGATCCAAGTCCATAAACTGAAGACGAGGTACCGAGAGAGTGCCATCGCTATAGAGCGCAAGGAGTTCAGCAAGCTGCTCACCGTCTGCTCTGTGGTGAAGAAACTCTGATCGAATGTTTCGCTCTTCTATTTCTGGTGTTTGCGGTGGCTCATTATTCAGATAGACCACAGCGCCACCGTCTTTCACTAATCCAATCGACTCCTCGGAAATCGCATCGTTCAACAGCGACTGCACAATCACATCCAGACCATCGGGCTCGGCCTCGCGAATCACGCTGGCATAGTCCTCATTCTGATAATCGATCACCACGTCTGCACCCAGAGACTCTACATAGTCATGATTTTTGCGGCTGGCCGTGGTGTACACCTTCGCACCCAAATGCTTTGCCATCTGTATGCCAACGCTCCCGACTCCGCCGGCGCCCGCGTGAATCAGCACCGACTGGCCGCTTTTTAGTTCACCAAACTCAAACAGTGATTGCCAGGCCGTGTGACTCACAAGTGGTAGCCCAGCGACCTGTTCAAACGACAGGTTGTCCGGTTTATGTGCAAGGAAACTGGCGCGAACCGGCGCGTACTCGGCATAGGTACCATGCTGTATAGACCAGATAAACGAGAGGCCAACAACGTTGTCTCCTACCTCGTAGCCAGTTACAGCATCGCCAACTGCCACAACCCGCCCGGTAACATCCCAACCAGGTACCACGGGGAAGGTGCGCGGAATGTACTCCTGCAGCTCGCCGCCTCTCAGACGGCGATCAATAGGGTTCACGCTGGTGGCCGCCACCTGCACCATGACCTCGTCGTCGGCCAGCGGAGGCATTGGGAGCTCGCCCACTTGCAGTACGTCAGCGTCACCGTGATCTGTGTAATAAACTGCCTTCATGTTCATGCGTCCATTATTTTGAGTAGGGAAAGAGTAGCGTTTGTCGCCTCAGTTTGAAATCGCTATTTTCTGACAACTAACGACATGACTAAAAGACATCCGCAGACATCATGATTGAAGATATCCAATCAGACATCAGGAAAGAGTGGACCCATTAGCCGTTCTATTCACGGTAGCGTGAATGTCGCCGGTACGTTTACATTCAGTAGACTGTCAGCCAGGGAACGATACGACGGCAGGTATTTTTCGCAGTTAGCTGTATACGCTCAAGCGGAAGAGTCAGCCGATGCTTCATGGGTAGAGGTCTTGCCTTGAATCCCCGGGTTGCGCCAGGACAGCAATAGAAACACCAGACCCAGCACAGCAAAGCCAATGACAATAAAGTAAGGCACTTTAATATCGATACTCATCAAGGCCCCGCCGATCAAGGACATCACACCCCCCGCCAAGGTAAAGACGGCGGTTGTTACGCCCATGACCCAGCCCTGATCGGCCTCGCTGACCGATTCTGAAAACAGCCCCAGGATGGTCGGGTAGGCAATGCCAAACATCAAATAGAACAGAAAGGGTGGCACAAAAACCAGATAGGGATTGCTGGTCGCAACGAATAGATAACCCATGATCACCATCATTGATAAGCTGGCCAGCAACAATAAGGGCTTCTTGAAGCGCGCCTGAGCGGGGGCGACCAGGAACGTGCTGGAGAAGGCCAGCGCTGAGCCCATGATGATCATGGCAACACTACCCCCGATGACTCCATAACCAAACGCGCTAGTGAGATAGTTCACCATGAACACGTAGAAAGTCAGATTCGCGATCATAAAACAGGAGTAGACGGGCATCAGTCGCAGCACCGAGGGATGATCTTTTATGGCGATCAGACTGTCTGTGATGTCCCGCGGACGAAATACGAATGGCAAGCGTTCTGCACGACTATCTTTGAAGAACGCCATGACCATAACGATGGCAATCGCCACGAGGATAAAGGCCGCATAGAACGGGGTGTTGTAGGTAGCGACACTGCCCAGAAGCGACTTATCCGACAGTATTGCGCCAATGATCGGTCCGCCGACCAGGCCAAGACTAATACCGGTTACGATGTAACCCATATTGCGATCGCGATCGGCCGCATCGGTACTCGCATCGACCACTGCAGCCTGCGCAATCGGTTGATTGCCTGCAGTAAACCCAGTAATACAGCGCCCAATAATGAGCAGCAGCAAAGAATTGATCCAGAGCGCGACAATCGTCAGGGCGTATCCCAGCAAGGCTCCAATTAAGCAAATGACTAGCGCATTTTTCCGCCCGATAGAATCAGATAATCGCGCAACATAAACCACACCGAGAAACCAGGACAAAAAGAAACACCCTATTATTAAGCCATAATAAAAGTGCCGCGTGCCATCGGACGTAGCCTGGGGAAGAAAGCTTGAACTAGTGTCCATGATCAGCGCGTTGATGATCGGAAACACCAGGCCCTGGCCAATCAGATCGATGAACACGACGAACATCAGCGTGATTTTGGCGATTTTTGTCATCGAAAAAACCTCTAAACTTCCCCCCCCAATATAGTAGCAGCCTTACCGCCAGGTTGATGAGTGCACCTGAGCTAATTGAGCTCAGTTGGTTTGAACGCCGCGGATTTGCCAGTCACGCGGAAACCGCTGCAGGTCACTTCGCAGAAACCACCTGATGAAGGCTCGATTTGCGACACGCTTGGTAGACCCTTTGCGGCGCTAGCCAAAGGCGGCAAACGTTTAATACTTTCGCCATAGGCTTCAAAAGGACCAATCATTCCCCTATGGTAAGAACTGTTAACGCAATTCGAGTGGGTATGTCCGTGCGCATACAGCTGTGGATCTTCGCTTTACTGACTACTGCTTGCACCTCAGCTGTTCATGAGTCTAACCAGGGGAGCAATTCTGTGCCATCCATCTTGCCTTATGGTTCCTGGCCTTCGCCGATCTCAGCGGAGTCCGTCGTTGCGGGGAGTCGCTCCCTCGGTTCGTTGGCCGCCGACGGAGACTATATCTTTTGGTTGGAATCTCGCCCAGAGCAAGGGGTCCGCGTGACGATCATGCGTCGCGCGATTGCGGGCGGTGAGCCACAAGAGATACTGCCTGCTCCCTTTAATGCCCGTACGCGAGTTCAAGAATACGGTGGTGGCAGCACCCTGGTTGCAGGCGGCCGCGTTTGGTTCTCCAACTTCGACGACCAGCGGTTATATCAATTGCAAGAGGGGTCTGCTCCCGAGCCAATCACGCCCAAAGAGGATATCCGCTTTGCCGGCTGTACGCTGGACACGCCGCGTAGTCGGCTGCTGTGCATACGCGAGGATCATCGACCTGAGGGAGAAGCCGTGAACGCGCTGGTTGCGGTTCCGCTGGCTGCAGTGTCCCCCGGCGAGGTGTTGTTCGATCAAGATGATTTCGTCTCCGCGCCCAGCCTCTCGCCCGATGGTACCAGGGTCGCCTTCACCAGCTGGCGTCATCCGAACATGCCTTGGGACAATACCCGCTTGTGGTCGGCAGAATTCGATAGCGCGGGCGGGCTTAAAAACCTCACCTTGCACAACGAAGGCATGCAGGAATCGGTGATCAACCCGCAATGGGATAAAGATAACCAGCTCTTCGCGATCTCTGATCGAGACGATTGGTGGCAGATCTATCGGGTCAACGGGGAGGAATTCTCATCCCTTAGCGTGCAACTTCCTGACACTGAGATAGGTGGTCCCGACTGGACTATTGGCAACGATCATTACGCCATTCTTCCCGATGGCAACATCTTAGCGCGCGCAATAAAAGCCGGTGTTGGCAGCCTGATGCTGCTCGATCTCGACTCCAATGCGGCCCGGCCATTCAATCTCGCCAGCGCTGATATTATTGATTTCCTGCCGGTTGATAATGGTGTGCTCGTTATCAATGCGGCCACGGATAAGCCACCGGAGCTGGTCGAGACTGATTTAGATGGTGAGGTACTGGGAGTCCTGCGAACCTCAAAAGATCTGGATATGGACGCCGCCTGGATTCCACCTTATCAACTCGTCAGCTTCCCGGTGGGGCAGGATGCACAAGCCCATGGCATTTATCTCCCACCGACCAACCCCGATTATCAGGGGCCGGCCGGTAACGCGCCACCACTCATCGTCAGCGTGCACGGCGGGCCAACAGCCGTCAGCAGCCCGGCCTTTTGGTTGAGCGGTCTGTTCTGGACCAGTCGCGGCTTTGCAATACTCGATCTGAACTACCGCGGGAGTGCTGGCTTCGGGCGCGACTACCGTCGAGCGCTCTATGGCGAGTGGGGTGTTGCCGACGTGGAAGACGCCGTCGCGGGAGTCAACTGGCTTGTCGAACAGGGCCTGGCCGATCCGGATCGTCTGATCATTCGAGGTGGTAGCGCGGGTGGCTATACGACGCTGGCGGCACTAGCGTTCCATGACGCGTTCAGTGCGGGAGCCAGTTATTACGGGATAAGCGATATCGAGGCACTGGCCAAGGACACTCACAAATTTGAATCACGCTACCTGGATCAGCTAATCGGGCCCTATCCAGAGCGACAGGATCTGTACAAGGAGCGCTCACCCATCAACCACCTGGAAGGCTTCGATGCACCGCTCTTGCTGCTGCAGGGCCTGGAGGACCGCGTGGTACCGCCCAACCAATCGGAAATGATCTTTACCGCGCTGAAATCTCGGAATGTTCCCACAGCCTATATCGCCTTCGAAGGTGAGGGGCACGGATTCCGCAAGGCGGAAAACCAGGTCACCGCGCTACAATCAGAGCTCAACTTTTACTCACAGGTGTTGGGACTCAATCGTGAAGAAGACTTGGGCGAGTTGGAGATTATTGGCCTAGAGCACTGACGCACGGGCCGTAGCCTACCACCGAAGCCTAAACGATACGTTGAATGATCTAACGTCGGTCTCCTCCGCCTGCAGCGTCTCTGTGCCGCCCGCCGAACTGGAACTGTCACTGAAAACAGTCACGCCCGACAAAGGCGAATCAGTTGATGAAACGGTTTGATGGGTAATGAACGTGACCTCCGTACCGTTCTGATCCCTCTCGGTGCGAGTAATAACAGAGTCGCAGAATACGTTCGACACCTCGTCGACGAGCCGGATGGAGTATCCGTCAAACTGGTATTGCTGCTCAATCTGCACAGACTCCATCTGCTGGGGTGGTATATCCCCAGGCTGGAGATCACCGATATACCGCCTCGCGGTAACCGTTTGTCCATGCACATTATTGACTCGATTTAAATGCATTGGCGCAGCAACTAGCGGTTCGCCATATGAATAGTAAACCGTTTGACCGCCGCCCCCCGCGAAGATGGTATCAGTCCTCTCTTTTACTATCGCCGCGCCAGTCACACCATCGGAGTTAGCGGTGTGGGGTGTAGTTTGCCAATAGATTCGCTGCTCACGCCTGGCGATTTCAGCTTGAGCGGCATCTTTGAGTGATTCATCTACCAGCTCCAAATAGTCAACGGTACTTCGAGCCGTCGGTAGACGCTCAAATTCGACCTTGCTTACGCGCTCTACGTTTAGATTCAGTCCCTGGGTGAAAAGCGATTGCTGCGTGACAACCTCGTAACCGGGTAAGGTAGTGACATGGGGCGCACAGACGTGAGCGGGTTCCAGACCTGCATCAAAGTCTGGGTCCCTTTGATACCTGGCTCTGAGACTCACCACAAGGTCTGAATCCCAGACAGGTTGCCATTCTGGCCCCACACCAAAACCCGTAGTGAGGCCAACATAGGGATTTTCGCTCCCCCCAAAGATAAAGCCATCGCCTGCCACCCAACTCGCGAATAGCTCTCCTGTATCAGGCACCGCAACTGCGACCGTATTGAGTCGATTATCCTTCACATCAACATCTAGCGTTACCTTGCGCCCTTCCAACCCGTCAAAGGTTGCGCCCATAAACTGCATGCGGTACTCCTCGACGGCCTCAGCAGTTCGCACCAAGCCCAGGTCAGCGACCCTGCCACTGACCTCACGCCGTGACTCCTCGGTTAGGTCGGTCGAACTCGCCTCCTCGCTCTGATCTAGAGCGGCCGCAGTGTCCTCTTCGATCACAGCAAAATACAGAGTTCCTTTCCCGGATCTCTCGGCGCGTAGTTTGCAGCCCGCGAGGGAACCAAGCAGCACGATCAAAACCAGGCTCGCTCGAATAAATACCGCCAGATAGGTGTTGGAATTAGGCATGTTGCTACCCCCCCCTTGCAGATCAGCTTGCGGCACGCGTGTACTACCAGTTTAGATCAGCCAACGGGTTTCGCCATCGATGGGTTTCGGCTCGCTTAAGACTAAGTTAGATTCAACTGGTGGTTTCACAATCGGAGGGATAGGGGTCCACGCGGCGGTTTCACGGTCATACTCTCTAGCATCAACCTCTATGCGAGCATTTTCGTGGGGTTCACATACATTAATAATCCCGGTTGCATCAAAATCGTCGAGGCATCGGCGATGACCCGCGCCAACGTTCCCGCTCGCTTTGTCGCCTTCGCGAGCCGTGGCGTTTAAACACGCGGTCGGACTCGCCGGAGATTTTCGCCTGCTTGCGCACCGCATGCAGACGCTGCTTCGCGGCGCCATAGGCCGTGAGGTGATCGACGATAGGTGCGGGGTAGTTGCTGCCGATCTTGCAGTTCGCGGTGGCCTGTATGTCTAGCGGCATACGCTGTGGTTCAGCGATGAAATCGGTAGTGACATCGGCAAGCTCCGGCACCCAGCGACGAATGAAATGCCCCTCGGGATCTTGATCCTGCGCCTGCTTTGTCGGTGAGTAGATACGCATCGCGCTAATCCCTGTTGTTCCGGACTGCATCTGAATCTGTGAGTAGTGGATGCCGGGCTCGTAATCCACAAAACAGCGCGCTAAGTGCAGCGCAGGCCGGCGCCAGTGTAGCCAGAGATGGTTTGCCGCAAAGGAGACCAGCATTGCTCGCATTCGAAAGTTGATCCAGCCGGTGGCGATGAGCGCGCGCATGCAGGCATCGACCATGGGGTAGCCGGTGCGCCCGCTTTTCCAT
>JBCCNJ010000150.1:0-9858 GCA_039025905.1 Pseudomonadota bacterium | reverse complement strand
CAGGACAAGCGCGGTACTGAAAGGCGATGGTGCTCTCCCCCGCCAGCACCTCTCCTACGAGGTGGTAAAAATTTGTGTCCTTGCTGAAGTAGCCTTCCAAGTGCGCTATGAGTTCAACCCTATTCAGATGCCGCTGCTCGGGTATGTCGCTGTAGGTGCCGTTTTTGGAGAGATGGTCGGCGACGCCGGCCGGGTCTTGTTGATTCCAGGCGTCTAGATAACTCGCTACGAACTCTGCACTCAGCATGAATTAAAACCTGCATGTCACATTCTTTTAGCTCGATTTTATGCACAAACCGTGCCTATTGTCACGTGGTGGGATTGTTGGCAAATCGCGTATTTGGGTGTTCCCAGCAGACACGATACTGGCGTGTTTGTGGCCTCATGAGTGCGAGGCCATGAACGGCGAAGGCTTGAAATGGATTGAAAGTACCGTTGGATGGAGCGAGATTCTGCTGAATCGCTGAAAATATGCGCCAAAGGAGTGCGCCGCGCACTGTGAAGGTGCCCCTTTCACGAGTGGTCACGAATATTGGTGCGGCTAACTCAACTCCACTTCGTTTAAGCCGGGTTAGCACGAGGCCCGTGTAGCTGAAATCAGGTGATTTGAGACGCTCAGCAATCCGGTGGCGGTGTCTGACGAGCTCTATCAGGTACCCAAAATGGTTTGTCCCGCACGGTTGCGCGCTCTACCTTATGGCAGTGTCGCAACTCTTTTTCATAGTACACTTCCGCCCAAATCGGACCGTTCAGCGCTTTTGTCTGTACCATCGCCAGCGCAATATTGGCTTTCGCCGCCGGCGACCACATAGCTGAGGTCACGTAGCCGATTTCTCGCGTACAGCGTTTATTGCTGTACAGGTGCGAGCCCTCCGCAGGTTTGTTGCCTTCGATGTCCAGCTTTGTGAGTATGTATTCGGGACCGCCGCGCTTTTGTTCCTCTAGCAGTGCGTTACGACCATTAAAATGCGGCTTCTTGAAATCCACTAGCCAGCCGAGATTCAGTTCGAAGGGCGTTTGGTCGTGTTGGAAATGGATTGTTTTCAGCGCTTCATTGAACTCCATGTCGGGCATGATGAAACCCGCCTCCAGGCGTGCCATGTTGGTGGCAGATTCGCCGTAAGGATGAATGCCGTAGTCCGCCCCTGCTGCATACAGCTCATCCCACATGATCAATGCGCTCTTCGGTTCCGCCCAAAGCTCGTACCCCAGATCACCCGTAAAGCCTGTGCGAGACACCATAAGTGAGCCGTCGTGAAACGGGAAATGCTTAATCCCAAAGGGCTTTAATTCCTCGATGCCTGTTAAGCCCATTGCTTTCAGCACGGCACAAGACGTTGGACCCTGTAGTGATAGAGCAGCGTAGTCTTCCGTGACATCGACAATGTCCAAATCGGTAAAGCCGACGCTGCTCATGCGCAGCCAGGCCAGGCAGGGGCTGCCGCAGGTCAACATGAAGCGGTCCTCATCTAACCTGAAGATGGTGCCATCATCTACCATGCGGCCTTCATCGGTGCACCAGCACACATATGTAACCCGGTCGGCCTTCAGTTTCGCGACGTCGCGGGTCACCATGCGATTCAGCATTGGCAGGGCATCCGCTCCCGAGATCAGGTACTTCTGCATCGGGCAGATATCGTAAGTGCCGCAGGTGTTGCGAATGCAAAAGTACTCGTACTCCGCATCGTAATAGTAATCGGCAAACTTAAAACCATTCCAGGACGACCAGGCCTCTCGCAGATTCATAGGTGCCTGGCGCGGATAAAAGTGGGATTGCTTTAGCCGCTCACCGGCAAAGGGATCCTCTGTTACTGGGCTGACTGCATTATTCATCGTAACAATCGTCCTCCGGTACCGTGTTGGGTCGCTTCAGGTCACGCAGTATTTCACGCGCCGCGTTCGCGCCACAGGCTGAGGAGACGCCGCCTCCGGGGTGAGTGGATGAACCACACATATACATGTTTTTCACGGGCATGCGGTATTGGCCGTAACCAGGAAAAGGCCGGTTGAACAGAAGCTGATCGATGGTCAATTCACCCTGAAAGATATTGCCCTCGGTCAGACCAACTTCATTCTCTATCTCGTGAGGTGTGCGCACTTCCATATGGACGATCAAGTCTTTAAAGCCCGGGCTGTAGCGTTCGATCTTGTCGATAACGGTCTGCCCAAACTGATCGCGCTTTTCTGGTGTCCAAGGTCCATCTGCCAGTTCTGCAGGACAGTACTGTATAAAGTTCGACATCCAGTGTTTACCCGGCGGTGCCACCGTGGGATCCCAAGCGGAGGGAATGACAGATTCGATGAACGGATCTTCAGACCAGGTGCCGCGCTTCCAACAGTCGTAGGCTTTCTCCATGGTTTCCAGTGAACCCACAAATCCCTGGCCGCCTCGATTAATGTAGGGGTTATCGGGAACGTTGTTGAACTTGGGCATACCGGATAAGGCAATGTTTACTTTGCCGGAGGAGCCGCGGATCTTGAAGTTTTTAGCTCGATTGTAAATGCCAGGAGGTAAATCGTTTTTGTCCATCACTTTGGTGAAGGTGCGCTTGGCGTCCAGATTGGATACAACAATCTTGCCGTGCACTTCGTCACCATTTTCCAGCGCCACACCCACCGCAGCGCCATCTTTCACGAGTATTTGCTGAACACCTGCGTTGGTACGAACCTCGCCCCCCAATTCACGCATGGCGTTGGCGATGGAATGCGAAATAGCGCCCATGCCGCCGCGCGCCAAACCCCAGGCTCCGACACTACCGTCAACGTCTCCCATAACGTGATGCAATAGAATATAGGCAGAACCCGGCGAATAGACGCCTAGCGCAGTGCCGATAATGCCCGGGCTTGCCATCGCTGCCTTGACCAAGCTGTGTTCGAAGTAGTCCTCCAGGAATTCCGCTGCACTCATGGTGAAAAAGCGGATGTATTCGTACAACTCGCGCTCGCCCAGTGCCCAAAACTCTTTCGCCAGAAACAACAGTTCGCCGATGTCACGCGGCTTAAAGGAACTTGGGTCAGGTGGTGTGCGCAGCAGTGTCTTGCGTATCAGCTGCGCATAGCGCGCCAGGTCGGCCTGAAACCGGGCCATAGAATCTGCGTCGTGAGGCGACAGGCGCTTCAACTCTAGATAGCTGGCTTCTTCGCTGGGGTAGTCGGTCATGGTCTCGCTGTCATCCCCGAAGGCGACCGTCCCCAGATAGGGAACCAGTAGCAGACCGTGTCTGGACAAATCCAGATCGCGATGCAAAGCCTGGCGCATCATACTGCAGACGTAAGAGCAGCTGGAATAGTGCCACCCCTCGTGCATTTCTCGGGTGACCGCGGCTCCGCCAATGTAGTCGTTTTTTTCCAACACCACGACATCCAAGCCGGCCTTTGCAAGATAAGCCGCATTCGTTAGCCCGTTGTGGCCGGCGCCTATGATGACCGCATCGTATTGCTTCATCGCAAAATCTCCTGAGCGGCGTTGTGCCCCGGCAGGCCTGTTAAACCTCCACCAGGATGGCTGCCTGCGCCACAAAGATAGAGTCCTGCCATGGGTGTACTGTATTGAGCCGCTTCATAGGTGGGTCGCATCATCAGCAATTGATCAACGGCAAATTCTGTGTGATGCCAGTGGCCGCCGGAGATGCCGAAGGTACTCTCCAAGTCGGCGGGCGTCAGCATTTCGGCGTGCACTAAGCTGTCGCGCAGTGAAGGAGCGTAACGCTCTATCTCTGTGAGCACACGCTCGGTAAGGGCCTCTCTGGCCGCATCGGACCAACCGCCTTCCAACTCTGCGGGGACATACATCACATGGGCCGATAAGACGTGTTGACCTTCTGGCGCGAGTTTGTCGTTGTGTAAGGACGGTATCGTCAGTTCAATAACCGGGTTCGTTGAGCACTTACCGAATTTGGCATCGTCGTAGGCAAACTCGATAGCATCCATCTCAGGCGCGATAATCATTCGCCCATTGGGATTATCCAGACCGGTAAATGATGGGAGCTCGCTCAGCGCAAGGTGTAGCTTGGCCACATAGCCCTGGCATCGCAGTCGGGAAATGCGATTGGTAAACTCAATCTCTAGGTGGCGCGCGCCTAGCAGGCGCAGAAAAGTACTTTTAGGGTCGATCGCAGATACAACTTTGTCTGCGTCTATGCGCTCACCACTGGCTAATACGACACCGGTTGCACGCTGCCCGTTGCCATCGCTGTAGACAGCGATGCTCTCAACGGCTTCACCGCAGCGCAGCTCTACTCCAGCAGCGCGAGCCGCCGCAACCAGGGCATCTACCAGCCCAGCGATACCGCCTGCTGGAATGCTGTGCATACCATCGTGGGCACCGCACATGCGATACAGTAGCGTCAGTACTGATTGGTTGGGCGAGCGCGGCGCAAGTTTCGACCCGATGATGCCATCCCATGCGAGTGCTGCCTGGAGTAACTTGTTGTCGAAACTGTCATCCATCAAGTCGCGCATAGGCAGCGTAGCCATGCGCAAAAACTCAAGCATGTCTTCCTTGCCCATCAGTCTGAGGCGAAGACCAATTTGCGCGAAGGTCGAAATTTCGCCGAGGCTGTTATTGCCAATGCCCGGCATTGTTTTACCCCAAAACGGCTCCAGCATGCGTGCAAAGCGTTTCAGTAACTCCCGATACTCAGCATAGGCGGCGGCATCGCTTGCCTCGGTACCGCGCACCGTCATGTCGCTTACCGTCACGTGATTACCCTCGACATCCAGCGCGACGGTATCCAGCGCGTTACCATTTTGCTGGTAACCATGGCTTGCAAGATTCAGGTCCTGTGCGACCTTTTTAGAAAAATGATTCAGGGTGTGGGCAACGCTGGCGTGAAAGCCAGGATGAAACTCCCTAGTGGAAGCGAAGCCGCCTGCTTGATCGGCAGCCTCTAAAACCAATACACGTTGGCCGGCTTTGGCTAAATAACTGGCGCACACCAGGCCGTTGTGGCCCGCACCAACAATCACAGTATCGTAACGAGCCAAACCGACTCCAGAGAATAGGCAAACTAAAGAACCGCAGAGAGTAAACCGGCACTAGCTTGGTGCACTACCGCGCCTATACGACAGGAGTGTGACCCGCGGCAACGACATCTACAGTGCAATCGTAATAGCAGGCGCCACTTGCAAGATCGGATCTGTGGCCTGGTATCAAGGCATTAACAGTTTGGTTGCTTGCGCTATCCTTCAGCCAGGCGCCTTTCGGAACGTAGATAACACGGGGGCGCATTCGATCCGAAATAGCGAGCACCAATTCGACTTCACCTTGATCGTTTTGAAGGCATACGCTCTGACCGTCCGTCAGGCCTAACTCCGCCGCATCTTCAGGTGACATCTCGCAAACAATATCTCGGTCGTGCCCTTCCAGACCCCCGAGAGTGGAATTAATGCGCCGCTCTGATGCCGGGCTTACCAGCGTGAAACGTCGCTGTGACTGTATGGCTGCATATTGAGGGACAGCGGGATCGCCCGCCTCAGCAAGCGTGGTACTGCAAAGCTCAATCTTAGCGCTGGGTGTATCCGGCCTTATGCCTCGCATGAGTACGGGTGGCGCCGGTAGCGACATATCGAGGGCATCACCGGGCAGGAGTTCGCTGGCTTTGCGCCCCTCAAGCGCACTCCCCTCTGGGTCGATCGCCTGATCCATTAACTGCACGTCGGAATCGGTAAAGCAGCGCTCGGTGAAAGCAAAGCGCTTTGCGAGACGTCGAAACAGGTCCGTATTGGATAGCGCTTCTCCTACCGGTTTGATCACCGCTTCGGAGCGCTGCAAGAAGGCGTGACCATAAGCTTTATACAGATCGCCATATTCGAGATGAGAGGCTGCCGGCAATACCAGGTCGGCGCAGCGCATAGAGTCCGTCATGCTGATGTCGTGGCCAACGACAAACACATCATCGCTTTGCAAGGCCGCGCGCATAGCACTTTGCTCGGGGTGGACAGCGACCGGGTTATGGTTGTAAATGAACAGCGCTTTTAGCGGCACTTGCTCGCCCGGGTCTGACACCAAGGACGGGATATCAAGCACGTTTAGCTCGCGCACATCCTCCGGCGCTAAATCAGGCCGCGAAAGCGCTTCTCGGCGCACCGGAAAAAAACTGGAGACATCGCAAACGCCTGCACCGATTGGACCGATATTGCCCGTGAGCGCTGGTAAAGCCAGTATCGCCCGAACACCTGAGCCTCCGTTTCGGTTTCGCTCTGGCGCAACACCCAGTGAAATCGCTGCCGGGCACAGTTCGCGCCACCAGCGCGCAAACTGCGCAATGGCTTGGGGTTCAAGGCCGCACAGTTTGGCTGCGCGATCCAGGCTGTATTGCTCTGCTGCCGCCATAAACTCGTCGACACCGTGCACGTTTTGCGCAAGAAAGCTGTGGTCCAGTCCACCGTGTTCGCCGAGCTCTCTGGCTACCGCGTAGGCCAGTACCACATCAGAGCCGGGAAGTAGTGGTAGATGTAGGTCTGCATCGTCTGCAATTCGGGTTCGCTTAGGGTCCACGACAACCAGCTTTGCGCCACCGCGACGCGCCTCGCGAATAAGGGTGGTGAGGTGCAAGTGGCAGGCTGTGATGTTATTACCCCACACCACAATCAGTTTCGAGTGCGCCATCTCTGTGTAGGGAATACCGCCGGTATCACCGTAAACACTTTCCCAGGCTGCGCTCGATGTGCCCGCGCACAGCGGTGTTGAATCGACTTTGCTAGAACCAAGGCGATGAAAAAAACGGGCGTCCATAGAACCATTGGCCAACAACCCCATTGGGCCACCGTAGGTCAGCGGAGCGATAGCTTGCGCGCCGAAGCGTTCGATAATCGCGCTGAATCGCTCGTGGATAAGGTCGACAGCCTGATCCCAGTCAATGGCACGGTAGTGGCCAGCCCCCTTCGGTCCATTGTTCAATAGCGGCGTCGTCAGACGATCGGGGCCGTGTACCTGATGCGGCAACCCCTGCGCTACCTTGGCGCATATTTTGCCGCGGGTAAACGGATTGCCGCGCCCTCCCCGCACCTTCCGTACGCGCCCCTCATCTACCTCGATGGTAAGGCTGCAGGTATCGGCACAGTCCAGGGGACAGACGCTGGGATAGCTGCCTGTCGCGCCAACTGTCGAGCTCTTAAGTGCATCAGTCATGTTTGGGGCCCGCCGATAATTAGCGCGTGAATACAACCGTTTTGTTGCCACGGACTATCACGCGATCCTCCAAGTGGTAGCGCAAACCACGCGACAAGACGGACTGCTCGACGTCGCGACCCAGTCGCACCAGATCATCCTTGGTGCAGGAATGGCTCACGCGCACCACGTCTTGTTCGATGATGGGTCCCTCATCCAGATCTTCGGTCACATAATGACAGGTGGCCCCGATCAACTTTACGCCACGCTCATAGGCTTTTTGGTATGGGTTCGCGCCGATGAACGAAGGCAGAAAGCTGTGATGAATGTTGATTAAGCGGCCCGCATACTGCTCGCACAGATGTGGCGGCATGATCTGCATGTAGCGCGCGAGCACAATCGATTCTGCACGGTGGCGCTCCAGAATCTCCGAGGCTTGCTGGAAAGCGGCAGCCTTGTCCTGCTTCGGTACGGGGACGTAGTGAAATGGAATACCGTGCCATTCCACCATGTTCCGCAAATTCTCATGGTTGGAGATAACGCAGGGAATATCGCATACCAAATCGCCGCTCTGCCAGCGATGTAGGATGTCGGCCAGGCAGTGTGAAGCGTGGCTCGCCAGAATAACTACCCTCTGCTTTTCGCTGTTATCGCGCAGATACCATTCCATTTGATAGTCTTGCGCGAGCTTGGCGAAGGCGTCGCGCAGCGTGTCGATGTCGTCGCTCATTTCGCTGGCGTCTACGACGTTGCGCATGTAGAACCAGTTCTGCTGCAAGTCGGTATGGTTACTCGACTCCATCAAGCTACCGCCACGGTCGGCAATAAACGCAGATACTGCAGCAACCAGTCCGACGCGATCTGGGCACGACACCACGAGTGTGTATTTAGGCGCTTGTTCACTCATAAGGGGCAACATCCATTTGTTGTTGTGGCAATAATACAACAGGCATACCGTGGGGAATCTTCCGAGCGGGAACGCACGGACGCCGCCCCAACACGGCGATGACTCCTACAAAAGTACAGGTGATTTGTCATAACGAGTGACCGAAGAGTTCACTCCTGAGGTTCAGTAAAAAGCTGTTTCGGCTTTTGACTTACCATCACAAATTGGCGGG
Source organism: Pseudomonadota bacterium (assembly GCA_039025905.1). Classification (GTDB taxonomy): domain Bacteria; phylum Pseudomonadota; class Gammaproteobacteria; order Pseudomonadales; family Halieaceae; genus JARRPM01. The sequence goes on along the minus strand of JBCCNJ010000150.1, from coordinate 1,629 downwards.
TGTGGTGCAGGAAACGAGCGTGCAGATCTTGTCAAAAGGGTTTCTGAATCGATGCGGACGCCGGGAATCAAAATAGTAGCCCTGACCCGCATGCAGCGTATAGACCTGCCCGTCTACCGTTAGCTCCAGAGCGCCCTCGACAATGTAGCCCGCTTCTTCTCCCTCATGCTGGTACATGTCCTCGCCCGTATCTGTGCCTGGAGGCATGGACTCGGTCATGAAAGACATTGCGCGGTCAGGGTAGCTTTTACCGATTAGTTGCCACTGAATACCGTCTACCATGGACTCTAAAAAATCATCTTGTGAATAGACGACGGGGGTACCGGCTACCTCAATTTCCTCCGAGTCAAAAAAAGCCATTAACGACATCGGCAGACCCGAGAGCACCTTTTTTAATGAACTTACGCTGGGACTAACGCTATTCTTTTCAATCATCGAGATCGCCGAGTTAGTTACTCCGGCGCGTTTCGCCAACTCCCGTTGCGATAACCCCGCCTGTTCTCGTACTTCCCGAAGCCGGTTTCCCACGTCCAACTGATCTCGTCCTCTCGCGCTGGCAGCGCTCTGAGCTGTTTGTCGCGTCTGCCCAGGCACCTTTTTGCTTTTAGCCTGATCGGCCAGGCAATTGGGCCTGCAGACAATGCGCCCTGCGAACCTAGCCTAATGTTCATTATTCTGAACAAAAGGAAGCATAGCACAGGCCGCAACAGGCTGTTAACCCTGCAGTTTCCTCAGACCCGCTATTTCCACCGCCCAGATAAAGCCCTATTTTTGTGCATCTAAACGCCAATTCATCCCGACCTAAAAAATTTTATCCGAACTATCGACTATGGCTTGATGTTTAATATATTTAACATACACTGACCATTCCTGGAAAACCAAGCAAGAGCTGCCATGAATACGATAGCCCCTGAACCCAATCTAAACGCCTTTTGGATGCCCTTTACCGCAAACCGCCAGTACAAGGCAGAACCGCGTCTGCTGGTCTCGGCAGAGGGCATGAACTACAAATCAGATGACGGTCGCGAGATTCTGGATGGCACGGCAGGTCTGTGGTGCGTCAATGCGGGCCACGGTCGTACGGAAATCTCCGAGGCGGTGAGCAAACAAATCAGCGAGCTCGATTATGCGCCTACCTTTCAAATGGGACATCCGCTGCCGTTCGAACTGGCACAGCGACTGGTGGAACTCAGCCCAGAAGGTCTCGACAAGGTCTTTTTTACTAACAGCGGTTCGGAATCCGTCGACACCGCGCTGAAAATCGCCCTCGCCTATCACCGCGCGCAAGGCAAGAGCGGCAAAACCAGGCTGATTGGACGCGAGAAGGGCTATCACGGTACGGGCTTCGGCGGCATTTCGGTGGGCGGGCTCGTGAATAATCGTCGGGCCTTTGGCGCGCTGCTACCTGGAGTTGATCATCTTAAGCATGCCTGGGTGGAAGGCAGCTATTTCACCAAGGGGCAAGCGCCGGGTGGTGCGGAACTGGCAGACGAGCTGCTGGAGATCATTGCACTGCATGGGGCCGAAACGATTGCCGCGGTGATTGTTGAACCGCTGGCAGGTTCCGGCGGAGTATGGGTGCCCCCGCAGGGCTATCTTGAACGCCTACGCGAAATCACGAAAGCACAT
>JBCCNJ010000149.1:0-9919 GCA_039025905.1 Pseudomonadota bacterium | reverse complement strand
TATTACGATGATGGTGTGGGATGATCAGGCTTATGGCCTCATCGCCTGGAAGCAGTGGGCAGAGTTTGGTCGTCACACTGATCTATCTTTTGGCAACCCCAACTGGGGTATGCTGGCGGGCGCGTTTGGCTGGGACTTTCACCTCGCTGACGACAGTTCTTCTTTGCTCGACACCATTCAACGCGCCGCCGATCACCGGGGTCCCAGTCTCGTCGTGGTGCCTATCGACTATGAAGAAAATCAAAAGCTAACCGACCAACTCGGGCAAATGACTTGTGCAATTTAGCCGCGTTTTTTGCGACGGCGCGGTCGCTGAATAATTGTCTCGGTAATCGACAAGACCCGTTCGATTACTTAGTAATGACGGACGCCTAGAAACCTGTTGCCGATTCCTTCATCGGTTTGACTAGAATTCGAGCGTGCGGCCTATTCATTCTTGACGCGTAGCCCATGCATTCTCGATCAGCAGCTTCACGCACCGTGACTAGCATAAACCGGGTTTACGGTCTGGAATATCGCTGCTCTCGGCGCCAGTCCCAAGGTGGTTTCGGATTGGCATCGGCCCATAAGCCTCGTTTATCGCGACGGGCCTGTTGCTCTGTGGCTTCTAACAACCGATTGTTTGGCGCGTAATAGCGATACCACCAGGCATGCCCGTTGGCCACGAGGGCAAGATTAATGTTTTGCTCACCTAAATAGACGGTACCATCCGTGCGGCCATAGCTGTCCTCACCGAGCACCACCACGCTGACGGTCTTACCGTCCACCATGGCTTCTAATGCGTCCCACGCGGCCTTGCCATGAGGCTGTTCACGTTCGGGTGAATCAATGCCATGCAAACGAATTTTGTGCTGCTGATTATGCTTATCCAGGATGGATAGCGTATCGCCGTCGGCGACTCTTACCACGCGGCCGGTCAAATCAAAGTCGGGGAGGGGAATGCCCTCGCGCTGAGCGCCCAATTCCTCAAGCTGGTCAGACGCTTCGCGCCAGCCAGCTTCGGGTCGCGTGGCATAGTCGCCAAGGGTATTGCGAATTGACGTCAGTAGGTCTGCCGGCCAGGTAACGGAACCGTCTTTCAGGTACTGAAAGACGCTGATAATCAGTACCGCGATAAGTAGGTTGCGCCAGGGCCGTAGCCGGCGGGCCCTGGTAGTGCTATTAGAAGAGCGTCGTCGCGCCACAGACGCTAGCGGGCTGAGTGGTCAATCAGGAGATTGGTCTCACTCGGGTTGCGCTGCCTCTTGGATTTCTTCCAGCTCACCGTTGCCGTTAAACACCAGGATTTTGTGCTGTTCTTCATAGTACCAGCGGTCCATATCCTTAGAGGTCGGCTCGCCACAAATCTCCAGCACCTGTTCCTTGATTAGCGGATGAATCTGTTCACCGGCAATCAACTTATTGCCGCAGCGCATATCTTGGGCCAGCGCTGCAGGAGATAGATAAATTACTGCAATAATGGCACATAAGACACTGAATATATTCATAAATCACCTCTGTATACCGCTTTGGTTTGTGTGCGAAGCTGAGACGGCATTCAAATTGATTAACAAGCGCCTCAACTCTGTCGGTCGACATTATCGACAATCTCGCTACAGTTCAACGAGACTCTGACAAACCGTCCAGATAGTATCTGCTGAGCTCTAAGCCACCTATTAGAATGTGTACAGCAGCTCTGCACCCAGCCAGTAAGCCTCGCCATTATCGGCGTCTTTGTAACCACCCCCAACATTGAGCCCCAAGCCCTCGCTCAGCTCAGCCTCCAGTCCTACATCGAGGTGAATACTTTCATCATCTTGCCGGTAGCCTGGCAGGCGAGCGGAATTGCCTGGCACATCCACCTGGCCGATGCGTGGATCGACATCGTCATTATCGATATAACCGCGATAAATCAGCTCTCCGTAAATGTCACAGTCGCATATCTGCAGCGTGCGATCGGCAAATATGCCGGCGCTGAGAATACTGGCCGAGCTATCCAGATCGCTTACGCGCAGCGCGGTGAGGAAACCCTCACGCTCAGCGAAGCTATCGACCTGTGCGTCGATATACTCAAAAGACCAGGTGGGGCCGAAACGATAGCTGGCCTCACTGCTGACCACATTCAATCCACTGGAGAACTTAAAGCCTAAGGTCTCACCTTCTGTATCCGCGCGCTCAATGCGGCGAGTAAATGGCCCCAGATCAAAACTGCGTCTGAGCTCATCGTAGTCGAGATCGCTGTAAGTGAGAGCACCTTCAAAGAACCAGGGCCCTGAAGTCAAACCTGCCAGCAGGGTTAGACTTAGGCTTTCCATTTCGTAACGCGAGGCGGAACGGTCGAACTCCAGCTTATTATCGCCTCGACCCAGCTGTGCACCCAGATACCAGCTTTCTGCGGGTCTCAGCGCGATACCGACGTTGTACACGGACGTTTCTGTGGTACCCGTATTGCCGTAATCGGTATCGTGATCGTCCTCATTGAAGTTGCCGCCGCCCCAGATGGTGTAGCTGCCAGTCGGCGTTCCCTGACGCCAGCGGTTCGCGCGCACGATCGGCTGAGTGGCTCGCCACTGGGCCTGCAAATCGTCCAATCCCATCTGCGGCAACAGGGCGAATTCGCCCGGCGCTGTTAAAGTCGAAAGAATATAGTCACCGGTGATTTGTTGGCCGAGCGTAGTGGAGTGGAGAAAGTCGTTAAAGAAAAATTGATTTGGATCTGGATTGCTGCCGCTGATTTTGGCATCCGGGTTGCCGCCAGCACAGGTTAGGGTCGTTTCACCGAAACAAGCGGTACTGAGCTCAGCGCTTGTGAGTGGGATACCGAATGACTGCGGTGAGTTCACGATTTCCTGAACCAATTCGTAGGTGTCGAATATCAGAATGTTCTGATCGCCCACCTTCTCTGCAATAAACGTATTGACTCGGTTTGCCATATCAGACGCGAACTCGCCAAAGGGCACCCCACCGGGTGCCAGACCGAAATTCGGCACGTTTACGATAACGACATATTTCGCCCCTCTGTCCCTGAGGGCAGTGGCAGAATTAACGATATTATCTGCCACTGCTTCGGCCGTCGCATCGTCGAATACTCTGCCGTTGCCAATGTCGTTGCCGCCACCATCTAGAATGTACAGGGCATTTTTCTGAAAGGATTGACCTGTGCGCTCCAGATCGTAGAACAGTGAATTGAATACCGGATCAAAACCCTGGCCGGGTCGGTCCAACGCATAGGGCGCCAGGTAAGTTGTATCCGCAGTGATGGATGCCAGCGTTTCGTCCGATTCATTGCCACCCACTGCGTAGTTCGTACCACCCTCGCGGGAGGGTTCAGCGAAGGGCGCATTGAGGCCCTCAGTGATATAAGCAGGCGCTACCTGACCGTAGGGGGAGGTGAGATAATTGGGCCCGATACGATTGGTAAAGCGCAGGCCGTCAAACTGGCCATTATCCAGCAGGCTATCACCGAAGAAATAAACGTCTGGGTAGGGGTTGGACACAGCTGATGAGGTGAAGGCCGTCACTACCAGCATGAAAGTAGAGTAGGTAAGTATGCGCAAGAGAACTGCTCCGTATTACTAAAGTTCATTAGAATTATGGGATCGGAGGTGCCTATATTTGCCTCGGATCTGCAATTCATTATGTTATTGGTTTGCAGTAGCTTCTGCGGATGGCGGTCCGCATCAGACGCGACGCATTGTATACACAAAGGGAACTATATGGTACCGGCGCATTCGAACAATATTACTGCCTGACGTATACTGATGTGATGAGAGCGACATTGTTTACCAAGTCTTCAAAACTGTGTGTTCTGCTTTTGGCGTCTGTCGCCAGCTTATCCGCTGTTGGCAATGAGACGACAGCCAGCACCACAGTTTACAAAACAGTTGACCCAGACGGGGTCGTGTCTTTTTCCGATACGCCGCCAGAGACAGCGGTGCCCGTAGAAACCATGGTTATCGAAACGGACACCGCCGAGTTAAGCGAGTCAGCCCAGGACCAGCTGGCCGCAATTCGCGAAACCACCGACAGAATGGTTGCAGATCGGCAGGCGCGTGAAAAACATCGCGCCGAGCTACGGGAGCAGCGCTTGCAGGAGCAGGCCCAGCCACAGTTGGTGGAGTATTCAGATACGGTGACCTATGGTGGCGTGTATAACCGCTATTATCCCTACCCGGTGTATCGGCCTTTTAGGAAACACCGCCCAGTGCATCCTATCCATCCACCGCTGCGACCCCATCAGCCTATAAAGAAACCGCCCAATATTATCCAACCGGGGCATAATTACCCGGCTTCGCTGATTCGTCGCGGTTACAGCCCCCAGGTGAGAGCAGCGTTTGAGCGATAAGCGGTGACGTGGTCGCAATAAACGCTTTTTTTTAGTCCGCTAATGGCAATGGATACGCAACAAGCGCCGACGTGGGTGTTTGGCTACGGCTCGCTGATCTATAAGGTCGATTTTCCCTATCTGCAGCGAAAAGTTGCCCAGATCAAAGGCTGGGAACGCCGTTTTTGGCAGGGTTCCCACGATCACCGAGGTACACCCGATGCGCCGGGACGAGTGGTAACGCTGATTCCCTCTGCAGAAAAGCTCTGTCGCGGAATCGCATATCTGATAGAACCTAAGGTCTTTGAACATCTCGATTATCGGGAGAAAAACGGCTACGCCCGACACATCGTCGACATCGAACTCGTCGGTAACGGGCAGCGGCTGCAGGGGCTGCTATATGTGGCAGAGGAGAATAACCCAGCGTTTCTAGGCCCGGCTTCCGTAGAGGAGCTGGCCGCGCATATCGCCACAGCGTCCGGCCCCAGCGGCAGCAATCGTGACTATGTCCTGTCGCTTGCACAGGCGTTGCGTGATCTCGGCGAGGAGGACCCTCACGTACATGCCTTGGAGTCGCTGCTCTTGCAGCGGGACTGAACTGCGCTCAGCTGCGGACTTCGGCCGGCTTGAGCCACTCAACGACCTGTTGCGTGACCGCAGCGTCATGCAGTAGATCGAAGTGGTTGGTTTCACTAAAAACCCGACAGTGCTCAGGCGCAATTTTTAGCTCTCGGTATTCTTTCTTGTGCATACCGGCCGCGCTGTCCTTGCGCACCAGTAAATCGCCCAAGAGGTTGCCGATCGGATCGCGCTCATCGCGCCCGATGTGGGCAGCAGCGAAAGAATATTGAACACCGGGAACCAGCGGCACAACGCCCCTCGTATCTTTGCGGGGCCGCGTTCCGTTGGGGTCCGACCAGTCGCTGTCTAGCAGTGCGCCGTGGCGCAGATCTTTTATGCCGTCACTGGGTTTGACACCGGATAAAAATGCGTTGAGATAGGGAATCTTACCTACGACTAGCTCAATAGCGTGTCCCGCCTTCGCAACAGGCGATCCGTGATGTGGCGTTCCCAAGCAGACGACATGTTCGAGGTGATGCAACCAGGGCGTTTCGGTTGACTGTGCATACCAGCATGCGCTGCGAATCACCAAACCTCCCATGCTATGGCCAATGAGGACGATGGAGTCGATGGGCGCTGGCCACTGATCGATCAGGTTTGTGAGTAGCTGGGAAAATTCGCGCCCGTTTTTCGATATGTGGCGGCCCGTGTTGTAACGCAGATAAAGCGGTGTGTGGCCATAGTGGTTTTCTAGCGCCGCTCCGATACTCGTCTCGTCAGACGCGCGCCAGCCAATTTCTGACATGCACAGACCGTGAACCATGATTGCCAGCTTTGAACCCGCCTGGGGCAGCGCGGCTTCAATACCCTCTCGATTGAGCACCAAAGGAGTGTCTTCGGCCGTATAGAAACCCATGTCGATTGCCAGCGCGTTGCCGGAGGTTTCCAGATGGTCTCCACAAATTCCATTTAACGCAGCAACTGCTTCTATCTCAGAGGGCGAGCTGGTCCCCAGATTGGGTGGCAGCACCGATAGTGAGAGGTCAACGCCCTCACGCAGCCCGCCGTTAACGCCGCGGATGATGTTATAAACCATAGCCGCGATGGCACCGTGCCCCCCCGCTGTTGATTTCGAGGGCGAGAGAACAGCCTTTGGCGTCCCGGCAATACTCTCGTGTACGCGCTCAGTCGTCGTTGTAACGCCTTCTACGGCGTCAAAAATGAGTCGAGTGCCACCTTTAATCGTATCGCGTGAATTACCCATAGTTCGACTCCTTACGACCCGTATTGGGTTGTACTTTGGGTGTTTGCCGCAGCTGTCTCAATGTCTTGCGGAGCGACCTGGCTTAGCATCGGCCGCGTCATCCTTTATCGGCACTATGCGCGCTGCTTAAAATGCGCTTACATCGGCGCTGCAAACAGTTAAAACGTAATAAAACAGTGCGATAAGGTCCAATGTAATATCGCAACTATGTCACAAACTTAAAATGAAATTTTTATGCCCACTCCGGCGATATTGGTGTCGAAATCACCGTCAAAGGCGATGTATTCCGCGTAGATATCGATCGTGTCTAGAATGTCGATACTGGCGCCACCACCGACGTAAAACTCGTCCTCGTTACCCTTCTCTAAACTGTTTGTGCTGCGAATTTCGCCGTCGATACGGGCTATGCCGCCTTTTGCATAGAGCTCAAAGAACGGGCCCAACGGCAGTGCCACTACGCCGCCAACGGTGAGCGCATCGGCTTCAATGCTTTGGCTGTTGTTACTTGTCTTGCCGAAGTCGTAGTATCCACCCTCTACCGAGAGCATGATGATATTCGTGTCGATAAAGGTATAACCTAGCGCACCACCGCCCGTCGTATCATCGCCGGCGTCGTTATCGGAGCGATAGACGCCAGCGCCTATATACAGGCCATCACTCATGGCAGGTGCACTAAAAGGTAGGAAAATGCATAGAGATAGTAATGCGGGTATCAGCTTCTTGGTTATGATCATTTAGAGTCTCCTAGCGCGATCTACTCAGCGCGGCGTCTGTGCGCTTTGCGGGTGGGTACTGCAGCGACAAAGATTGCATTTAGTCAAAGCCAGTGCAACTCTAAATACGCATTGTGGGTCGCAAATCCAACGTATAGGTTTGCCTTATGTACTATGGCGAGAAACTGAACAGTATTAGTCACCTGGTGGGGGCCGTGCTCGCATTAGTCGGGCTGGGTGCACTGCTGTCGGTGGGTATACGCTCCGGTGACCCCTGGTTGTTTACCAGTTTCACCGTGTTTGGTATTACGCTCGTGCTGCTTTATACCATGTCCACGCTGTATCACAGCTTTCATCCGCCTGGACTCAAGAAGCTATTCAAGCTGTTTGATCATATAGCGATTTACCTACTTATTGCCGGTACCTATACCCCTTTCCTGCTGGTTGGACTACGCGATAACGACGGTATTCCCATGTTGGCTGTGCTTTGGGGGCTTGCCGCATTGGGCATACTCAGCGAGGTTTTTCTGTCTGGTAAAGCGGTTAAGACCGTCCAGCTGCTGGTGTACCTGGGAATGGGATGGGCTGGCGTGTTTGATATGGCAGACCTGAGAGCAGCGATTTCCCCGATTGCATTTTATTGGCTGCTCGCAGGCGGTATCGCCTATACGGCGGGAGTGCTTTTTTACATCGTCGACAAGCTGGGCTGGTTACCTCACTCGCACGGTATATGGCACCTGTTTGTACTGTGTGGCAGCCTCTGTCACTTTATTTCCGTCATAGGCTATCTGCGTTAATCGCTTCGCCGTGACTTACTGTTTTTGAATGACGAGCAGAATCGCGCCAACGTCAAAGCCAAATTTGATCATTCGCGATTCGTTGATGAGCGTGTCGGAGTTAACCAGATACATTCTGTCGTCGATGTTCAAATCCAGCGTACCGTCATTGTAGGGAATCCTAAGCACGTAGTTGAGAAACATAGCGTTCCCTGCGACTTCTATCTGACCATCACCGATAACATCACCGGCTGTTCCTATATAGCGGCCCTCGCCAGTCGGCGTTAGTGTCCATACGCGTCGCTGTTTCTCGCCGTCATCGAAAACGAAGTCTTCCTCGAGCGTGCCGATTCCGTCCTGCCAGTAGGCTTTGATATCAGCGTTGAAATAGCGAATGACTTTACCGCTACGATCCTTGACGACGCCATGGGCGCTGAGCTGACCTTGGAAAAACTCCTCTGGTACGAGTTTTGGTTGGTTGTCAGCGTATTCGTCTACCGATACGGATCCACAGGCGGTTAGAAGACAGATAAGCCCTGCAAGAGTTAGATGACGGACAGTTGCTGCGGGATGTGTCATTAGACGCGATTCCTACTAAATTGTTATGACCTACGACTAGGTGTCAATACAGGATCACTTTCGCTGATGTGACGCTGAATTCAGCTTAATCCAATTGGATACGCTTGCGTATACTAAGCAGCTGCTAACGACATGGGAGTGGTTCCGTTCTATGCTTTTTTCACGCTCGGATTTACAAGGACTTGAAAAGCGCTATCGCGCGGCGTTTGCAAATTCGCTAACGGGTTTTAAGGCAGCGAATTTGGTCGGTACGGTCGATGCTGATAGCCAACAAAATCTCGCAATCATGAGCTCAGCTGTGCATCTGGGGTCCGACCCCTTTCTGGTTGGTCTTGTATTGCGGCCCGATGCCGCAAATCAGCATAGTAGGAACAATATGCTCGAAACTGGTGTGTTCACCTTAAACCATATCCATGAATCGTTTTTTCGCGCCGCACACCAGACCGCAGCTCGCTATCCCAAGGAGGTTTCAGAGTTTGAGGCTGTCGGTTTAACACCTGAGGCCATCAACGGTTTTGACGCACCGTTTGTTCAAGAGGCTCACATTCGACTGGGGCTAGAGTTGCGTGAGCACCACCCATTGGCCATTAATGGCACCCACCTTATGATTGGCGAAGTCGTTATAGCGGATGTGCCGGATTCGGTGATTGAGGAAGATGGTAGCGTCAATCTTGCCGACAGTGGGACCGTAACCATCAGCGGTCTCGACAGCTACCACCGGGTGTCTCCTCTGGCCCGGTTACCCTATGCGAAGCCGGATTCGTAGCCCCGCGACCGTTGCCATCCCTGAAGAAAAAATTACACCAATAGCCTTGAAATTTTGCAACACGGCACCATCTATTAGGGTGTCGGAGGCGTGGCTTAATCAAGGGCGTCTCCGTCAAAGAAAATGATTCGTATTGCTTCTTTGGAGGATATGTAGATGAAAACAATTGACTTAACACCACTTTATCGCACCAGCGTTGGCTTCGATCGCCTGGCTACTCTGTTAGACGCCACCCGTGGCTCAGACGCTGTGGCAACCGGTTTCCCGGCTTACAATATCGAGGTGCGTGACGAAAACCGTTACGCCATTACCCTAGCTGTAGCTGGGTTTGAGCGCAGTGAGCTCGATATCAACGTCGAGAAAGATGTGCTCACTGTAAGCGGTCGCAAGGAAGATGCCACAGAGCGCAACTATTTGCACCAGGGTATTGCCAACCGCGCTTTTAAGCGCAAGTTCAATCTTGCGGACCACGTTCAGGTGACGGGTGCTGACCTGCGTAACGGCCTGCTGGAAATAAGCCTGGTGAAGGAAATTCCCGAGGCTATGAAGCCGCGTAGCATTGCCATCAATGACAGCGCTAACACCTTGGAGCATAGCTCCGCTACTAACAGCGACAAAGCTGCCTAGTGATCCTGCGGGTCGCACATTCTGTGCGGCCCGTTTCTCGTTTTACGACAATCGTTTAGCGTCAAAATTCCCACAGTAGAGCTGTCATCCAGGTGCACTTGCATAGCGTATGTAGTGCGTATAGGAAATACCGTAGGGCGCTGAGGTGATTAAGCGAAATTTAGGCAATACAGAGCGAGCGGCACGCTTCGTTGTGGGTGTCGTTCTACTTGTGTGGGCCTGGCGAGAGCCTGAATTGAGTGCTCTTGAGTGGGGCGTGGTAATCGCAGCTTCGGCGCTCGTTCTCAACGGCGTTTTCTCCCGTTGCTATCTCTGGTATGTGCTAGACCT
>JBCCNJ010000148.1:0-9996 GCA_039025905.1 Pseudomonadota bacterium | reverse complement strand
GCCCGTGATCGCATTATAGATGATAGTGACCTCGGGAAGGATGGATTGAAGTTCGCCTGTCACAGCCCGTGCTTTCGCAGCGAAGCCGGTAGCTATGGAAGAGATACGCGGGGCATGATCCGGCAACATCAGTTTGAAAAGGTAGAAATGGTGCAGCTGGTGCGGGCGCAGCAGTCGGAGGCAGCCTTAGAGCAGCTGACCGCGAATGCCGAGGCCGTGTTGCAGGCGCTGAACCTACCCTATCGCAAAGTCATACTCTGCGGCGGTGATCTGGGTTTCTCTGCCTGCAAAACATACGATTTAGAAGTGTGGTTGCCAGCGCAAGATCAGTATCGTGAGATTTCCTCTTGCAGCAGCTTTGGTGATTATCAAGCCAGGCGAATGCAAGCCCGCTGGCGCAACCCGAAGACGGGTAAACCTGAATTGCTACACTCGCTCAATGGCTCGGGACTGGCGGTGGGTCGCACGCTGGTTGCGATATTGGAGAACTATCAGCGCGCGGATGGTGATGTGGATATGCCAGAAGTACTTCAACCCTATCTGGGCGGCATGGCGATACTGAGCGGCTAGTCATGGAGTTCTTACCGATTAACCTGCGGATTCGAGGAGCCAGAGTGGTTTTGGTGGGCGCAGGTACAGTCGGCACGCGTAAGGCCCGTCTGCTGCTGAAGGCAGGTGCTGATCTTTTGGTTGTCGCTCCTGCAATCACCGCAGAACTCGAGGCACTCCTCGCCGAATCTGACGGCAGGTGGCTACAGCAGGAGTACGAAGCTTCGGTGTTGGATGACGCGGTGCTGGTAGTCGCAGCAACGCCCGTGCAGACCGTGAATGAGCAAGTTTATCGCGACGCAAGCAGCCGTCAGCTGCCTGTGAACGTTGTGGATTCGCCCGCTTTATGTACGTTCATCTTTCCCGCTATTGTTGAGCGAGAGGCGCTGACAATCGCGATCTCAAGCGGTGGTAACGGGCCGGTATTGGTTCGCGCCTTGAGACGCAAGATTGAAGCGATGGTGCCTGCTGCCTATGGCAAGCTGACGGCGTTCATCGGTCGCCTGCGCCCCTCGATCAAGCAGCAAATACCTGAAGAGGGTCCCAGGCGTTTGTTTTGGGAGCAGGTTGTCGATGGCTCGGTAGCGGAGCTGGTATTAGCGGGTAAAGAGTCTCAAGCTAAAGATTTACTTGAACAGCAGCTCGCAGATACATCCTCGCTTTATCGTGGTGAGGTATATCTTTTGGGGGCGGGCCCGGGTGACCCGGATCTCATGACGTTTAAAGCCCAGCGACTACTACAAAGCGCCGATGTCGTGCTCTACGATCGCCTGGTATCGCAACCGATTTTAGAGATGGCCAGGCGGGATGCTGAGCGCATCTACGTTGGCAAGGCGCGCGCCGACCATGCGGTGCCGCAGCAGGACATTAATCAGTTATTGGTGTCCCTCGCTCAGGAAGGCAAGCGCGTTGTCAGGTTAAAGGGAGGCGACCCCTTCATCTTCGGACGTGGCGGTGAGGAAATCGAGTTGCTTGCCAGGCACCAAATTCCTTTTCAGGTCATTCCTGGAGTAACGGCGGCGAGTGCAGCGGCCTGTTATGGCGGCATCCCTCTTACCCACCGCGATTACGCTCAAAGTGTGCGTTTTGTCGCTGGACACCTGCAAGACGGTACCGTTAATCATCACTGGGAAGACTTTCGTTCCGAATCTGAGACCCTGGTGTTTTATATGGGGCTGACGGGCCTGGCGGTGATCTGCGAGCAGCTTCAGCGACACGGTCGCGCCAGTGATACCCCCATCGCGTTGATTGAAAGAGCAACGACAGCCGATCAGCGGGTTTTAACCGGTACCCTGGCGACCATGGCAGATGTGGTGACAAGAGAGCAACCACGCGCACCCACCTTAATCATTGTGGGGAATGTCGTACGCCTGCACCGCGATCTCGCCTGGTTCGGCGAGAAACCTACCATCGCAGGATAAAAAAACCCGGCGAATGCCGGGTTTTTTGGATGCGTGAACTCGCTTACTCGGTCGCCTCTTCCGCCGGCGCATTGATCGCAAAGGCGCGTTCGTTAATCAGCAATACGTCTACCAAGACATTGCCGGCTTCAGTGAGTAGAACGTCGGGCTCGTCGCTGTCGGCATCTTCACTGGCATCGGCCAGCACCTCTTCATCCACCGAGCCTTCAACCACTGCACTTTCATCCCCTGCACCTTCTTCGATGAGCTCTGATGCATCATCAGACTCGTCCTCATCCAGACTGGCAAGCTGTTCTTCGCCCTTGGCGGCGCGCCGTTTGTTTTCGATATCCAGGGCCTGCTGCTCTCGGCTCTCTCGCAACTCGATACGAGCCACCTCGTTGAGCGGAATCTCGGAAACGTCACTATATTCCCTGGCGAGGTCTACCTGATCTTGCAGATAAACAAAGTCAGGGTTTGCCGCACTGCGCTCCTCATACATGGCGGTAACGAGGGGAACAACACTTGATAGATCGTTGTAGCGATGGTGACGAACCGGGTTTATTTGATCCCAGCTCAGCGCGTTGTCTAATGAGCTCTCGCCAATTTGATCGTGATCAAACAGGGCGGGGAAGGTTAGGTCGGGTACCACGCCTCTGTGCTGAGTGCTGTCGCCGGAGATGCGATAGAATTTACTTTCGGTGATTTTAAGCTGCCCCTCGCTTAGAGGAATGAGCGTTTGCACCGTGCCTTTTCCAAAGGAGCGATCACCAACGATCAGACCTCGACCGTAGTCCTGTATCGCGCCCGCGAAGATTTCCGAGGCCGATGCGCTCAGGCGATTGATCAGAACCACCAGTGGGCCATCGTAATAATTGGTTTTAAGACGTTTACCGTCTCGCCAGACACGTCGCGATGAGTGGCGAATCTGAACCGTTGGGCCGTACTCGATAAACAGCCCTGTCAGCTCATTAGCCTCTTGCAGCGAACCCCCACCGTTGTTGCGTAAATCTACTACGATGCCTTCGACACCTTCGTCTCGCAGCTCCTGCAACAGCACCTTCACGTCGCGCGTGGTGCTCTTGTAGTCATCGTCGCCTCTACGCATCGCGTCAAAATCGATATAGAACGCAGGTATGTCGATCACCCCAACCTTAATCATCCTATCGCCATCGGGCACCTCGATAACACTCTTTTGAGCCGACTGCTCTTCTAGCTTTACCTTATTGCGCACAATGGTGACGACTTTGTGCTTGTCGCCGGCCTTCGATTTTGCCGGGATGACCTGGAGTCGTACGGTGGAGTCTTTGGGACCACGGATGAGTTCTACTACCTCATCGAGTCGCCAACCAATAACATCCTCAATTGGACCTTCCACACCCTGACCAACGCCAACGATGCGATCGGCAGGTTTCAACTCGCCCTGTTTGTCAGCCGGGCCTTTGGCCACCAGCCTAGCCACCTTGGTGTACTCGTCTTCCTGCTGTAACACAGCTCCGATGCCCTCTAAGGAGAGACTCATATTGATGTTGAAATTTTCAGATCTGCGAGGCGACAGATAATTTGTATGCGGGTCGTATAGCTCAGTGAGGGCGTTGGCGTAGGTCTGGAATACGTCTTGGTTGTTTAACTGGCCAACGCGTTTCAGCTGGTTTTTGTAGCGCTTCTGCAAAGTGGGCGTGATTTCATCCTCGGCTTTGTCCGCCAATTTTAGGCTAAGCACTTCGTTTTTCACCCGCTTTCGCCAGCGATCGTCTAGCTCTTCCATATCCGCGGCCCAGTCCAACTCCTCGGCTTTGAGCGGCATTGTCTCATCTACCGTGAAGTCCATTGCCTCAACCTGATCGGGCAGATTTGCGACCAGGCCTTCAAGTCGACTTTCCAGTCGCTGTTGGTAGCGATTGAAAATAAAAAACCCCGCCTCGAGATTTCCATCATGCAGCTGCTCATCCATTGCCGTGCGGTATTTTTCGAACTCGGCGATATCTGCGGCCGTGAAAAACATCTTGGCGCGGTCCAGGCTGTCAATGTAGCTATCGAGATGTTGGGAAGATAGCTCGTCATCATACCGATGCTTGGCATAGTGGCGCTGCTCGAGCTGTTCGATCAATTCGACCATAGTTTCGCTCTGCGCGTCGGTCGCCTCAATAAGAGCCCAGGCGGGTCCGGAGATACAGAGCAGCAAGAACGCTGGAAGACTAAATGTTACGGTGCGTTTTATTCTGGTTAATGAATACAAGAGCTTGCCACCTTTAAATTGCTAGTGTGAGTAAGTGTAACGTCCGCGCAGCGAGGGTGAAACACAGACACTATAGATAAGCCCATTTTGGGAAAGTTCGCCAGTTGAAGCAAATTACATGGGTCGCAGCGAGTCCCAGGCTCACTAAAATTCGCTCTCAACCCCGACAAATACAGCATCATTATTTAGTATACATCCTTAAATTATTGTATTTAAAGGATAAAAATGCCTTTTGCAGGTCGGTGCCGGCCCAGACCCGGCGCACAGAAAGAGTGTTTGATAGCTTTCGCGCACATATTTGGGAGTAAGGTCGGATCAGGGACAGCGACCTCATCGACCTAACATTGTTGGATTTTTGCGAAGGAGCGCACATTCACCGACCCGAGCACCGCAGGGAAACAGTCACCCATTTGATACCTTGCCAGCGGTTTGACTGTCGCGGCGGAGTTCAGGAGTTGTGCAGGGGGATTGCGCCGGCGGTATAACCACACTCTGAAGCCAGGACGACAGTGCCTTTCGGGCAGTCTATGACAGCCTGTATTGCAACCGCTGAAGCAGGGAGCAGCGTCACGTTCAGCTCCAGCGTCTCGATGATTGGTCTCAGGGATACCGTATCCGGGTGCAACAGCTCTAAGCGTTCGAGACGAGCAACCCCGTCTGACGTCGAGCCTGGATGCGGGGACTCACCCCAATCAATGAACATCGGTAACACGGCCATCAGCTCAGGTTCAATATCGTCAAGAAACGACATCTGCCACTCAAGGAGCTGGCCCTGACCGGTGCGCCTGGATAGCGATATTGCATCGAGCATATGTAGCCCACCTGCGCGCACCTGATCGACGTACTGTTGCAAGCCCGGTCTGCTTGCCACCCAGGTCAGTAAGCGGGGTGAGTCGACCTTGTCCAGGCCGAAGGGTCGCTCACCTTTGAATGCAGACTGGTCTGGATCAGGTGCGATAATTTCAAGGTAGCACTGGCTTCCCAGGGGTATAAGCGCCATGTGGGTGCCTAGGCCGGGGTGACTGCCACCGTATCGCGCCGGTACGCCCAACAGATTTTGCACCTGCTCAATTCCCTGCTGGAGGTCTGGACTACCAAACACGAGATGATCAACTTCGGTGAGCACGGAATATTCCTTTACATTGCTTGATCTGGCCGTCGATACTACACGCGATTGCGCACTCGTATAATAGTGCTGCTTGGCAAAAACGCGTTGCTTACCCTATGCCTGCGTGCGTGAGGCAAGGGCGCTTCTGGTCAGCTGCAATCGACAGTATTACTGCAGATTCCGAGATCTTCGCGCGAGCGTTTTTCAGTCTTATCAAAGGGCTCGGTATACCCATACAATCTGTGTAAACTCAGGTGTTTTTGTATAATAATGAGAATCATTTACATTATGGGCCCTGTATGGGCGGGTGTAACCTCACGTATCGTAAGTCGAACAACGCTTTTTAAATTTGGGTTTGGAGTGACATCAGCATGGTCGAATGGGTACTCGGGAAGAAGTTAGGGCCGCCAGCGGCGAACCTATTTCGCCCGACGCCTGGTAAGCGTGATTGGCTATTCGTTCTGTCACTGCCTGCCGCGTTCTCAGCGCTGGCCATGGTGGATGCAGCGCTTTTCAATTTGATCGTCGATGTGTTGGCGGATGCCTATCTAGCAGTGAGTGTATTTGTCGCGCTGACGCTGGGTGGATTCTATTGGCTAAACCGCGTTCTGGACGCCGATATCGTCCAAAAACTCAACAGCCGGTCGATCTGGCAGGTGCCTTGTGCCGCGCTTTTAGGCGGTTTACCTGGTTGTGGCGGGGCGATCATCGTCGTAACACAATACGTCAACGGCAGTATGAGCTTTGGCGCTTTGGTCGCGGTGTTGATCTCAACGATGGGAGATGCCGCTTTCCTGCTACTGGCGCGAGAGCCGGAAACCGCGTTGCTGGTGTACGGGCTGAGTTGCCTTGCAGGGGTTGTCGCGGGTTGGGTTATCAACGCTATTCATGGCGCAGACTTTCTCAAGCCCAGCAACGAGAAGACGCTGGAACCATCGCCTAACATCCCACGTCTGTCCAAACACTTTGTCACTCTGTTCACTATCTTGCTTGCACCTGGCGTCGTATTCGGCGTGATGTCCGCTTTCACGCTGGATCCCAATCTTCTGTTTGGCTCACTTGCGAGCCTGGATCCGGTGCGCTGGTGGGGTTTTGCAGGTGCGGTTGTCTGTGCGGCAATCTGGATAGGGCAACCGGTGAACTCATGGTCCGTACGCTTTGGCCAGCATGCGCCCTGTGAATCCATCAGAGAAACCATGGCGGCAGAAACCAGCTTTGTGACCACCTGGGTAATTGCAGGTTTTCTTGCCTATGAATTGCTCGTGCACTTTACCGGCCTCAATCTCGGCTACTATTTTCTCCAACTGGGTGCGCTCGCACCGCTGCTGGCCGTGCTTGTGGGCTTCGTGCCCGGCTGTGGCCCACAGATTCTCGTAACGACCCTCTATCTCAACGGGGTTGTACCTTTATCCTGCCAGTTGGCCAATGCGATCAGTAACGACGGTGATGCCTTGTTTCCCGCAATCGCATTGACGCCAAAAGCGGCCATCGTGGCGACACTTTATAGCGCTGTACCTGCGCTTGTGCTGGGCTACGTGGCGTTTAGTTATGGCTATTAGCGTTCCGCAATCGACTTCGCTCAATTTACGTGGGTTGGCATCAGGATAAGAGGAAGCTTGTTTTGCGAGCTATCTAGAGGACCTGCACGTCGCGGCTATCGCCGTAGGTCATGAACGAAAGCGTTGTACAGTTCAAGCTCCCCCCACCCAGGCTTCAGTTTTCATGTTTTGTTTTTAGCTGTCATATAGATTGGCGGTAAATATCACTAATACAGCAAACTTGAATCGCCACGTCGATGGTATGGATGGTGCATGTGATGGATACAGGGCGCGCGCTAGCGCACTCGATACTCTGCTGGTTCACGACACTCTGCTGCATCGCGCTCACTGCCTGTGAACCCGTTGAGTCGCTGGTGGAGTTTGATAGCTGGACCTTTGAAGGCTATCAGGTGTACTCCTATGCACCGGAGTCGCCACGGGGGCTGGTGTACTTGTTCCATGGTTCGGGGGGCAGTGCCGAGTTCGCGAATCGCCTCGAGACGATCGATGTTATCAATCTTCTGATCGAACACCACTATGCATTTGTTGCCACAGAATCGAGTCAGCGCACTGATGAGCGCCGCTGGCAAGTGAACGATGCGTCCTTTGATTCTAACCCTGATCTAGCGCGACTGCTGCGTCTACAGGGGCAGCTTGAGTCCAGGTATGCCATTAACCGACAGACGCCACTGTTTGGTATTGGCATGTCCAACGGAGCACGGATGGTGAGTCTGTTCGGACAGGCTTTTGCGGATGCCGGTCTTCCAGTGTCGGCGATCTCGCCCGTTATGGGGACGGTTGCCACGCCCGTCCGCCAGGCCGGCGGGCTCACGGTTCCTGCGCTTTTCATCTTGGCAGAGAATGAAACCGTGGTGTCGAACACGCGCATCATGGCGGATCATGCACAAGTGAGGGCCAATCAAATTGACAGCGACTTGCTCATTAAGGCCGAAGAGCCTTTGCTGGATTGGCGCTTCACGCGCATCCCCTCCATCGATGCAAGCGAAGCCGAAGCGATTTACCATACTGCGCTGGACAGCGGTATCTGGAACGAAGAGGGCAGTCGCATAGTATCGGTTAGCGAGGCCCTAGAGATTTTGACTATGCTGCAATTGCCGGCAGGCGTATCGGGGGATGCCGCAGCAGTCGCCACCCAGATGAAACTGATACTGGCAGGTCATCAGTTTTCCGCGTTCTATAGGCAGCAGCTGGTCGATTTTTTTAACAAGCACAACCCTCAGTTCGCGCTCGCCGCGGACGACGACTGAAGCGCTAGTATCGATTTACTTTTAGTAGCGCTGCCGGGCCCGTTTAGGTATGAAGACAATGATCTTCATGGGCGGTAATCCCTGGAGCGTATTCTGGCTCATCCGTTTTTTCTCGTAAGACGCTTTAGGTTACACTGCGCGCTGCATCGGCTAGCGCTGTTCACAATAAAAAGGAAAAAGATGCGTGTCTTAATCGAGAACTACCGCAACCTAACCGCCGGCCACTGCGGCAGCGGGGCCATGCGCAATCTTATCTATCACTATTGCGATCTTGACCTTCCTGAGGCTGTCGTTTTCGGATTGGGCGCAGGATTGGATAGCGTGTTCTTTACTCTCGAGGGTGTCAAACCACCTTTCATGCTGTTTGGTCGCGGCGCTTCGATGGAAGTTGATCTGGCCGAGACCCTTGGTGTGGACTATCGCGAGTCGGTGCAGCCCGACAATGATTTGGCTTGGCAAGAAGTTCGCGAGGAGGTTATTCAGGGCAGGCCTACCATGTTATCTGGAGACATTTTTTACCTCGACTACCGTGAATATACCGTGCATTTTCCCGCCCATCGCTTTGTCCTATTGGGATTTGATGAGGCGCGCGAAGAAGTTTACGTGGCCGATCGACTTGATGAAAAAACAGAAGCGTGTTCTATGGAGGCCTTGCGGTTAAGCCGCAATCCACCGGACGGGATGTCCACCTACAACAGCTGGGGCAAGTTCTACTCTGGTAGAGTAAGGAATACCCTGCCAGATGCCTGCGGCATCGCTTTGCGAAAAACGGTAGAGCGTATGCTGGGCGTGGATACATCCCAGGTAGATTTAATGGACGCGTTCAACGGAGGGCAGCAGGGCATGCTGGCAGCCGGCCTTGCCGGATTGCAGCGATTTCGCGAACAGCTTCCCCTGTGGCGAGAGCGTAGCGATATCAGCGACCATTTGATTTATGTCGACAATGCCATCGTCAAATTTGGTACGGGCGGCGGCTTCTTCCGCGATCACTTCGCGCATTATATGCGCTGGGCACAGGAGCAACGACCTGATCTGGTCGGTCCAACAAGCGTTGACCTTGCTAACCAGTCAGCTCGGTACTGGAACCAATTGTCTCCACTGCTGCAGGCGCTGCTGAAAGATAGCGAAAGCACGCCTTTGTGGCAGCGCGTTGAGCAGCAGGTGCAAGACATTTATGAAACGGAGTATGCGCTCTTCAGTCAGCTCGGGGAGACCGTACTCAGAGCAGCTTAGAGAGTGCAGCTGAAAGCTCGGCTCAGACCGCCTGCAGCGCTTCAAGCTTGGCTAACATATCGTCAAATGACCAATGAGCGGACATTTTGATGATCTTGCCTTGCTCGTTGACCTCGTAAACCGCCAGCATATCGACCGCGACGGTTTTTCCCGCCTCGATCGTGTTATGTGCAACCTGAGCTACACAGCAACAACGATCGCCGCTTATCCATCTTTTCTCGACTTGAATATCGATATTAGATGGCGCGATCACGGTATCCCAAAACACCTCGATAGCCGCTTTGCCATGATGTCCCAGTCCGTCGGGATCCATCGGGGAGATACCAACAGGGTCGGCGAGAACGGCATCATCCGCATACAACGCGAGCCAAGCTGATTTATTGCCCTCCATGGCGTATCGAATGGATTGTTTGTTGGCCAAAACGGCGGGGTGCTCAACGTCGCTCAAGGGAGTCCTCATGTTTTTAGTGACCTTCTGGCACCTATTATGGCACGCACTATTGGAAGCGCTATTGAATGCAAGAAACTTACATGCATGGGCTAAGAAATCATGATGCCAGAACTTTGGAGCCGGGTAGGCGAGCTTCATTATATTTGAAGTAAAAAATAAGATAAGTATTCTAAGATATTGATTTAAACATATATTATAGCTTCTAGAATT
>JBCCNJ010000147.1:0-10054 GCA_039025905.1 Pseudomonadota bacterium | reverse complement strand
GCTTCGGACATCCAGAGGACGCCACGCTGCTGGAGTTTGAGGACAGTGCGCAAATTCAAGTTGCGCCCTAGGTGTCGTTCTAGGGTTGCTAACGGCCGTGTGTTAGTCCGGGCACCCTAGTTCGAGCAAACATCGTGGACTTCTTTCAGCAGCAGGATATTGCCAGGCGCAATACGCGTGCGCTGGTTTTGTTCTTTGTGGCTGCAGTGGTCATTCTTATCGTACTGACCAATGCAGCGATTGCCGCTTTCCTTTGGCTTAGCCAAGGTACTACGCTTACGACCGGTAGCCTTGGATTTTCAGGTTTCCTATCCTATTTCACCTGGGCCCGCTTTGGCACGGTCGGGCTCGCCGTAGCCGCGACCATTGCAATGGTCGCGTTTTTTAAATGGCTTTCACTGAGCGCTGGCGGCAAGGTCGTCGCCGAAAGTATGGGGGGCACGCGTATCCTGCCCGGCACCATGGATCGCGCGGAGCGGCGCTGCCTGAACCTCGTTGAGGAGATGGCGCTGGCCGCAAATATGCCTGTGCCGCCGGTCTATATCATGAATGATGAAAAGGGCATCAACGCTTTTGCGGCAGGGATTACTCCAGCCGATGCCGTAGTTGCCGTCACCCGTGGCAGCGTTGAACACTTGAAGCGTCAGGAGTTGCAGGGAGTGATCGCGCACGAGTTCAGCCATATTCTCAATGGTGATATGCGCCTGGCAACGCGTCTTACCGCTATGTTAAAGGGCATCACTTTCATCGGTGACGTAGGCCATATTCTGCTGCGTAGCGGGCACAGAGCGCGCGGCAGCAGTTCGCGAGGCAATGGCGCGGCGATGATACCTATCCTGGGTCTTGCGCTCTGGCTATTGGGGTTAGTCGGCGCAGCGGTAGCGGGCTTTATCAAAGCAGCGATCAGTCGCCAGAAGGAATATCTGGCGGATGCCAGCGCAGTGCAGTTTACCCGCTCTGCGGACGGCATTGGAGACGCACTAAAGGTCATTGGTGGGTATGTCCCCGGTACGCTGGTGCAGGCGGCGCGGGCATCTGAGGTGTCACATATTTTCTTCGGCGAGATTGAACACCGGCTTTGGTCGATGTTCGCCACGCATCCACCCCTGGGCAAGCGCATCCGCCGGGTTGATCCATCCTGGAATGGAGAATTCATCCAGCGCCAGGTTGAGCATTATGAGTCTAGCCCCGCTGACCCAGCAACGGCGGCTGAGGCAGGTCGCGAGCGCGCTGCCCTGGTGGCAGCAGCAGTTGCGGCCGGTGCGGCAGGCGTAGCGGGTGAATCGGGCGATGCGCCACCTGACGCAGACTTTGGCCCCTCCATCGAAGAACTAGAGCTAGAAACCGCCGAGCGGGAATCAATTCCCGTTATCTTCGTGCAACAAGCCCATGAGCCGCTGGGTGCGCAAGCGCTGGTGTTTTCCCTGCTGATAAACGAGAGCGAAGCCTTAAGACAAACACAGCTTGAAGTCATTCGCGGTTCAGGCGTGGAAGGTCTGGCAGAGCTCGTGACTGCACTCAGCCCTGGGGTAAAAGCGTTGGGCGCACCACGCCGACTGCCGCTACTGGAGCTGTGCCTGCCCGCGTTGAAATCCACCTCGCTAAAGCAGTACCGCCGATTCAAGCGCACCCTAATGGAGTTAATCCGCGCGGACGCCAAAACCGAATTGCATGAATGGTGCCTGTATCAGCTCGTTCGCCACTATCTGGACCCTGAATTCATTCAGGTCAAGCCCAGTCGCCCGCGCCACCGCAAATTGGAAAAGGTTGCCTATCATCTGCGCGTGGTGCTCTCGGTGCTCTCCCATGAAGGCGGCAGCGATGCGCAAACCGTATTTCGCCTGGCGGCTGATGAGCTGGACTTTACCAGCATGTCGATACTGCCCCGGGAGCAGTGCAGCGTGGCGGCTTTCAGCAAAGCCGTACACGAACTCGCCGACTGTTACCCGCTGTTGCAACCGCGTATTCTAAAAGCCATGGCGTTGGCAGCCAGCAGGAACGGTGAACTGAGCCCGGTAGAGCGCGAGATCATTGCCAGCATGGCCGCCGTGATGAATTGTCCGACACCTGCACTGCTCTGATTACCCGGCTATTGGCTATCAAGCTTTTGAATCCACAGTCTTATCGTATAGGTCATACCGTCTATTGAATCGCTTAGAGACTACGCTACACAGATTCCTAGCAAATGCGGCCATTTTTAGCGCGTGACTTTCACTATCGAAGGTCTGTGCTAGGCTGAAAATGCTATCAGCCATGGGCTGATGACTCAGCCGCCTCGGCAACGGACTGTCGAGCAGCAAATCACACTAGCGATTCCATTACACCGAACAAGGAGGTTTGGCATGGATCAGATTACCGCGTACCACCACAATTGGGATCAACGCATCCCACCACTTGAAAAACCCCGTTACTTCGCGCTGTCACGCACCACCGATCGCGTGCTACAAATCTTGCTCAGCGGAGATCTCTCGCGCCTGCGGGCAGATTCTGTCGCGGAGCAGCTAGGCATGAGCGGCACCACGCTGCGCAGACGCCTGCGGGCGGATCACACCTGCTATCAATTCTTGTTGGATCGCGCACGTCAATACCGGTGTGAGCAACAGATCAAGCAGCGCTGGCTACCCGGAAAGTGTCTGGCTGACGAACTGGGGTATCTCGAAGTCAATAGTTTCTACCGTGCTTTTCGGCGCTGGACCGGATTGACCTACAGCGAGTACAAGCTTCAATACTGCTAGCCACGTCGCTAAAAGAAAGGCCCCGACAGGGTAGGTACCCGGTCGGGTCTGCGTCCAAGCCGCCCTGTAGCGCTCTGCGCTTCCAGGGAGCGTGTGGCGCCTTATTTTTGCGGCTGCACGACGCTGACATTCCCGGGCAGTCGCAATGATTTCGATAATCATTAGCGACACCGGAGCGCTCTAAATCGGCACATCCTAAATGCGCTAAAGGTATTTTTCTGTTTGTGTGGCTCTAAGCCAGTGTTGTAACCTAAGCCCTCAGTGCGTCATTGGAACAGTCAACGCACGGGAAGCTCCTCGAACAAATGCTATTACAAGTTCTTGCCATTGCAGCAGTAATTACGCGCGTGACTGCAACGCTTGGTTCTCGCATGGGGTTGACTGACCAGCCGGACACGCGCAAGCAACACAGTGGCTCAGTGCCACTCACCGGCGGTATAGCGCTCTTCTTTACGGTGGCCATCAGTTTCGCTGTCTTCAATATTCCGCACTACGGACAATTGCATGTCCTGTCGCCGATCGTATTGGCGATTTTTCTGGTAGGTCTATGGGACGATGCAAGCCATATCAACCCCTGGTTGCGTCTCTTTATTCAATACTGTTGTGGTTTGCTCATCGCTGTGTTCGGCGGTATCGCGATTCATAATGTAGGTAATTTGCTCGCCCTGGGTAATATTCCGCTGCTACTTCTCACCGCGCCGCTGACTGCCCTCGCTATCGCCGGGCTCGGCAATGCTTACAACATGATCGACGGCATCGACGGCCTGGCAGCAGCCATGATGGCAATGCCGCTGACGCTGTTGTATGTATTGGCTTTGCACAACGGGTCTCCGATAGCTGATTTGCTGCTGGTGCTGATCGTTCCCATACTAGTCTTCCTGGTCTTTAATTTGGGTCCGGACAATCGCCTGCTGCCGAAAATATTCCTGGGTGATGCGGGCAGCCTAACCGGTGGTTTATTGATCACACTGGTTCTTATTGGCGCATCGCAAGGGTCGCAATCGCTGATAATGCCGGTTACGGCTCTGTGGTTGGTCACGGTACCACTGATGGACATGCTGGCCACCATGTTGCGCCGCGCAAAGCAGGGTCGGAAGCTGATGCAGGCAGATAGGTCGCACCTGCATCACACACTGATGGATATGGGTTTCAGTGCCAGACAAACACTGATCATATTGCTTGTCTACGCTACGCTCTGCGCTATGCTGGGTATCGCGCTGGAAAGTATCGTACCGGAATACCTGAGCCTCTTGTTCTACACGATGTTGTTCTTAGGTCATTGCCTCTTCGTGGTACGGTCTGAGTCTATTGGCAGACGTCTGCAACCCTACTTTCGGGCTGAGCGCTCTGCTGATGATGTCATCAAGCATCATTAGCTCGCCCTACTCACATAAGCCGCACTACAGACGCCCTCTGCGTCGATATATCCAGTAGCCAAGCGTTTCATGGATGGCGTAGGTCGTTTGCTGCAAATTCCCCACCGACGGCAAAAACCCTGGCATCAGAGACGGACCCACCAGTCTTTGATAATCAGTGGGCGCGGGAATCACGTCCACACCTTGGGCTTTAAACGCGGCCTCTGCCCGACGCATATGAAAAGCCGAGGTGACCAATAAGACATCCTTAGCATCCATCTCGCGCAGAATGGCGGCGGACATCACAGCATTGTCATAGGTATTGCGGCTCTGATCCTCCAATACGATCGCAGCTGCAGGTACACCCATTAGCGTCAGCAAATCTTGCATGATTTCCGCCTCTGCTCGCACCTCTTCCATACCCCCGCCTGAGATTAAAATCCGCGGTGCCTTGCCCGCTTTAAAGAGTGCCAGCGCATGCACAACTCGATCCGCCTGTTGGTTCAGATCGCCCAGAGTACCCATATGCGTGTCGCCTCGAATGGCTCCACCTAGCAGCACGATCACATCGACCTCGGGTATCACCGACATCGCCCTGGGGGTATAGGGGTCTTCCAGCCTCCCCATCAGGTAATTGGAAAACATTGCAGTAGAACAGACGTAGAGCCACAGTGTGGCAATCAGCAAAGTCCAGAACCCCGCCCTATACCAGCCCACTAGCAGGAACAGTAGCGCGAGCAAGCAAAGTACCAGTGACTGGTTCAGCGGATAAAGAAACCAAGACAACAGCTTTACTAGTAAGAAAGAGATACCTTCCTCCGACGATCTGGGGTTGCAGCCTTTTAAAAGCCGGACATCTCAAACACGGCGCCGGCTGTTAAACCAAGTATTGATCGCTGAATGCTACAAGCGAAGTTTATTTTCGTATAAGTGAGCTTCGATATGGGTAGCCCAAACCCCGGCTATAGCCGGGTGGAACATAATGAAATCTAGCACCCGCATTGTGATTGGGAAATTTATCCTGCACCAGCTCGCCGCGAACAAAAAACGCATTAATGCCCCTTGAATCACAGCCAACCAGCACATAGCCGGAGCGTTCCCCCAGTCGAGTTAGCGCACTCAATGAGGCGCCAAAGTTGGCAGAGCCATCCCAATGATGGTCGGGCCGGTATGGCATTATCCAATCCCTCGCAGGGCCCCACTTGCCGTTGTATTCGATAACGACTGCTCTCGGCCTATAGACGGTTAAAATTTCTTTCCAGATCCAATAGTCATTACCATCGATATCAATCACCAGCAGATCCGGTGATTTGGGTATTTTGTAGCTTTGGAAAATATCGAGAATGTTGTCGACCCTGATAAATTTTCGAGAGACTGTTACTGATGGAAACTCCGCGTACAAGCGTCTCGCTGCAATCACCCCTTTTTCAGAACCGTCAATCAAGAGCGCCTTCCAGCCCTGATTCATAATCAAATTTCGTGAGCAGCATTCAGCCCCGTTCTGGGCGCCAAACTCAACGACAAATTTATCGCCCTCTCCAATCCTGGAAAAGATTTCAGCAATGATGCCGTCCTCGCCATTTTGAGAATAGGTTCTGGCTTCGGCATTGACTAAGCACGATGGCGTACGACGATTTTCCCAACGCCGTCGTTGCCACCAGGTATACGGCCTTTGAACGCAGCAATCGATGGTATATGCGAGCGGCTTGGAGCGAGCCAAATACCACTGTAAACGCGCGGAAAGTGGATAGTCAGGGCGCTTTGTCATTCTCAAATTCAAAGAAGGGCAAGTAAATGTGAGCGAAGGGCGCTCATGCTGGGCTTTCCTTTTTTTTGACCTAGTCATACCGGTCTGGGCCCAATAGTACATCATCTATTCAAGCTAAGGACGCTCGCGCGCGAGTCAGCCATTTTGCGCAGCCGACAGCGCGGAGGCCATCGGCCTTTAAATGACTTCCAAGTCCGGCCGCCTAAGCCACGTCAGTTCTTAGCTTGCGGAGTCGCCGGTACGCACCTAAGCTACTGCCAGCACAAACACCCAAGGACCATGTCGATGGAATACCTCGCGCTAGTCACTCTGTTACTTGTCGCACAATACTTCGTGTTCATCATGCTGGTAGGCGCTGCCAGAAGTAAATCAGGAATCAAAGCGCCTGCCGTCACCGGCGATGAAAACTTCGAGCGCGCCTACCGTGTACAAATGAATACGATGGAGCAATTACTGATCGTACTCCCGGCTCTGTGGATTAGCGGTATGTACTTCAGCGAGTTTTTGGCAGCGCTGCTCGGTCTCGTGTTCTTTATTGGCCGCGTGCTCTACCGTGCTGCCTACGTTAAGGATCCACAGAAGCGCACAGTGGGGTTCGTCATGGGCTTTCTTGCGGAGTTGGGGTTGATC
Source organism: Pseudomonadota bacterium (assembly GCA_039025905.1). Taxonomy (GTDB): domain Bacteria; phylum Pseudomonadota; class Gammaproteobacteria; order Pseudomonadales; family Halieaceae; genus JARRPM01. The sequence continues at coordinate 3,566 of JBCCNJ010000147.1, read as the reverse complement.
GGGACCGGACTGTGGGGCGTGATCGCTTCGCTGTAGAGTCTATCGTGCTTTAGCTTTTACTGTAGAGGGCGCGCGTATTTGATAAACGGCGTCAGCTCCGCTACTCGATCATACAGGCGCCGACCGGGCCCATTGAAATGCTGTGTCAGCCAATATACCCCGGGGCTGCCGACAGCATCTGCTGCATCATATACAGCCTCAATCAACGCTCGACCCACGCCGCTGCCGCGTACATCCGCGTCCACAAATAAGTCCTGCAGATAGCAGACATTCTCCACTTTCCAACAGGTACGATGGAATAAGTAATGGGTTAAGCCCACTGGTTTCTCATCTAACAACGCAATGAAACCGTTGTAGTCACCAGCGCCCTCACCTAGCAGCCGCTCAAATGTGGTGCAGTAGACCTCCTCAGGCACCGTGGTCTCATAGAACTCCAAGTACTGCGTCCACAGGCGGCGCCACTCTGTCTCGTCTCGAGCTTGTAAGGCACGAATATGCAGATCGGACATATCAGTCTCCTCTCTAACTGGTACTAAAATCACAAAAACGAGGGCCCAACTGGGCATCAATGACTTGCAACGGTATCATCGTCTGGCGTAAATCTGCCATAAGCGATTGCTTTTGTTATGAATGTACTGGTCACCGGCGCCGCCGGCTTTATCGGTTTTCACGTCGCCCGCTACCTGCTGGACCGCGGTGATCAGGTCGTGGGTCTGGATAATCTAAACGACTATTATGATGTCAGCCTGAAAGAGGCGCGGCTGGAACAAATACAAGATCGACCCGGCTTCACCTTCGCCAAAGTCGATCTTCAGGACCGAGCCGCCTTGGATGCGCTTTTCGATGAGCATCCCTTCGATGCAGTCGTCAACTTAGCGGCACAAGCCGGCGTGCGTTATTCCCTCGAAAATCCACAGGCCTACATCGATAGCAACGTCGTGGGTTTTACTAATATCCTAGAGTGCTGCCGGTATCACAAAACCTCCCATCTGGTGTATGCCAGCAGCAGTTCAGTCTATGGCATGAACAGTGCGATGCCGTTTTCCGTTCACGACAATGTGGACCATCCTATCTCTCTGTACGCGGCCAGCAAAAAAGCGAATGAGTTGATGGCGCACACCTATTCACACCTGTTCGGTGTACCCACCACCGGCCTGAGATTCTTCACCGTGTACGGGCCCTGGGGTCGCCCGGATATGGCGCTGTTTCTGTTCACCAAAGCGATCCTGGAAGGCGAACCTATTAGGGTCTTCAATAACGGGGAGATGCAGCGTGACTTCACCTACATAGACGATATTGTCGAAGGTGTTGTACGGGTCATGGACAGCCCCGCCACCGCCAACCCTGATTGGGACGGCGCGAGTCCAGATCCAGGTACGAGCAGCGCGCCCTACCGTCTGTACAATATCGGTAACAATAATCCCGTAAAGTTGACGGATTTCATCGACGCGATTGAACAGGCTTTGGGTAAAACAGCAGAAAAGAAACTTCTGCCCATGCAGCCGGGAGATGTAGCTGCAACCTACGCCAACATTGATGACCTCATTGATGCCGTGGATTATCGCCCACAAACACCGGTACAAACGGGTATCGACCGTTTTGTTAGCTGGTACCTGGAACATATGCATAGGGACAAACCATGAACGTGGTAATGATAGGTGCCGGCTATGTCGGCCTGGTATCGGGTGCTTGCTTTGCGGAGTTCGGAGCGCGCGTCACCTGCGTGGACAAAGATGAAAACAAGATCAAGGCACTGCAATCCGGCGGCATTCCCATCTACGAGCCACGCCTGGATGATCTGGTAGCTCGCAACAGCGAGGCGGGCAGACTCGCCTTTAGCACCGAGCTGGCCGGACCAGTAAAAGAGGCCGATTTGGTATTCATTGCGGTTGGTACGCCAACCCGTCGCGGCGATGGCTATGCCGATCTCAAATATGTTTACGCGGCCGCCGAGGAGGTCGCGGCCTATTTGACGGGCTACACTGTGATCGTGGATAAAAGCACGGTACCTGTGGGTACCGCTCGCGAAGTGCAGCGCATCGTCAAGAAGACCAACCCAGATGCGGATTTCGATGTCGCCTCGAATCCCGAGTTTTTGCGGGAAGGGTCCGCAATCCCAGACTTTATGCGTCCGGATAGAGTCGTCCTTGGAGTGGAAAGTGAGCGCGCTGAGAAAATGCTGCGAGAGCTATATCGTCCGCTAAACCTGATTGAAGCGCCTATCTTGGTTACCGACTTGGAAAGCGCTGAAATCACCAAGTATGCAGCGAACGCCTTTCTGGCGACCAAGATCAGCTTTATCAACGAAATATCTCAGCTGTGCGAGAAAACCGGTGCAGATATCCACGATGTCGCAAAAGGCATGGGCCTAGACGGCCGGATAGGACGAAAATTTTTGCATGCTGGGCCGGGTTACGGTGGTTCTTGTTTTCCAAAGGACACGGTAGCGCTTATTCGCATGGCCCAGGAATACGGCGCATCCAGCCGCATCGTAGAAAGCGTTGTCGAAGTGAATGCGTCGCAGAAGGCTCACATGGTCAGCAAGATCAAAGAAGCACTAGATGGATCGGTGGCGGACAAAAATATCGCCGTTTTGGGCCTCACCTTCAAACCCGAGACCGACGACATGCGCGACGCACCTTCCCTTGCCATCCTGCCCGCATTAGTCGACCGCGGCGCAAACATCGTTGCGCATGATCCGGAAGGCATGGAAGAGGCCAAAGAGCACTTGCCGGATGCAATTCGCTACGCAGAATCTATCGATGAAGCCGTTGAAGGCGCTGATGCCGTCATCTTACTCACAGAATGGAACCAGTATCGGGGCCTCAATCTGACCGAGCTAAAAGCAAAAATGGCGGGCAACGTGTTTATTGATTTGCGCAACGTATACGAACGTGAGCCTATGGAGCAGCGTGGGTTTGCTTACACGTGCGTGGGGCGGTGATTGAAGCTCTCTCGAATTCTCGGCCCTTAGCATGTTTGTGGCTATCGCTGACCCAACCAAGTCCCGATTGTATTTTGCAGAAGCATGCTAGCCGTTATTTTTTAAAGCATTCTTGTCAAACTGGTATACCCGTGGGACATACCAGAGTACTAGGCTAGTACGGTCAAACCAGGCACCACGCCCCTGATAAATCTAAAGTGTTTATCCAGAGACCACAACGCGCAGCCATGATTGGTAGCGCTATGAGCAATCAGAATGTCCGGAATCCCGACACCATTTGCGCCGTTGCGAAGGCAGCCAACTTGAGTATCAATGACGCGGGACCAGTCGATATCCATCGGAATTCGTTTTAGTGCTTTCATAAGTGAGGCCAGTTTTTTCTGTCGACGAGTCAGCAGGTGAGGCAGCAATTCCGCAAGAATGAGATCATTAGTTACGACGAGGTCATCATCGATCAAGGAATCGAGCGGCAGTGAGTTTTCACCGCCTCGAAAAAAATCTACCCAAATTGAGGTATCAACTAGGACTGATTGCATCAGCGCTTTCGCAATGCGTTCGTGTCTACATCGAGCATCAGTTTGCCACGGTAACGCTTAATTCCCGCCGTTTTTCTCTTTCTAAT
>JBCCNJ010000146.1:0-10156 GCA_039025905.1 Pseudomonadota bacterium | reverse complement strand
GATATGCGCCTTCCCGATGGCAATGGCATTAGCCTTGTCGAGTACATTCAACAGGACTTTCCTCAGATACCGGTGGCGATGATCACGGCTCACGGGAGCGTTGAGGCGGCCATCTCGGCACTCAAAGCAGGCGCATTCGACTTCATCAGCAAACCAATCGAGCTCGATACGCTTCGCAAATTGGTTACCTCCGCATTGCAGATGGAGGACGATCCGGGCAAGACAGACAGCGCTGTAGATCAGGACTTGATCGGCTCAGGCAAGGCAATACAGCAATTGCGAAAGCAAATTACCAAGTTGGCGCGCAGTCAAGCACCCGTGCACATACATGGGGAATCCGGTAGCGGCAAGGAAGTCGTCGCGAGACTAATACACAAGAACGGGCCCCGAGCGTCAGGCGCATTTGTCGCAGTCAACTGCGGCGCAATACCTCCCGAGTTGATGGAAAGCGAACTTTTCGGACACAACAAAGGCAGTTTCACGGGGGCAAGTCAGGACAAAATTGGCTTGTTTCAAGCAGCGGCTGGCGGCACGCTTTTTCTCGATGAAGTAGCGGATCTGCCAATAGCAATGCAGGTAAAGCTTCTGCGCGCAATCCAAGAAAAAGCCGTCCGTCCCGTCGGTGCCAACGAGGAACAGGCCACCGATGTGCGACTCTTGAGCGCAACCCATAAAAATCTGGTAGCCGAAGTGGAATCCGGACGATTCAGGAATGACCTCTACTATCGAATTAACGTGATCGACGTTCATGTACCGTGCTTACGTGAACGTAAAGAGGACATTCCAGAACTCGCCAGAGCTTTAGTAGGACGGATAGCTCGTGAAGAAGGTAGTGATGAACCGGTATTGGAAGAATCGGCTGTCGTCGCTCTTCAGTCATACGACTTTCCAGGGAACGTGCGTGAGTTGGAAAACATGTTAGAGCGCGCGCTGGCACTATCAGATGGAACGGTTATCACGGCGGATGACCTGCAGTTTGCCGCGGCACCCTCACCCTCATCTTCTGTTGTCGCCAGGAGCGATGATAACGTAGTACCGCTGCAGCCAAGGGGTTCGGCCAATGATGCCAATCTAGACGCCGCCAGAGGAGACTTAGAGGCTTATCTGGAGTCGGTTGAGAAAGAAATCATCAGTAAGGCGCTGGAGGAGAGTCGCTGGAACCGCACTGCTACAGCGAAATTGCTAGGCATCAGTTTTAGAAGCCTACGGTATAGGTTAAAGAAACTGGGGCTGGAGGATTAGTGTTGTCAGGGCCCACTGCTTTGTATGGGCAGGTGTTTTCTCAAGGTTTAGCTCACGTCAGGGCACACGGTTAGAACCAAGCTCTCTCCACAGACCCTGTAATGATCGTCAAAGCACAACAGCCGGTATTGGCGCTGTTGCGCTTTGAGCCCAAGATCAAATGACTCAGTCTGAACTTTGGGCTTTGGGCTTTGGGCTTTGGGCTTTGGGCTTTGGGCCTTCAGTCTACAGCCCAATACTCTGAAAGAACTGCTGAAACTGATAATCCGAAAACTGCTCTTCCCTGCGATCAATACACTTCACTACCGAGGTCGCGGTGCCTGTCTGGTTATCAAAGGTAAACGCGGTGGCGCCTTGAGCGGCCTTGGCAGCCAGTTCCTTTGTCTCGGCCTGAACCAAAACGATACCGGAGAGGCCACCAATGGTGACCACCCTGCAGGCGAAGTCTTTGTCGGCGGCCGAGACAGCCGCGGATAGCCCACACATAGATGTGACTAGTGCAACCACACGTGCCGACTGTTTGATCAAATCTTGGATTGTCATAAGCGTTCCACCTATTCTCCGCTGACCTACCAACATTCCGTAGCGGCAGAGCCTTCAGCCGTCTTGGCCCCCGTCGACTTTATAGAAAAACTCGTGCAAAACGTGTCTTCACTCTGAATTCCCCCTGCCACCGGCGTTGCTTTGAGTTCGTAGCAGTTTGCGATAGGACAATTCGCATCCGGTGCTTCAACCTCGATCGTGTAATACCCTTCAGTGGACGAAGCCGGATCGTTTGGGCCCAGGCCCAGGTCAGCCATGCTTTGGGTATAGGTACCGCGATCCAGCATGAACCGTTCTTGTCTGTTTGCCGCATCCATCAGACCTTCTTTCGCATCGGCCCGACGTCCTTTAGTCAGGCTGTTCTGATAAGCTGGTAACGCAATTGCCATCAGGATAGAGACCACAACGATCACAATGACGAGCTCGATTAGAGTGAACCCTTCAGAGGTGCGTATTTCATGTATCGATAGCGGTCTGAACATCAATACTCTTCCCTGAACCAATAGTTGCCTCTAGGCTTGGGCACCGATCCGCCTGTGAGGAAGGGGCTGATTACCTCACCACCGCCACCGCTGCCTGGTGGCAACAATAACCGAATTTGCCCATCTTCACCAAAATGAGGCGAAGGCGTATCTGGCAACAGTGCGCCTATGATCCAGGCGCGGTCAGTATTACCGTTATTGTCAAAGTCAATCACGCCAGCTGCGGTGGCAAGATCGACAACGTATAAGCGACCCGCTCCAGGAATGGGCTCACAGATATTGGCAGCCCCTGACTCGGGTGAAAATGTGGTGAAGAAAACCTGGCCCGCTATGGTAATAGAGCTCGCAAGTGCCTTTTCGCCATTCGCTTCTAAATCCAAGCGCCAACCGTCGGCTGCAATCAGCGCGGCCTCTGCTGCACTCTGTTCAGCTTCTGTGCCCAACTCAATATCGTTGTCCGTCACATCGTAGAGGTCATTCGGATCTAGAGGAAGATAACATCGAAAATCACTCGGTTCAGCTGCTGTACACTCAGAGGAGGACGGCAATGGCTCTTCTGTAAAGTAGGGATTGGTAGCTTTGTCGCGAATCATGTAAAACTGATTGTCGACCGCGACTAAATTTGGATCATTCGGATCGTCGATGTCATTAGGATTAGTGCGGTCTCCCGATCCGATCAAAATGGCATCAAACGCAGCACCAGCATAGGCCGTTCTAACCACATCAGGCGCGTTGAAGAAACGTCTGTCGGTCGCTCGCGTTCCACCATTCATATCGGCCAGCTTAACAATACGCCATGTATTCTGATTTACATCAGGCAAGGCATTACCGGGGAGATCAACTCGCCATATCTGTCCCCCTGTATCGGCAAAATAAACACGATCCGTGAGTCCATCACCGTTGCTGTCCAAAATGCTTACACCCGCGGCCACAGAATCCAGTAAGGACGTTTCCTGCAGGTTGGTAGCCGAGTTGGCAGCAGGTGTGACGCTCCAAACCAGGTCACCAGTCACCGCATCAACAATAAGCAGGCCTCGCCCCATTGAGTCTGGAGAAGCCAGCCCCGCCGAGTCTTTATTGTCATCGTAGCCCGCGCCAAATATTAGTACCGGTTTTGCTACGCCATCGTTGTCAAAGTAACCCGGGATTTTTGCCACTACGGGTACAGACCATGTTTGGCCCAACTCAGCAAACCCGGTATCAGTTTCATCTCTTTGCCACAGTAAGCTAGGGCTGTCTGGGTTGGAGATATCCAAGGCATATATTATTCGGCCACCTCGACGAAGCCCCACGTATACATATGCCTTGTCACCTGCCGTTGAATCGATGGTACCGTCCATGTTCAGATCTTTGGTATAGACGATAGGGGGCGAATCAATACCGTAATAGTGGTTGTCATCTACGGCATTGACGCGGCGGATATCGAGTATCGGTGCGAGCTCCTTCGCAAAAAACGACCAATCCTCCGCGCCATTATCGTTGTCAAACATATGAAGAAAACCCGCGTTAGTGCCTACAACAATTCTAAGATCTGGGTTATCTACCGTAGCTGAGCCGCGTGCACCATAATTCACCACCAGTGGCCTGCTGTGCAGCATATCAGCAAGTATCCAGTCGCGCGTCTGCCTGACCGGCGTGCCGGTGCCATCATCTACCGTCTCGTAGCCACGCCCCCATTCAAGCGCGAGCAAAAACTCCGCTGCGTTCGACACGCCAAAGAAGGTGTGCAAATCACTCTCCGTCCACGTGGGGTCAAAGGCCGACGCCGTCATATTGGTTTCATCGAAATTTTCGAAAGCGCCGTTCGTACCCGTGTTGCTGTAAATGACGCGCGTGGCAGGGTCACGAGCTGCCAGAACCGCGCCGACCCCGCCGCTTGTTACGTCGGGTCCATCGGGTGCAGTGCTGCCCCATGCTGTGACGGCAGAGCCCAAGATTTCGCCTGAGATACTATCAATCGCGGGGTCGCCGTTTTCATCTACCAATACGACATCAGCACCTTCGAAGTCGACTTTGAGTCGCTTAATATTCCCGGGCCAATCCACTCGCTCATTGGGTTGGAACATAGCGAAGTACACTTCATTGCGGCTCTGAGTGCGTGTGAACGTATTGACCGCGACAGCAGGTGAGGTAAAGGTAGTTTCGTCATCTAGGATAGACAGAATAATCTCTTTAAAAGCTGCATCGAGCTGATCTGGGTTCTCCGCGGAAATATACTTGCCTCTACCCTTAGTCGCCGTATCAACCATAAGCGGTCCAGCTTCATCAGCCAGTTGGAAGCCCACCGTAAACATCCTGGTCACGCTCTGGGTACCGTTAGAGCTATCTCCATCTAAGTCGTTAGTCGTCATGTAGTCGGCCAGCTCGGGCAGGCAATTTTCCTTGGACACTTGGGTGCCACCTGTAAACTCATCGGTCAGATAGGTCTCACAAGTCGCTATATCTGGATCGGGAAGCTGCTTGATAGCTGCGTTCGCATCTGAGTCGAACGTGGGCAGGCCGTCCGTCATAAGTACAACGAATGTGTTACAAGTGGATAGGGGCGAATCATAGGTGCCGGCAGGACTTTCCGCATTGGCGTCTTGAGATACAACATCCAGGGTGGGATGCTTCTCCCCACCATAGACTACCCCTGTACCTGCAAGGTATCGATAGACCTCCATGGTCGTTTCACAAAGTGGGGTAAAGCCGTTTGCGGTGGTAGCGTTGATGGCGTTTACAAGCGCAGTGCGCTTGGAGTCACGCTCCGCCTCGGTCAAATCACTTTCAAGTGCTTGCACGATCCTGCCACCATCGTAGGTATCGCTACTGTCATCACCGCTGTTCTCATTGAACAAGGCCAAGCCAAAATCGATGGTGGGATTGGCCGTGATAATATCGGTGATGACCGACTGCGCTATATCCAGGCGCGTTCGATCATCTCTGAGGGACGCATCGTGCCAATAGTCCATGTAGTGAGCGCTGTAGAAGGTATAAGAATTGTCCCAAGTAAATCCACTATCGATGGTCGGGCCATATTCGTCACCATCTACGCTTGTGCTCTGTGGAAAGCCATTGGCCGCACCAGGGTTCGAGGGATCGCCCGAAATCACGTCCTCTTGACACTCTACGTGCGAGGGGGTTGGGTCGATGAAAGTTAGTGGTTGCCATCCCGCACTACCCCCCGGAATATCAATGCAAACTGTCGTGCCCGGTATGCAAAATTCTATCAGCCCTCCGGGGAACCAACGAGCGGCACGCACGAAAGTAAAGCCTGGATCTTGTAACGGGACCAAAGAGGAAGCACATCGATTGCTACCCGTTTCAAAGTAATCAGATGAATCTGCATCTGGAGGGGTGGACGAATCGCCCGCGGACCAATAAATTCTATTACTCGGATGTTTGTTGGTTCCATCATAGGTATATGTCGTATTGCTAGGGTCATATGGCGGACGTGTGCCCTCAATCACCGTACTCATACTTCCAGAATCATCAAAGATGATCAGTATCTGTGCTCTTTCATTCGCAAGCGCAGGATTGGTGCGATAAATCTCGGTGTCATCTGCCTTAGCGCCCACACCAAGCAGGGCCGCAGCTGCAATCACTGCTACGCACGCACGGCTGAATATCTTTACTCTTTCACTCACCATGTGAGCTTCCTCCAATCCTTTTATCGCAAACACCGTCTTGTCTTAGCGCAGACGAGCTTTGCTATTGGGCCCCTATTCCCACGATTTTCTTCAGTACACCCATCTCTACTTGAGTACGCGCCTCTCTTGGCACCTCGTGTTCTGAGCTGATTCTGTAAAACTCACAGTCATAGAGTGGTGCACTGGATGCGGTGGATGCATCTTCTAATGGGCATGTCGTTGCGGCAGTGTCGAGAATCACCTCTGTATCCACGGAGGCGGCGCCGTCTTTTAGATTGCTTAGCGGATGCTCATTCGGGTCAAAAGCCGAAAACGGGTCTGCTGTATCAGAACCATCAAAGGGATCGTTAGCCGTATCCACCAGTGACAGTGTGGCGATGATACCCGCCTCTGCCGACTGAAAAGATGAGTAGGAGTCAGCGAGGTTATCCGACATCTTCAGCCCTAGAGAACTGTTTCCCGCTGCAATAACGCTGATGACGGTCACGACCAACAAAAATAGCAGGGCGACAACGAGCGCCACACCCCGTTGTTGATGTCTGTTTCTATTCATTCTCATTCTCATACTCCACCTCGGGCCATCAGCTTCAGATTTCGCAGCGAAACGCTGGCATGACTAATGAGCCGACGATAGTTATCGTTTGCTACAGGAATCGCCGTTCCAGGCATTTGATACTGTTTGACGTCGGTATACTGAACATCCCTTGTGGCGCTTCTGGTCAAAAGAAAGACTTCGACTGACTGCACTTTCACCCAGTCCGCTGCTGCCATCTGCGATGGTGTCTTGTATGTGTCCACCTCTCCGTCGGCATTACTGCTGTACCCCAACAGCACTCTGAGGTTTTCGACGCCCTCAGCAACGTCCTCACGCTGAAGCTCCATTGCGGTGCCGTTCCACTTGAGGGTCTTGCGACTCAACTGAGGAGTGTCGTCAGTGCTGGTAGGATCCGGATCGCGAATGTAGTAAACCTCGTAGTTATACTCCCACGCCATGCCGCCTGGTATCTCTCCACCGAGTGAGATATCCGGCGGAGAATCACCATCGAACACAAGGCCTTTAACATTGTTCGTCATGACATAAGTCTTGTTGTTATCCAAGGAATCCGGAGTGTCTATGGTGCCATCACCCTGGGTAGGGTCATTTGGGTCCAGGCTATCTCTGGGTCCATCGGTATAGGGCTGCGTCAAAACTCGTTTGATTACCAGAACATCCGTACCTTCCATTCCCCCCTCTACACCACTGCCAGTAATACAACCCAGTGCACTGTTAGAGCTATCGACAGTTCCTGCGAAAACAAACTGACCAAGGTTATTAGCGGACGCGAGGTCGGTGCCCCCTGTAAGTCCGGTATCATTACAGTCTTGCGCTGATGGGACCGCGGTTAAGCTCGAGCTTGCTTCAATCATGCCCACAGACACACCACCGAAAAAGCCCGCATGACGCAATGAGTCTCCGATGATCTGCTCGGCAAACCTTGCACTTTCCGTGAGAGCAGCGACCTGTTCTACTTCGACATAGGATCGCTTGGAGGCAAGGTAGATAGATACTGCACCACCGATGAGAATCAGGCCCAGCACCATACCGACCATGAGTTCCACCAGGGAGAATCCACGTTCCGTTCTTGAATTCATAAATTTCTTCACCCTTAAAACTCGGACTCGTCAACGACGTAAGTATTGCTCACAACCTGTCGACGAAAATCATCAGACCCGCCACTGACAGTCTCGTCATTGCAAACGGCTTCTCCACTTTGAACCGCATCATAGGATTCGTGCAGCCCACGCCATTGAATGATCACCGTCAGCTGCCCAGTTCGGGCTCGTCCCGGCGCGGGTGCAAAGAGAATACATCCGTGGGGCTCATTCAGGCCTGCTGTACCTTCCCCACTTACCGTCGCACCCTCGCCCATAAGCGCTTGCTCCCACAACCAGAGATCGTAATTGGCTAGTTCTGTTGTACTACAGGGAGCCGCTTTACAATCAGGGCTAGGTTCGGCAGAAAATACAGTGCCGTCGATGGGATTATTGAGGCCAATGTTGTAGGTGGCGATACCGCCGGGATTAACGCGGATGCGCTCGACAATTGCATCGGCCAGTGTCACGGCGCGCGTGTGTTGGATGGCCAGGTGCTGAGAGGTCTTGGCCATCGCCTGCAGGCTAACAATCCCTAAAAGCCCCACAGACAGAATGACAAATGCTATCAGTGCTTCGATCAGCGTAAAGCCGTGCTGTTGCTTGCCTGTCTGAGTCATCTTCTTCACGATAATTTCCTGGGGTCGGCGCAACGCGATTGCGTCACGGACAGGTGAAAGTTGTTGAAGGATCATTGGGGTCGATGGCAGTGACCACGCCACCGGCACTTACTCTAACTCCACGCGCGTAATCCGCACCCCGGTCATCGCAGACAGTAAATGTGCCCTGTGTCCCTGGGGCTGCATAGCCACGGCTATCAAACCGAACTGCATCGCCAGCGCTATAGACCATTGTCAGGGAGTCTTCATCGATCACTTTTGAGATCACGATGAGTTCGTTGGGATCGTCCACAGCACTATCGCCATCGCTATCAAGGAATGCAACAAAGCCCGTATTCCAGTCACCTGCAGCCGTCGCACACGTTTGGCCGTCCGCGCTGCGACACAAGGTCACCGAATTACGTTGCGCAATTGCTTCTGCTCTCGCTCCGTTGAGTGCTGCTCGTACAGAATACACATAAGAGAGCATTCGATTATTCTTGATCAAGTCAGTTAGACCGGGCGCACTCAGCACAAGCAGGACGGCGAGCACCAGCAGTGCAACCATCATCTCCACCATGGTAAAACCTGATTTTCGTGTGTGACTCATAGCAATTCGGTTTTTCGCTGCCACAAATTCGCCGGCTTTGTACAGGGATAATCATACATAACTGCACTTTTTTACTCTTAAAACATCGACCATAGGCGTTTTAAGGCGATGAACGGTAAACACCGAGTCCAAAATGTGAGCTGGCGCACACTAAAACGGTGAACTTCGCTAAGATAGCCACAGCGGACGTTCAATCGGGAATTGGTAGTGAGCGCCGGTGGGAAGAGGCGTAGATTAGAGTGGCTTTCTCTTCAAATTATCAAAAAGCGGTTTCAGGAAAGAAATCTACCAACAGTGCTGGGAAGGCTGTTCCTCTGCGGTAGTTGCGGAACGAAGGCCTATCCTCGACAGCACAAGTCGTAAACAATCAGTATCTCCACTCTGTTTGTTAATAGCCAGTATCACCGAGCGTCGAATAGTCGTTCTCGGCAATTTTTCTAAGGATCCGGCGCATAATCTTGCCGGACCGCGTTTTTGGTAATCCGTGGGCAAATTGCACATAGTCTGGCTTGGCAATCGGACCGATCTCGGACCTTACCCATTTGACCAAGTTTTTGCTGAGGTCTGCGTTGGGTTTTGCGCCCTTTATCGGCGTCACATAGCAGTAAATGCCCTGCCCTTTTACGTCATGGGGGAAACCGACAACGGCTGCTTCTGCCACACTGTCATGGGCGACCAAAGCACTCTCGATTTCTGCGGTGCCCATACGGTGGCCTGAAACGTTCAGTACGTCATCAATACGACCTGTGATCCAGTAGTAGCCATCTTCATCGCGCCGCGCGCCGTCGCCCGTGAAATATTTCCCTGGGAACGTTGAGAAGTAAGTATCGATAAACCGTTCATGGTCGCCATAGACAGTGCGCATTTGCCCTGGCCAAGAGTCAGCGAGGACCAACGCCCCTTCTGTGGCGCCGTCTAAAACACGGCCTTCATTGTCAACGAGTTGCGGCTTAATGCCGAAGAACGGTTTCGTTGCAGACCCAGGCTTTAGGTCGGTTGCCCCCGGCAAAGGTGAGATCAGGACACCACCAGTTTCCGTCTGCCACCAGGTATCGACAATCGGACATCTCTCTTCACCGACAACACGATGGTACCAACTCCACGCCTCCGGATTGATCGGTTCGCCGACACTTCCCAGCAATCGAAGTGATGAAAGGTCAGCGACTTTCACATAAGCCTCACCTTCGCGCATCAAAGAACGCAAAGCCGTCGGTGCGGTATAAAACGTGCTAACCTTATGCTTGTCACAGACGCGCCAGAACCGTGATGCATCCGGATAAGTAGGCACGCCCTCAAACATTAATGTGGTCGCACCATTGGCAAGTGGACCATAAACAATATAACTGTGCCCCGTAATCCAACCAACGTCCGCCGTACACCAATAAATATCACCATCGCGATAATCAAAGACGGCTTCAT
>JBCCNJ010000145.1:0-10315 GCA_039025905.1 Pseudomonadota bacterium | reverse complement strand
TGGGGTTTCTGGACGGAAACTATAAGCGCGAAATACCCGACAGCCTGGATGTGGTGTTGGGCATTAACTTTTCTGACGGCGATTGAGAGGACCTATTATCGTGAACATCAATAGGCGTAGTTTCACGGCAGTGAAGGAGCACCTTATCTCCTCCCGTGGACTGATACTTAGCGCAATCACCGTTTTAGTCCCATCAGGCGTGTTGGCACAGCCACAGGTGGCCAGCGACAGAATCTATGAGGAAGTGTTGGTTACTGGGGGAGCCCAGGAGATTCGCTCACTCACCGGCAGTGCGACACTGTTGGATGAAAGCCAGATTCTCACTTACGACAGCATTGATGTGAATAACCTGCTGCGGCAAGTGCCAGGGGTGTACTTGAGGATAGAGGACGGTTACGGACTTCGGCCCAACATCGGCTTGCGCGGTGCCACTTCTGAGCGCAGTCAGAAGATTACGCTTATGGAAGACGGCGTACTCATCGCCCCAGCGCCGTACTCCGCGCCCGCTGCCTACTATATGCCAAACATTAATCGTATGAGCTCTGTCGAAGTCTTCAAGGGCCCCTCGGCGATAAAGTACGGGCCTCATACCGTAGGCGGTGCGATCAATATGGTGACACCGGCGATCCCAGAGAGTAGTCAGGGTAAAGCCGAGGCCGCTTATGGCACCGATAACTACCAAAAGTATCGCGTATTTTATGGCGATACCATTGGCCAGTGGGGCTATTGGGTAGATGCGCTTCGCTTTAGCTCAGATGGTTTCAAGGATCTCGACACGGGCGGGAATACGGGGTTTCACCGCAACGATGTCAACACCAAGATTCAGTGGAGCAGTGCCAGTGAGTCTGATGTGCAACAGACCGTGCAGCTAAAGTTGGGCTATGCCGATGAAAATTCCGACGAAACTTATCTGGGTCTAACAGATGCGGACTTTGATCGCGATCCAAACCGTCGCTATGTTTCCAGCGAGTTGGATAACTTCAAATCCAAGCACTATCAGGTCCATCTATTTCACTTGATGCAGTTTGATGAATCGTGGCAGTTGAATACCCGCGCTTACTCAAATTATTTTGAGCGCGACTGGTTTAAGTTTGATGGTTTTATTGGCAGTACGGCGCCGGCAGCAGCGGTGGTCTTGGCCAATCCGGAAACCTACCCTCGAGAGATTGAACTGCTTCGCGGGGAAGTCAATTCGAACGGCACAGAACGTGAAACCCTGGATGTCACCGATTTCATCCGTGATTATGGCTCCTCAGGCATCGAGACGGGACTTAAACATGCACGCCGCACGGGTGAGGTTGAACACAACATCGAACTGGGTATTCGCTATCACTATGACTTTGTGCGAAGAAAGCAAGATCAACGGGGCTATCTCATGGAGAATGAAATCCTGGTATCTGATGACATAGATCGGCCGCTGACGCTTTCCAATAGCTGGAAAACCAATGCCATTGCCGTGTACGCGGCTGATCGGCTTGACTACAAAAATTGGAGCTTCGATCTTGGCCTTCGCTATGAATACATTGATGGTGAAGCGGAGGATAGACTGAATGGAACCGTGACGTCGCGTGATCAGGACGTGTGGTTGCCTGGGTTTGGCGTGCTGTACCGCATAGGTGAATCCTGGGCCTTATTGGCAGGCATCAACAAGGGCTTTTCCCCTGTGAGTCCCGGTGCCGCCAGCACGGTCGATCCAGAAGAGAGTATTAACTATGAATACGGGGTGCGCTATTCGGATACGGATCTCTACGTCGAACTCATTGGTTTCTTCAGCGATTACCAGAATCTGCTGGGGCGTTGCGGGGTATCTGACCCCACCTGCGAGGTAGGGGAGGAATTTAATGGTGGCGATGTTGAGATAGCAGGGTGGGAATTTTCGAGCAACTACAGCGCAACGCTCGCGAATGGACTGACAATGCCTCTCAGCCTTGTTTATACCTATACAGAAACGGCATTTCAGGACACGTTTATTTCTAACTTCCCCCTGTGGAACCCGGGCTTCTTTCAGGGCGTACAACTACCGGTGTTGCAAGGCGATGAATTGCCCTATACCCCGGATCATCAAGCGCGCGTTCAAATCGGCCTGCAAGGTATACAGTGGAGCACTAATCTCGCGGTTCGCTATATCAGTGAGATGCGCGAAGTCCCAGGTTCGGGAGGTTACCCCGACGGCGAATCCACTGAGGACTACACGATCGTCGATTTAGCGGCGTCCTATGAACTTTCGGAACAACTCGCATTTCGGTTTATTGTTGAAAACATCGCCGATGAAGAAGTCATCGTATCCAGACGCCCATTCGGTGCCCGTCCCAACCTGCCCAGGCAATTCAAACTCGGGGTAAGCTACTTGTGGTAGCGTAGATATATGCCGCTGTGTCCCAGCTGCTCTTGTGGCCGATGTAGTGGCAGGCTGTTGTAATATTCCCTGAAACGAGATATTCCGCTGCCTTGCTTCCCTTGACCGCCACGCTACACTTGGGCGGCTTACTATTGAGTAGATGGACGGTCAATGCCAAGCACAGGACGTATTATCGGATTAATACTGGCTATCGCCATGTTCGTGTTCAGCCTGTGGATGTATTCCCGCACGGGTGACTGGGTCGCCATCGTCTTCGCCATTGGTAGCGTCGGCTATACGCTGTTCTTTTTCCACGGCCTCTCCGACAACAAGCGACTCTAGTCCGACCCATTACCACTTGAGAGGATAACCATGGTCTATCGCACCGCTGTATCCATTGTGGGCTTAGTTGTGCTGGCAATATTAAGTGGCTGTGCCACGCTCACTGAACCCATCGATCCACCGAAAGTGACCATCGATAACTTCACCAGCCTGCCGTCCGCTGGAGCCGGGCCGCAGTTTGAAATCACGCTGCGCATTCAAAACCCCAATGCACAGACTCTAGACATTGCTGGAATTAGTTACGGCATTGAACTGGCTGGGAGGGAAGTTATCAGTGGTGTCAGTAACGATGTACCTGTTATTGAAGGCTACAGTGAGGGTCTGGTGACCCTCAATGCGAGTTTACAGCTCTTTCAGATATTGAAACTGCTGGCGAGCCTCGGTCAAACCACGGCAGATGAGATGACCTATCGCTTTACTGCCAAAATCGACTTTAAAGGCCTGATTCCGACCCAAAGAGTGGAAGAAGAAGGGCAGATTACGCTCAATTAAAGAAGTAGCTCGTCGCTTATTATTACCCGGTAAGAACCCTATGGAACACGACACTCAATCGGATCTCGCTAAGCTTGATGAACGTTTACAGCCGGTTATTCAAGCGCTGGAACGCTTTCATCTACTGGATAATTTCCATGAGCACCAGGTGACCGCGCCCACTGACCTCGAGAACCGCGTGGTGCAGGCAAACCAGGATTCAGAGCTGGCCAGAAGATTGGCCGATCTGGACGGGGCAGATATTGCGCAACTACTGGAAATGATGCCGGTGCTAGTGCGTCATCGTATTTGGAGTAATCTGCAGCCCGAGCTTGCAGGCGATGCTCTTTCAGAGGTCGTGGGCGATGTAGCCGAAGACCTTATTCAACACACACCTGAGACGGACCTGTTTAAAATACTCGGCAGTATCATGCCGGACGAAATCAACGCGCTTCGTGAAAATATTCCAGACGAGCTGCTGGAAAAATTCAAGGCGCGCATGCAGCAGCGCGAGCGACGTCAGCTTGAGACCAGCTCGGAGTACACAGAGGAGTGCGTGGGCGGATTGATGAAGCACGACTTCATCTTGTTGTCAGCGGATCTGAAAGTAAGCAAAGCCGTTGCCTTCCTGCGTGAACAAGCCCCGCTGCCCGAACAGACCGACAAGATATTCGTGCGTGATGAATTCAGCCGCTATCTCGGTGCCGTCACGATGACGGCTCTGGTCCTCGCCGATGGTGACCAAAGCCTGGCTGAGATCATGAACACGGAACTCATCACCTTTCTGCCCACTGAGCCGAGCGATCAAGCAGGTCAGGCGTTTGAGCGCTATGACTTGATATCGGTACCGGTGGTTGATCATCGGCAGCAGCTTATGGGTCGCTTGACCGTTGAGACCGTAATGGACTACATCCGCGAACGCGCGGAAGACCAGGCGCTGTCATCGGCGGGACTAAGTGAAGATACCGACTTGTTCGCACCTACATTTAAAGGGGCTAGAGATAGATGGCCCTGGCTTGCGATCAACCTGGTGACCGCGTTCTGCGCCACGCGTTTCATCGCCGTTTTCGAGGACACGCTAGAGCAGATCGTCTCGCTCGCAATACTGATGCCTATCATAGCCAGCATAGGGGGAAATACCGGCAATCAGACGATTGCGCTCTTCATTCGCGGGCTCGCACTGGAACAAATTAACCGCAAAAACCGACTGTTTCTGGTGCGCAAAGAACTCAGGATCGGCTTGATCAATGGTCTGCTTTGGGGGGCGTTAATGGCAGTAGTTGCCGGCGCCCTATACGGCGATCCGGCACTGGGTCTGGTGATGATGGCTGCGATGACGCTCAATTTACTGGTCGCGGCGACGGTAGGTGCAGGCTTTCCACTGTTGGCGCATCGCTTAGGGCGCGATCCCGCAATGGGTGGCAGTGTGGTGTTGACCTTCAGCACCGACAGCATGGGCTTCTTTATTTTCCTCGGCCTCGCAACGATTTTCTTGCTGTGACAAAGGCGGGCTTGAACTCTCTCCATATGGGGCCCGATCTGATGAGATCAGTACGTACACTCGTAGCGTATAGGGTCAAGTCCGAAGTAAGGAGATGCCTTAGCGATGGTTCGCATAAGTATGCTGGGTGCTATATCGAAGGTGCTTGGGCTGAAGAGGACTGTAGACAGGAATGAGATTCCTCAGCCCAAAATAGAGCGAGCAAATATTGCCAGTATCACCAGCGGACACACGACTCGCACCCACCATGGCCATACCTTCCAGAACAGTCCGCTTTCGATGTCTGGATTGCCTTTCTTCAGCTCCTGCAACACGCCGTCACGATGCCAGATCCAGCCTGCATACACGCAAAACACAAACCCGAGCAGTGGTTGACTGTAGCGTGTAGTCAACGCCACAACGAAGCCGAATAGTGTCTCGAAATTAAACAGTATCAGCAGCGCGATCAACGCGATCGCGCCGCCGATCATATAGGCGGCACTACGGCGGGGTAGTCCATGCTCTTCTACTGCATAGGCCACCGGCACTTCAAGCATGGAAATAGAAGAGGTCAGCGCCGCCACGCTCATCAAGAAAAAGAAAAATATCGAAACAATGGTGCCAGCGACGCCCATGGTTTCAAACAGTGCAGGTAATACAGTAAAAATGAGAGTATCTTCGGATAGCAAATCGCCATTCGCAGCGAAGATTTCAACACCGCTGTAGAGTGCGACATACATGGCTGGGAGCACCAAGAAGCCCGCTAATACGGCGATGCCGATATCAACCAGGGTAACCATGCCGCCGATTTGTGGCAGGTTCTGTCGATCATCTAGATAAGAGCCGTAGACAAGCATCGTTCCCACGCCCAGTGATAGCGAAAAGAAAGCGGACCCCATGGCGTTGAGAATGAGATCGGGAGACAGAGCGCGTTCGAAATCGGGAACCAGGTAAACTCTGAGGCCTTCCGCAGCGCCCTCTAGCGTCAGTACGTATGCGACCAACACGACCATTGTTATCAATAGCGCAGGCATCAGCCGAGATGACCAGCGCTCTATACCCTCCTGCACACCGCGCGATATGATCGCCACGGTCAACAGTATGAATAACAGCATCGCGATGAGATTTCGTGTAAATCCAAACGATATCAGCCACTGCGCTGCGGCGTCGGCACCAATGAGCGTAAGAATGGAGGCCAGACAAAACGCCATCATCCAACCCGCGACGATCGCATAGAAACTCAGAATCAGGCTGGCGATGACAAAGCCGATGATGCCAGCGGTACCGCCGAGGAATCTCTGGGAGCCAGTATTGGATACACGCCGCAGCGCCTGGACGGCATTGGCGTGGGCGTGGCGCCCGATCACGAGCTCGGCCATCAAAGCGGGATAGGCAAGTGTAAAGGCAACGACTAAGTAAACCAGCAGAAATGCGGCACCACCGTTGCTCGCAGCCTGGGTTGGGAAGCCCCAGATGTTACCAAGCCCCACAGCGCTGCCAGCTGCTGCCATGACAAAACCAAAACGGGAGCTAAACTCTCCTCGTGCTGCCGCCATCGTCCACCCGATACCATTTTTATTCTCAGGGCGAGTCTAGCACGAAGCTTTGTATATTCTCATTGCTGATTAATTGAGACTAGCCCGGCAGGGTTGCAGCTTGTCGTTATCGGATTGCCCGATACCAAACAGCTTCATTGTCAGGTCTGGGATTAACATGATGGCTGCAGCAGTCGCATCCGCCACCGTTCCCACGGCTGATATATCGGTGTTGGGGTCAGACATCTTGCCTTTCAGGCGAACCTCAGATGGTACCTGCAGCAGGCGCGACTTCGATCTGGGGGTTATCCTAACGTCCATGCGCGCTCGAGGTAGGTCGAACTCCGCCTTTCCGGTGGCCACCATCTTGGAGGATTCGATATACAGGCTATCGCTCGTCGCGATGCCCTGGCGCACATCGAACTTGGCCATCGTGCAATCGATGTATGTAGAGTCATCCGCGAGGGCGCCAGAGTATATCCAGGCCAACAAGTCAGTTGCTAAAAGGTCGTAGGCTGCGCCTTCAATCACTGCTTCTTCCAGCGCAAAGGCCACGCTGCCGTTGGAATTTGCAATCAAAGCCTCGGTGCTATCTCCGATGAGAGTCACTCCGCCTAGCAATGTCAGTTCACCGGTGACATTTGTTTGCAAGCCAAAGTCTCTCAGGATTGCGCCCAGCGGCATCGTTGTCGCTTGTCCCGCGAGGCTGATGGCAGGTAGCTCAGGGTTGAGATCGATAATGCCCCTCAATTCCGTTTCAGCCTGGTTATAGCGTGCGGTAAACTCCTCCAGGGTGTAGCGGTTATCCACGCCAACCAAACGCAGCTTAAGGCTGTCTATTGCACTGTACTCGCCGCCAATGCCGCCTATGGAAAAGTCTGCGCTAACCGGGAAGGGTGGAGCATTATCGCGTAGCATGGCAAGCGTAGTAGAGGCATCTTGCTCATTCGCTTGTGCAGGGTCGTCAGCCAGTGAATTATCGGTTTCGTCACTACCTTTCACAGGGTCTTCTACAGCACCCTCAACAGGACCTTCTACTGCCTCTTCTGAAAATCCCAAGTCGCTTAGATGTAGATAGGGTGTTACAAAAGACAGCGCCAGAGAGGAGGGCGTGTTACCGGCACGCTCTAGTTTGCCCGTTATATGAACCTCGGTCTGACCCATGACGACATTTGTCTCTGCAAGCACATCGTCTTGCTGCGAACGAACTTCCAACTCTCCGCTTACCGGCGGTAATGGTCTATCTATCAATTCTTCAAGTAACTCCGGATCGCTCAGCGCATAGCGTGCATCTAGCTCGGGCCGAACGACGCCCAAGATATCTTCAACAGCGCCCCTGATTTCGAAGAACAGTCTCTCGTTGGGCGCTGAATTCACAACAGCAATCTCTGGCAGACTCCATTCTCCGGTGGCTCTCTCTATTGCGATGCTACCGCTAAGCGCACCTAACTCCGGCAGCTCATCCGCCTGAGGAAATGCCAATGCGGCCAGCACCTTTACCGGTACCTCAGTAAGGACGATATCGAGTGCAACAGCATTCAGGCTCGTTAGGTCGCCGACGCGGCCCGTTGCATTGATGCTCAATTCATCGTTGCCCAGCCGCGCGTCGATTCGATTGAGCTCAAAGGACGAATCGTCCTGTTGTAGATTTCCTGCAACACTCAGAGACCCGAGTTCGGGCAAGGCTAGGCTGGTGTAATCGGAAAACACGCTCAAGCCATCTGCCGTGAATCGTACTGGTCCGTCTAGCCCGGACAATACCTTATCCTTATCAGCAAGTAAGATGCCGCTGAGTGGGCCAAGCTGTAGCTGTGAGTCCCCTCCTGTGGCGGTGACGTTAGCATCTGAGAGCATCATCTCATCCAACGTTCCGGTCAATCGCAGGCTGCCTACAACTGAGTAGTCTGCCGGAATCGATGAAAGTTCCAATGCGTCGATCAGTGACACCAGATTGGGCGCCGTCGCATTCACTGTGATATCGATTCCGCTCACATCGTAGCGCTCGCCTTCATCCGTAACTTGCGGCCCAATGTAAGCAATCTCTCCTTCGATCACCGCTCTCAAACCATCCAATGTACCCATTTGCACCTGAATGTCGCGCAGCGATGCTCGCGACGGATTACCGATCAGGCGCGTCGTGGCTTGCCACGGACCGGGATCGTATGGCAAGTCCCCGGTCCACTGCTTCAGTACATTCAGCGACGGCCCCGTTAGTGTGAGTTCCACCGCGCTGGATTCGTCTTGAAGCTCGCTCGGGTCATCGTACAGCTTGAGCCTGCCGGTCACGCTAACTACGAGCCCGTCCTGATTCGCAGTGGTCAAAGTCAGCGCTTCGGCTACTGGCTTGTCTAGTGAGCCACCCAATCGGATACTGCTTTGAGCCCGACCGAACTGACTCAAGTCAAGATCGAGCCAGGCCAACAGGTAAGACAGGGAATCCAACTCTCCCGTACCGGTCAGATCAATGCGACTTTCACCGGAAAACTGATAGGCGAGGGTACCTGCTGCTTCAAACTTATAGGCGGGCGAATTATTTAAGTAAAAGACAGCATCTGAGAGCTGGAAACCTTTACCGTCGCCGAGCATATTGCCCTCTAGTTCAAGGCGTCCCGCGAGGTCTGCACCGCCTTCGAAACCCTTGAAAAAATCGCGAATATCTTTGTATTCTGCCGCCAGCTCGACGTTGTAGTTAAAATCAACCTCGGTGCCCGCGAGGGTCCCGTTCAGCGCAATCGTACTGCCGCTGTCTGGAGCCACCACGGTCACCTTGCCTTCAGCAGCCGAGGCGCCCCAGCCTTCATCGACCGCTGCCAACTCAACGATCATGCGGAGCGGTTCCCCCTCATAACCGGCCGTGGCGCTAAGAAAGTAGTTATCTGCTTCCAGACGATCACCCCTCAGACCCATCAGCGGAAAAATCCAGGTGTTTTCAGAGGCGGTGATCAGGTGCACAGTTTCGATCCGCAGTTCTGTCGGCAGCCAGCGCAGATAACCTAGCCACTGCACGGGCTTAGGATTCGTTTCCTCTTCACTTTCGGAAAGGTAGACCAAAACGGAATCAGCGCTTATAGAGGTCGGCACACTGGCCTGCAAGTCAAGAATCGACAGCAAGGCGGGACCATCTGTTCCCACAGGCAACAAATGCACTTCACTGGCAGAAAGCTTACCCGCGTACACATCAATTTGCGCATCGACAAGCTGCAGCGTTAATCCGGCAAAGGTTTCAGATGCCCAGGAAGCTATGGCAATGACATTATTCTGAGAGCGTAAAGCGAGCAGCGCGGCGATCACAAGTGCCGCCAACACGAATAACAGAGCGAAAAAAAATCGACGCATTCGGCTGTACTACCGCTGTCCAGACGGGTGCGAGTCTACCATGCAGAGGTTTTTGCCGTTGAAAAATGGCGCGACTTTGATAAGCACGGGCTCGAAAGGGTGTGATATCATGCCGCCGCCAAAATCAGCAGTCTGCTGATAGCCTTTGCAACTATGCCCGGGTGGTGAAATTGGTAGACACAGGAGACTTAAAATCTCCCGGCCATAGCGGCCGTGCCGGTTCGATTCCGGCCTCGGGCACCAGTAAATATAAGGGTTGAGCCATTCTTGAGTGACCACGGAGACTCGATGAAAAATCCACGGTTCAGAACTGGTTCAGAAGGGTGCAACTTCTCCACTGTAAACCAATCGGGTCAGTCCTCCCTTGCAGGGTAATGAACAAGACCCTGCCGGCCCCTTCTGGTCCTGGCTCTCTAGCTCCTCTCCCACAGAGTGGCTCTCCGCCGTTGCCGCCATCGTCGTTGCCTGGGCGGCGCTCAGAGGTCTCAAAGGTTGGTATTCGTACATCGGACAAAAAAAGTATGACGCCGCGAGCGAGTTGCGGACGGCGGTACTCGGCTATCGGGACGCTCTCAAAGATATGCGATATGCAGCTAGGCGTACTACCGATTACTCGAATGACGCGTGGCGAGACAACGACGGATTCAAGAAAGAGTTCGAGATCGAAGATCGGGATGAGCGAGCGAAAGCGCAAATGCGTCGGTTAGCGAATGAAAAATACCGTGCCGAAATGGAAGTGTACAGCACTCGTGCACGTAAAGTAGGTGGTGCTTACAGACGTTTTGAAGACGCTCTGTTCAAGGCAGAAGTTGC
>JBCCNJ010000144.1:0-10475 GCA_039025905.1 Pseudomonadota bacterium | reverse complement strand
ATCGTTATTCACTCGGCCACCAAGTATCTGGACGGACAGGGGCGCTGTGTGGGTGGGGCAGTTGTTGGTGGGCGCGAGCATATGGAAGAGGTGACCACATTTTTACGAACCTGTGGTCCTACGATGAGTGCATTCAATGCCTGGGTGTTTTTAAAAGGTCTGGAAACACTGCGTTTGCGAATGGATGCCCACAGCCGCAATGCACTGGAACTGGCTCACTGGCTGCAACAACAAGATCAAGTCGAAAACGTTTTCTACGCTGGACTACCCGAGCATCCCGGCCATGCGCTTGCCAGCCAGCAACAGCGCGGCTTTGGCGGTGTTTTGTCTTTTCAAGTGAAGGGCGGGCGCAACGAGGCCTGGCGCCTCATTGACAGCACACAGATGATGTCCCATACGGCCAATCTAGGGGATGCGAAAACGACTATTGTGCATCCAGCAACAACCACTCATGGTCGTCTGACGGAGCAGCAGCGCGCCTCGGCCGGCATTACCGAAAACCTGATCCGCATAGCGGTGGGACTTGAACATCTTGACGATCTCTGTGGCGATCTCAGTCGCGCATTTTCAGCGTTGAACTGAAGCGATAAAGGAGACACTAAAATAGAAACATTAAAACAGATACACCGGGGCACAAAGATGCAAATACAGGCATTAATCGACACCGCGGTAGCGGAAGTGGGCAAGGTGCTGTTGGGTAAAGAACCGCAGATCCGCTTAGCCCTGTGCTGCCTCTTCGCGCGTGGGCATCTATTGATCGAAGATTTACCTGGCATGGGTAAGACGACGCTTTCTCATGCACTGGCCGATGTGCTGGGCCTGTCCTGGAAGCGGGTTCAGTTTACCAGCGACCTGCTGCCTGCGGATATTCTTGGCGTATCGGTCTACGATCGCAACGACGCGAGCTTCAGCTTTCATCCTGGGCCGATATTTACCCAGCTGCTATTGGCAGATGAAATCAATCGCACAACCCCGCGCACGCAAAGCGCACTCTTAGAGGCCATGGCCGAGGGGCAGGTCACCATTGAAGGTGAGACCCGTCCACTTCCAGATCCGTTCTTTGTGATTGCGACGCAAAACCCAATTCATCAGTCCGGTACCTATCCACTACCAGAATCGCAACTGGACCGTTTTCTGATGCGACTGGAGTTGGGCTATCCCCACCCCCATGCCGAGAGAGAAATGTTTCAACAGGGAGCGAACAACGGCGATGCCCGGGCGCTTCTTGAACAGCGCATTGATAGTGATCAGCTGAACCAGATTCGGGATCTCGTCAGTAGTGTGCACGCTTCCTCGAACATTCTGGATTACCTGCAACGCCTGGTCGCGTACACCCGCGAAGCTGCTGAATTTGCCGTCGGCCTTTCACCCCGTGGTGCACTGGCGCTGCTCGAGTGCGCGCGAACCTGGGCCGTCATGCAAAATCGTGGGCATCTGGTGCCCGAAGACTTGCAAATGGTCATGCCCGCAGTCGCAGCCCATCGACTCGTCCCTAGTGGTGACTATGCGGGCGATGGCATGGCACTGGTGGAGTTGATGCGGCGCAATGTCGATGTTATCAGCGGCTGATCTTCGACGCTTACCTATCTTAGGTATAAGCTGATGGCGATCGCACCCGGACTTCAGGGACGCTTCCAAGAACGCTTCAGAGAGTGGGTGAATCGTCGCATCCCGCCTGCCAGATCGGTCACGCTTGATCAAAAGCGCATTTTCATTTTTCCAAGTCGCACCGGCTTGTTCTTCGGCATCTGCCTGCTGATCATGCTGGTCACGGCGATCAATTACCAAAACAATATGAGCTTCGCGCTGACCTTCTTGCTCGCCACTGTATTCGTTATTGCCATACTACATACCTACGCCAACCTCTCGGGTTTGACCATCAGAGCGCTGCGAGCCAGCCCGGTGTTTCCCGGGCAGCAGTCCGAATTCGCGCTGCAATTGGAACGCGGCGGCAAACGAGAGCATTTTGGCTTGCATGTGGGCTGGCCCAGCAGTACTGGCACTGTCGTCAACCTGGCAGACCAGGACCAAGTGCAGGTGCACTTGCATACTGCTGTGGGTGGTCGGGGCTGGTTTAGTCCCGGTCGATTGCTGATTGAATCTACCTACCCCCTAGGCCTATTGCGCTGCTGGACCTGGATAGATCTGGATCTGTACGCGATGGTCTATCCGCAGCCGCTGGCGTCTGCCGAACTGCCAGGACTCTCAGTCGATCAGCCCGACGGTGCCGCAGTGCCTATTTCTGGAAGCGATGACTTCTACGGTTTCAGAGACTATCGCCACGGGGATTCCATGCGTCAAATCCACTGGAAAGGTCTCGCCCACGGGCAGGGTGTGCAAACCAAGCAGTACAACGCCTATGCCAGTCGCAGCGCCTGGCTGGATTGGGATATGTTTCCCGGCGTGGATACGGAGCAGCGCTTGTCCCATCTGTGTTACTGGGCGCTGCAATTCGAAAATCGCAATGAGGAATACGGATTGCGTTTACCCGGTGTGGCGATTGAACCTGGAATTGGCGAGCGTCACCGGGATCGCGTACTGCAGGCCTTAGCGCTGCACGGTATTGAGCGCAAGCCGCTATGAAGCCGGATCAGCAAGTACCACGCAACGCCTTGGTGTGGATGATCATCAGCCTGTTTACCCTGGTGGCACCGCATATTCAGCGTATTCCGCTTTGGGTGCTTGCCGTTTATGTCTTTGCTGCGATGTGGCGCATCATGGTGTATCAGGGGCGCTGGTCTTTCCCCGGGCGCTGGGTGAAGGCGGTGATGATTGTTAGCTGCTGTCTGGGCATCTATCTTAGCTATGGCTCGCTGCTGGGCCTGGAGCCCACCGTTGCACTGTTGCTCACGGCCTTTGCGCTGAAGTTAATCGAGCTGGCGAAACGCAAAGATGGCTATGTGTTGCTATTTCTTGGCTACTTCATTTGCATCACGGAGTTTCTCTTTAGCCAGGATCTACCGATCGTGTTGTATTCCGTATTGAACGTGTTGTTGGTAACAACGGCACTGGTTGCCATGCACCGTCCAGGCGAGCATCAATTCAATCGCAAAACGATTCGCCTTGCTGGCGTTATGCTGTTGCAGGCTATGCCGTTGATGCTGGTGCTGTTCTTTCTATTCCCCCGCATCGGTCCTTTATGGTCTGTGCCGATAAAAAGCCACGCGGCCAAAACCGGTGTCAGCGATTTTATGAAGCCAGGGGACATTTCCAATCTTAGCAAATCTGACGCGGTGGCCTTTCGGGTTCGCTTTGACGGCGAGATACCGTTTGCGAGTGAGCTTTACTGGCGCGGACTGGTGATGAGTCGGTTAGAGGACGGCGCATGGCGCAGCCTTCGCTACTATGACGTGCCGCCCAGGGAACGGCGGCCCACTCCTGGAGATCTTGCGGGCGAGCCCATCGAGTACCAGGTGATTTTGGAGCCTACGCAACAGAATTGGCTTTACAGTCTGCGTTATGCCAGATCCAGTTCAATGGGTGTGATTGAGTCCTCTGATTACACACTGTACACACCGGGCATTGTCGAGGATGAACGGCAATACTCGGTTCAGACTTGGACAGACGCCGCGCTCGATGAAGAGCTCACGCCCTGGCGTCGATCAGTCGAGCTGGTGTTGCCGGAGGGTGAAAACCCAGCGACGATAGAGTTTGCAAGAGATTTGCGAGAGCGGGCCGGGAGCGACGAGGCGTTTGTCGAGGCGGTGCTGGCCAACTTTACACAGCAGCCCTTTGTATACAGCTTAAATCCGCCCTTGCTGCCGGAGCAAAATGCGATGGATGCGTTTTTGTTTCAGGTGCGCACGGGATTTTGTGAGCACTATTCCGCTGCCTTCGTCACTCTCATGCGCGCTGCGGGTGTGCCCGCCAGAGTTGTCGCCGGCTACCAGGGGGGCGAAATCAATCCACTTAATAGCACGGTGATTGTGCATCAGTTTGATGCCCACGCCTGGGCCGAGGTCTGGCTGCCCGAACAGGGCTGGGTCAGAGTGGATCCCACCGCAGCGGTATCTCCGGATCGCATCGAATGGGGTCTAGAGCGCGCCCTGGCCGCTGAGGGCAGCTTTTTGAGTGACACGCCACTGTCACTGATCCATTTTCGCGGTGTCAGCTGGATCAATACCTTGCGTTTGCGCTATGACGCGCTGACCTATCGCTGGCAGCTTTGGGTGACGGGCTTTAATCGCGACAAGCAATTCCAACTGCTTGATGATGTACTAGACGGTATCAGCGCCCGTAAGCTCATCGCCGTGTTGATCGGAACCTGGCTGTTGGTGCTGATACCGGTTGCGCTTCATCTGCTGAGCAGGCGCAAACCCAATAAAACGCCAGCTCATGATCGCTACTATCTCCAGTTTTGCGAACGATTGGCGGCGCTGGGGTTTGTGCGCATGCCCGGTGAAACCGCAAGCGATTTCTCGGCTCGGGTATGTCGCGCCGTACCGTCCATGGCAACAGAGGTACGGGAAATCACCGCGCTCTACGGCGATCTCGCCTATGCGCCATTTACAGCCAGCGACGATTCAACCCTGCAACGACTGAAGCGTGCTGTGCGCAGCTTTCGGCCGAACAGGTTGATCCGCTTCGAGCGAAAACCCGCCTAAGCGACACGGGCGGAACGTTGCATGAGCCGCCCTTTTAACGCCAGCGCTGGTTTTTCAATGGCAAACCAGGAAGCCGCGGCCAATAATAAAGTTGAGACGAAGACTAATGGCAGAATAAGCCAGGGATTCTCCGGACCCAGCACCAGAATGAAGATTTGGGTTACAGGGTATGCGTACAAGTACAGCCCATAGGAAAAATCACCGTGTCTACCCAGGTCGGGCAGCTTTAAACGGGGATGAAGCGCGATATAGAGTGTTAGATAGGCAAACCACAGCGCGTAAAATGGGTTGAAAAAGGCAGGCCGGCTGTCGGGTAGATACAGACTGACCAAAGCCAACGTGAGTACAATCAGCCCGGTCAGGTTCAGCGGGATACTCTGTCGATTGATGTAAAACAGCGCGCCCAGCAAAAAATACAGTGCGAATCGTTCGTGCCGCAATTTCTCCAGAAGAAAAAAGTGCTCGGGTGCGGCCAGATAGAATACCACCAGACTGAGAGCGACAAGGTTGAGAGCGATCCGCCTGGCTAGCACGCCACATACTCCCAGCACCGCAACAAAGACGTACATTCGGACTTCAATCGGTAGCGTCCAGAGGGATCCGTTAACCCCGGGACGAGGGTTGTCATCGAAGACTCCTGGCAAGCGATGGAAGATATCGGGATAAAGCCACATATTGTGTCTCAAGTATTCCCATGTCTGCGCGTGGCTGAAATATGCCTGCAAGTCCAGGGTGGTGACTATGGGCCCTAGCAGCAAGGCTACCAGCAGGAGATTGACCCATAGGGCAGGGTAGATGCGGAGAATGCGCGCTTCCAGATAGACAAGCAGCTTCTCTCGATTCAAATAGCTCTTGCAGACCAGGTAGCCGGACAGGACGAAAAATAGCCCAATGCCGACACCCGGCAGCCCGGCTCTGTAGCCGGTGAAGGGCCTGATTAACTCAGTTATGAAACCCTTGCCGCCGCCCGGCCCATAGCACAGTGCAAATGTATGCCCCCACAGGACGAAAAGGGCACCCAGAAACCGCAGTGTGTTGATATTGTTGTTGTGCTTTACCGATTCGCCTGACATCTGAAAGACCATAACAAAAAACCCCGCGACTCAGGGTTTTTGGTGAGCAAACTTAGGCTAGGGCGCAGCGCGTCATTTTGCACAACGGTGACCGCTTCCGCCAGCCCTTCCTAGTTTGGTGGAGCGATCAAAGATTCGATGGTAGCCGCCATGCTTTTTGCCCAGTAGCGCAAAGGCGTTAGTTTGCTCCACGAGCGGGCAGCGTGTTTCGCTTTGGGCCACGACTGACAGAAACCCCGTCTTAGCTTAAGCATAGGCAGTTTTAACAACGCCGGGGGTGCTGACGAGAAACGCGCCTGGCGCTTGCGTCGTGCATTCATGCGGGTGATAAAGTAGACTCTAGCGCTTGTTTCTACGGTAAAAAATCCCTTTGCAATGCCCGACTATATCGTCAGAACACCCTGTATCGGCGTGTGCTCCACCAGCATCGGTGACAGCGTTTGTCGCGGCTGTAAACGCTTTGCACACGAAGTCATTGACTGGAACGGCTACACGCCGCAACAGAAGCAGGTGGTGATAACGCGACTGGGTGACTTCCTGTCTCAGTGTGTTCAAAACAAGCTTCAGATCACCGATTCTGCGCTGCTTGAGTGGCAGCTACAGGTACAACAGATTCCCTACCCGAAGCACCACGATGAGTACTGTTGGGTGTATAGCTTAATCAAAGCCGGCGCCAGCCAAATCGAGCAGACCTCAGAATATGGATTCGAAGTGGATCAGGCGTATCGAAAAATGCCGCTGAGTACGTTGCGAGACATGATTGATCGTGAGTTCTATACCCTGTCCGAGGCCCATTACGAACGCTATATGCTGACGCCGGATTTATTTGCAGGATTGGCTGAATGACCGCCGCGGTCGATATCTCCCCCATACTCAGTTTTCTGTACTGTCCGACGCCACAGTCCTGGGTGACATGCGCAGTGCAACAGCAAGACATCCTGCTCATCGATCACGCCAACTGCGAAAAGAAGGCGGCCTCGACTGCGCTCAACTTGATGTACCGCTATGTGGAGTACCCGACCTTGTTGAGCCGGCTGTCACGGCTGGCGCGCGAGGAACTACGTCATTTCGAGCAGGTGATTGCACTGATGCAGGCGCGAGGTATCCGCTACCCTCAGTTAAGCGCGTCCCGTTACGCCGGAGAGTTACGCCAGCTAGTGCGTGAAAAGGAACCGGATAGACTGCTTGATACGCTTATCGTCGGTGCGATTATCGAGGCCCGCTCCTGTGAGCGCTTCGCGGCGCTAGTGCCGGTACTGGATGATGAGCTTGCGAATTTCTACAGCTCGCTGCTCAAATCTGAGTCTCGGCATTTCACCGATTATCTGAAACTGGCTGAAGGCCTGGCTTCCAAGTCCGCCGTGGCTGATCGCCTGCCGCTGTTCCTGCAGCGTGAACAAGAATTGATCGAATCAGCGGACAGTGCGTTTCGTTTCCACAGCGGTGTACCTGAGGTCAGTGGCCGAACAGATACTTAATCTAGCGCCACAATCGACATTAATAAAAATTCATATATTATTGTTTTATATCGATAAATTTTAGTTCCAGAAGTCCTTCACTTGCCTCCACAAACCAGGCTTGCTGGTCCCAGGCGCCAAGTACCCACCTCACACCTTGCGTCACGCGATGGCTTGTTGGCCGGTGCGTATGACCGTGAATCAACTGAGTCGCCGTATGCGAGCGCATCATTTTATCCACTTCTTGCGGGGCCACATCCATGATGTCCTCACTCTTTAAACTACTCGCTTCCCGGCTTGCTGCGCGCAGATCAGCTGCGATCGCCCGGCGAGCTGTCAGCGGTTTTGCTAACAATTCGGCCTGCCACTGTGGGTCGCGCGTCATTCGCCTGAAGCGCTGATAGTCCGTGTCGGCGGTGCACAGACTGTCGCCGTGCATTAGCAAAGTGGGTACATTGAACAAGGAAATCAATGTTGGGTCTGCCAGCAGTGATGCACCCGCAGCTTCACAAAAGCGCTCCCCCAATAGAAAGTCCCGATTGCCGGGCATGATAAAGACGTCACAGCCTGCGTCACTGAAGGTGCGCAAGGACTGAGAGACCGTTGTAGCCAGTGGGCTGTCATCGTCATCCCCCAACCAAACCTCGAACAGGTCGCCGAGAATATAAAGCTGTTCGCTGTGCTGGTGCGTGTTAAGGAAGGTTTGGAAGGCCCGCGTCGCAGCGGGCCGCTTGTGATCGAGGTGAAGATCGGAGATGAAGCAAACGCTGGACATCCGCGATCCGAGGAGGAGCTTGCCTAACTCGCTTCGACGACTTCGATTGACTCTATGATAACGGGCTCGGTGGGCACGTCCTGATGACCGCCGCTACTGCCAGTGGGCACGTTGCGAATTTTTTCCAGTACGTCGTCACCGTCGACCATCTTGCCGAATACCGCGTAGCCCCAGCCCTGCATGTTTTTTCCGCTGTGATTGAGGAAATCATTGTCCTTCACGTTGATAAAAAACTGAGCGGTTGCCGAATGCGGATCGTTGGTGCGGGCCATCGCGATGGTACCGAAGTCATTTTTTAAGCCGTTATCAGCTTCGTTTTCGATCGGCGCTCGGGTGCCTTTTTGCTGCATTTCGGTGTCGAAACCGCCGCCCTGAATCATAAAGTTGTTGATGACGCGATGGAAAATCGTGCCATCGTAAAATCCAGCGCGTGCATACTCTAGGAAGTTGGCAACCGTCGCGGGCGCCTTATCGGCGTCAAGCTCCAGTTTGATATCGCCAAAAGTGGTACGGATGATGACCATTCTTTGTCCTTGCGGGTGAGTTCTTGAAGCCGGGCAATGATACGGGCTTTTCTGGGTGAGGAAAACAGCCCAATCGGCAGAAGCTGGAAAATTGTCGATATCGGCGCAGCGGAGGATTTGCGGGTATTAGGCGGGCCTTTCTGTGGCTATAATACGCGGCCTTTTTATTCATGCAGTTCCTGATGCGCTATGAAAGAGACCGGCTCTAGCAATTTTCTGGAGACGATAGTAGAGGACGACCTGGCAAATGGCAGGGTCGACCAGGTGGTCACTCGCTTTCCCCCCGAACCCAATGGCTATCTTCATCTGGGCCATGCGAAGTCGATTTGCGTGAATTTTGGGCTCGCGGAGCGTTTTGGCGGTCGCTGCAATCTGCGCTTTGACGATACGAATCCGGAAAAGGAAAGCCAGGACTACATCGATTCAATTCAAGAGGACGTGCGCTGGCTGGGCGTTCAGTGGGACGGTGATGTGCGTTTCGCGTCGTCTTATTTTCAGCAGCTATACGACTGGGCTCGCTACCTGATAGAGCAGGGTAATGCTTACGTCTGCGATCTCAGTGCCGATGAGGCGCGGGAATACCGTGGCACCTTGACGGAGCCGGGAAAAAACAGTCCCTATCGCGATCGCAGTGTGCTGGACAATCTCGATTTGCTAGAGCAAATGAAGGCGGGCGCGTTCGATGAGGGTGCCCGTGTGCTGCGCGCGAAAATCGACATGGCCTCGCCCAATATGAATATGCGCGACCCCATTCTCTATCGAATACGTAAAGTGGAACACCACCAAACCGGCAGTGATTGGGTGATCTATCCCACCTATGATTTTGCCCACGGTCAGGAAGACGCGATCGAAGGCGTTACGCACTCCGTTTGCACGCTGGAGTTCGAAGACCACCGGCCCCTGTATGACTGGTTTCTGGAACATTTGCCAGTCGATAAGCGGCCGCGACAGTATGAGTTCGGCAGGCTAAATCCAAGCTACACGGTAACGAGCAAGCGCAAGCTGAAACAATTGGTAGACGATGGTATGGTCAGCGGCTGGGACGATCCACGCATGCCCACCATTTCCGGCATGCGACGAAGAGGCTTCACGCCAGCGGCGATCCGCACCTTTTGCGACATGATAGGCACCACCCGTAGTGACGGTGTGGTTGATGTCGCCATGCTGGAATTTGCTATTCGGGATGATCTCAATGAGAACGCGCCCCGGGCTATGTGCGTGGTAAATCCATTGAAGGTCGTACTCACCGATTATTCAGAAGATAGGGTCGAGCAACTCACCGTGCCCCGCCATCCTTCGCGCGTAGACATGGGCGAGCGTTCCCTACCTTTTACGCGTGAGCTCTATATAGATGCAGATGATTTTCGTGAAGAGGCGAATCGCAAGTACAAGCGTCTGGTGCTGGGCAAGCGCGTTCGCCTGCGCAGCGCTTACGTGATCGAAGCGCATGATGTGGTCAAAGATGACGAGGGCAATGTTCTGGAAGTCCATGCGAAAACCGTTCCCGACACCGTGGGGGCGGACCCTGCGGATGGCGTCAAACCCAAAGGCGTGATCCAGTGGGTGAGCGCGAGCCACGGTGCGCAAGCTGAACTGCGTATTTACGATCGGCTGTTCAATCACGAATCACCTGACGGTGGCGGCCGGGATTTTCTCGATCATATCAACCCGGAATCACTTAAGCTCATCAAGCAGGCGTGGATTGAGCCCGGATTAGTTGAGGCCGAACCTGAGCAACACTTCCAGTTTGAACGAGAGGGTTACTTCGTTGCCGATCGCTATGACCACACTCGCGAGCGACCGGTGTTTAATCGCACCATCGCACTGCGCGACAGTTGGGCATCTCAGGGGTCAAACAGTCAGTGACGCTGCATGTATACAACTCGCTCAGCGGTCAGAAAGAGGTGTTCGAACCGCTGGTACCCAACAAGGTAACCATGTACGTGTGTGGCCCGACGGTTTACAACCTGGCCCATATCGGCAACGCCCGCCCGGTGGTGGTGTTCGACACGCTGTTCAGAGTGTTGCAAACCCATTTTGAT